>JBGTBX010000167.1:0-27028 GCA_041749115.1 Gemmatimonadaceae bacterium
GTGGCGTGCAATCCGCCGTCGATCCACACGACACTCTTGCCTTCCTTCGCGAGCGCACGAGCTTGCGCATCGGTCAATCCGCGCGCCGCGTGCAACCGTTGTGAGATCTCCTTGTAGCGGTCCAGTTTAGCAAAATTTTCGGCAGCGGTCACAATCGCCGCCAGTTGCGGACGTCCCTCGGCGGTCTTGCCGATCTCCATCACCCGCATCCGGTTGGACTCGCCGTCGATCTTGCGCCAGTACGCCGTAAACTGGTCGTACGTCGGCAGGAAGTAGTTGTCGCCGATGTTGTTACCAAGGAACTCCTTGGGCGACGTGATGCGCGATTGCGCCGAGGCCTGAGGGGCGGCCAACGCAACAGCAACGAAAGCGGCGAGGATCGTGCGCCAGGAAGACAGTATCCGCGAAGACATCCAAACCTCCAAAACGGGTGGGAGTACGGCAGTACGCCGCACGGTGCAGGGCAGGGTCCGACCGGTCTCACCGGAGGGAAGCGTTGCGCGACGCCCTCGGCGCCGGTGGCAGAACGAACGAGCGCACGTTCCGCTACAATAGTTACCGAAAATACGGCTGGATAGGCGCGAGCGCTGATGCGTCACCGCAATCCGGTGTCACCCTTTCACTACTTTCTGCGTTTAATTGAGTACGACCTGCCCAGCGCGGGCGCCCAACCCTTGAGGAATAAGGGCAGGAGCGCGAACTTGGAACGCTGAGGGGTCTTGCGCACGACTTTGTGCGATGCGTCGTATGCACGGTGTCTCACCTGATCATTCCCCACGCCAGGAGCTCCCTATGAAATTTACGGCAGGAATGCGCGCCGCCCTCGTTGTCACGTCGGTGGCGGTTGTCGCGATCGCCGCCCGACCGTCGGCAATGATTAACGGGTGGAGCTTCTCCTGGAAGGTCTCCGTCGACGCCGATCAGAAGCAGGGCGCGCAGCCACTTCCGTCCATGAACGTGAAGGTCGTCCCCGGCAAACTTCGCATGGACTTCGTCGGTACGGGACCCGGGCAACCGAAGGGCGGCTACATGATCATGGACGCCGAAAAGGGCACGATGGCCATGGTTTCCCCCGAAGAGAAGACGGCGACCACCATGAAGCCGGAGGCGATGGGCGCTGCCTTTGGTGCAGTCGGCAGCTTTGTGAAGATGGACTTCCAGAACATCACGTACAACGTGGTGGATAAAGGTGCCGGCCCGTCGATGCTGGGCTACGCCACACATCACTACGAAATCTCGCAGTCGTATGACACCGATGTTTCGGTGTTCGGCAAAAAGGTTCACACGAAGACCGCAACGGTCACGAACGCGTTCATGGCCAACGAGTTCATCTCTGATCGCGCCTTCGCAGCGTGGTCCGAACGATTCACACGTTCGGCGTCAGCCCTGGGCGGTGACGGGATGAAGAAGTTGATGGACGCGGAGAAGAATCGTCCGGCGGGCTTCCCACTGAAGCAAGTGTCGGTGACGACCACAACCGACGATAAAGGGAAGGCGACAACCTCCACCACGACGATGGAGATGACCGAGTTCAGCAAGACGAATCTTGACGCCGCGGTTTTCGAGATCCCGAAGGATTATCAGGTCGTTGATATGGATGCTCAGATCGCCGAAATGAAGCAGGCGATGGAGCAAGCGAAGGAGGACTGTGAGGAAGAGCACGGCAAGGGGAGCGCGGCATGCGACCCGGCCTCGATTAATCTGGATTCGCTCGTCGCCGCAACGCGACTGGGCGTGATGGAGGGGATGAAGGAAGGTTTGCGCGAAGGTGCCAAGGAGTCCGTGAAGGACGCGGTGAAAGGTGGCATCATGGGGCGCTTCAAGAAGAAAAAACCAGGTAATTGAGCGGACGTTACGCAAAATGTTGAAGGGCCCATCCGTGCGATCGGATGGGCCCTTCTTCGTTATAGCGGTTGCTGCGTCGGAGATCCGTCTCGCCGTGTCCGAGCGGCCGATGCCGCTCGGATGAAACGATAGCTACGCGCCGGGCCGATCCTCGCAATCGTCAATGAATACGCGTTTGAACCGGCGCGGATCCTCCGTAATCTTGAAGAACTGCTCCAGATACTCCGTAGCCTGCTTAATGTCACGCTCCGCAAACCCGGGAACCGCGTTGACCTGCGCGAGAATGGCGCCCTTGGCCGACGAAAATTTCTGCGCCATCGGGACCAATTCTTCCGGCTTGAGGCACGGTCCCCTATAGACACGCTCCTTTACGTTCTTCGTGCCGATGAGGGGACTGACGCTGGCATATTGTGCGTCGACCAACCCTGAGAAATCGAAATCGTACGCCAGCGGGTAGTAAGTGAAGTCGGCGGTCTGCGCGAGGCGCATGTTGTGCAGCGCCGACAAAGACCAGTCCGTGTTCCCGATCAGGTATTCAAAAATCAGCACGGTGACGAGCGTGTTGCGGTCTACGTCCGCAAAGAGGGCGCGACGAATCTCCCGGATTTTCGCACCCATCCGTTTTGCGACATCATCCTCGTTTTCGATAAACAGCGCGGTGCGTGTATCCACGGTCTTGCCCGATGCAGAGTCGACATATGTGCCCCGTGCCAGTCGCGCCCGCAGTGACTTCTCCGTCAGCTCATTGAAGATCCTGTACGCCAGATATTCACGGCGGGTGTACGTCTCGTACCGGTCGTTTGACTGACAATGCGTGCCAAGCTTAATGTCTTCCTGTCCGGCGAAGGGAGTACCCTTGCGCATACTATCGGGAAAATCGATCCGTAGGGGCACAAAGCGACAATTGCGTGAGGCCAGTCTGAAATGCCCTCTGGTGCGCAGCTGCACGGGAATGTGTCGATCGTCTCCGGCCGTGTCCTTGACCGTGAGCACGCCCGTAAAACGCTTCGTGCTGAGGGAGTCACGGTCGCGCGAAATTGCATCGAAGTTCGCGACCAGGGTGAACTCAAGCAATTCATCAGTGGCAAAAAGGGCGAGCTTGTTGGCCTTCGCGGCGCGTTCGGCACGTTTCACCGAATCGGCGCGCGCTTCTTCGGCGGCGGAGCGCTCCTGTGCCTGCGCAGGATCAGGGAAAACGGCGAGGCCGGTGAGAAGCATCGCATGGGTTAGCACGGTAATTGAAAATCGGTTCATGGTTGCTCTCCGTGAGTGTCAATGAATACTGACGCGACGAACGGGTTGCACTCCCTTTCCACGATCACCGCCAATTCGTTCAGTCGCACTCCTCGTCTCAGCTTAATACCGTACGCCAGTGCCGTAGTACCGTCTTTGTCCTCGCTCCGCAGTAAAGCGAAACGTTTCGTTCGTTCCTTCAGCACGGCCTCAAGGACCCGCTGTCCGGCTTCGAGATCGCTGATCTCAAGCATCAGCTCGCCGTCAAAGCTATCGGGTCCATCGTCGCCCAGCACTTCGCTGCGTCGTTTTCTGACCCGCGTCGCCAACGCTTCGAGTTGCGCGGGCGCCATGCCTCCCAGCACCTCTCGATCGATCCTGGCGACGAACTGACTGGTACGATTCGCGATCGCCAGGGCGCGCTGCATGCTCTCGTCGGCGCGCTGCCCCTCCAGAGCAGGCGGCGTGCGGCCGAAATCTGAGTACCAGAGGGCCAGGGCGAGGGCCGAGAACATGAACGAAAGCACTGCAGCGAACTCGATGTGAACACCGCAGGCCAGCCCCAGAGCACTCACAGCAAAAATGAAAACCGCGTCCTTTGAGTCTTCGAGGTTTGTCCGAAAGCGGACCGCGGCCACGATGCCGGCGAGCGCAAACGCGAGCGCGAAGTTGTTCCGGACCAGGACAGAAATCGCCGCCACGATTGCCGGCATGAGGACGATGGTGTGGACTACGGATTGTTGATAGCCCTTGGCCTTCCGAGTATGCATGTACGTCCAGGCCATGGGCATGGCCAGCAGGATCGACACCGTGCAGACGAAGAGCGCCAGCAACGCGATGTCATGACCCGAGGTCACAGCGCCCCCCAGCGAACCAGAGCGCGAGGTCGGGAATACCGATCCGTCAGCTGGAGCCACGCTTATCATCGGAGCGATCATCGCCGAGATGCGTGTGGCGATAGCGTCGGGCAGGTAGGTCTGGCTTGCGTACCCGGCGAAGAACAGCGCTCCGTAATACGCCAGGAGCTTGGCGACAATGCTCTCGCGGAGCCAGTGCCGGGCGGGGGGTCGTGCGGGTGAAGCGTCGGGCATTGAGTGACGACGGTAGGGGATCTTTACGTTATCCCCAATTGGCCTGCCAACGGAAGGGCAGGGGGGCGCGGTTGCCTCCGCCTAACGAGTCGTCAGCCGATGAACGCGGCAACCGCCAGCCACACCGCCGACGCAAACACCAGCAGTCCTGCGATTCTCCGCCGCTGGGCGTCCAGACGTGCGTGCTGTTTCCGGTGCAGAGTTACACTGGGGGTGCCGCCAATCATTTCAAAGGCGCGGTCTCGTTGTGCGTCGCTGGCCCACATGGCGCTTTGTTGTTGCACTCTTTGTGCCGTCATAATGCCTCTGGCGTGATATGTCCGCGAACTCGGTGTGCAGACCACGAAAGCGCATTCTGAACGCCCTGTATACTGTGGGAAGTCCCAGTGGAGCTACATATCCCGCACCCTATGCAGCGCCTGGACACGGTGTCCTGGCAGCGGGAGTCGCGCCGGCTGACGCAATGCGGTCCGTCAAGGCGTCCGTTTTGATTGACAGATGGCGGTCGCCACGGTTCATTTGCGCGCTTCACGCGACACACTTTGTGGGACAGTGACCACACTCAGGGGAGGAGTATGCAGCGGTCGTTGCCGGTGCTGGAACAGCGCGGGTTCGGTGAGACACTCCGGCGGGATGCCTGGTGGGTGCCTAACGTGTTCGTCGTTACCTTGCTGACTTCGTTTATCGTGTACGCCACGTGGGCCGCATTTCAGAATGCACATTACACGCACGGCCCCTATCTCTCGCCGTTCTACTCGCCAGAACTCTTCGGTGATTCCCCGCATTCCTGGTTTGGGCCAAAACCCGGGTGGTGGCCGGCATTCGTTCCCTTTTCGCCGGCGCTGCTGATTCTCCCTGTGCCTGCGCTGTTTCGATTCACTTGCTACTACTATCGCGGCGCATACTACAAAGCGTTCTGGGCAGATCCGCCGGGTTGTTCTGTGGGAGAGCCGCGAAAATCGTACTGGGGAGAAAACAGTTTTCCCCTCATCATGCAGAACCTGCATCGATACGGACTTCTTCTGTCCGCGATCTTCCTCATGTTCCTCTTCTATGACGCGCTGCTCGGCTTTCAGTTTGCCGACAGCAGCGGAGCCAAACACTTCGGCATCGGCGTGGGATCGCTCGTGATGTTGCTCAACGTCGTATTGCTTAGCGGCTACACGTTCGGCTGCCATTCCATGCGTCACATCCTTGGCGGTCTGATGGACACGATCAGTACGGCACCGATCCGCAAAATGGCGTACCGGGCGTCCACCGTGTGCAATCGTGGCCACATGAAATGGGCGTGGGCGAGTCTGATTTCCGTAGCGAGCACCGACGTGTACATCCGGCTCTGCTCAATGGGCATCATCACCGATCTGAGGTTGTTCTGATGGATGCGTTCGAGCAGGTTGAACATGATGTCCTGATTATTGGCGCAGGTGGCGCGGGGCTCCGTGCCGCCATCGCAGCGGCTGACGCGGGGGTACGCGTGGGCGTTGTGTGCAAGTCGCTCCTGGGCAAGGCGCACACGGTGATGGCCGAAGGAGGAATGGCGGCTGCCATGGGGCACGTCGACGACCGTGACGGCTGGAAAACGCACTTTGCTGACACCATGCGTGGAGGGCAGTACGTCAACAACTGGCGCATGGCAGAGTTGCACGCCAAGGAAGCGCCCGACCGGGTTCGCGAACTCGAAGCGTGGGGCGCTGTGTTCGATCGCACGAAAGACGGTCGCATTTTGCAGCGCAACTTCGGCGGGCATCGCTACCCACGGTTGGCACATGTGGGCGATCGCACGGGGCTCGAGCTGATTCGCACGCTGCAGGACCACGCGATCCATCAGGGCATCGACGTGCATATGGAAGTGACGGTCGTGACCCTGCTGAAGGATGGCGATCGTGTGTGTGGCGCGCTGGCGTACGATCGCGAGCGCGGTCGTATCAAGGTGTTCCGAAGCAAGGCGTTGGTGCTGGCGACAGGAGGTGTTGGCCGGTCGTTCCGCATCACGTCAAACAGCTGGGAGTACACCGGCGACGGACACTCGCTCGCGTATCAGGCGGGTGCCGATCTGCAGGACATGGAGTTCATTCAGTTTCACCCGACTGGAATGGTGTGGCCGCCGAGTGTGCGTGGCATTCTGGTGACAGAGGGTGTGCGGGGTGAGGGAGGTGTACTGCGGAACTCCGAAGGCAAACGTTTCATGTTCGACGACATTCCGGAGAACTACCGGCCGCAGACGGCGGACAATGCCGAAGAAGGCTGGCGGTATGTGCGCGGCGACAAAAGTGCGCGGCGTCCGCCGGAATTGCTCACCCGCGATCACGTGGCGCGTTGCATTCAGCGGGAAGTGCGTGAAGGACGCGGCAGTCCGCACGGCGGCGTCTATCTGGATATCGCGTGGATCAAGGAAAAGTTGCCGGACGCTGCTGAGCACATCAAGCGGAAGCTTCCCAGCATGTATCATCAGTTCAAGCAGCTGGCGAACATCGATATCACGCAAGTTCCGATGGAGGTTGGCCCGACCACACACTATGTGATGGGTGGCATTCGTGTGGATGGTGATACGCAGATGTCGACTGTGCCCGGACTGTTCGCGGCAGGTGAATGCGCTGCCGGACTGCACGGTGCCAACCGACTCGGCGGTAACTCGCTTTCTGATCTGCTGGTGTTCGGGAAGCGGGCCGGTGAGTATGCAGCGGCCTATGCGAACGAGAAGGGAGAGACGACTGTCCCTCAGGATTCTGTGGAAGCCGCCGCCCGCTATACGCTCGAACCGTTTGATCGCGGCGATGACGGCGAGTCACCCTACGCCATTCAGCATGAATTGCAGGGTATGATGCAGGACCTTGTGGGGATTGTCCGCATCGAAGAAGAAATGAATCGAGCGCTCGATGGTATCAGTCAATTGAGAGAGCGTGCGCGTGGGGTGGCGGTTCATGGCAATCGCGAATACAACCCCGGTTGGCACACCGCGCTCGACCTCGACAATTTGTTGACGATCTCGGAGGCAATCGCCCGAGCTGCAATTGACCGAAAGGAAAGTCGCGGTGGTCATTTCCGCGATGACTATCCCGAGAAGGACCCCTCGTACGGCAAGTTCAACATCGTGCTGCGCAAGGGACGTGATGGGAATATGGAATTGGAGCGCGTTCCCCTGGTACCGATACCGGCTGAACTCGCGCAGGTTATTGAAGCGGAAAAGAGTTAGCCCGTTTCGCTTTCACTCAGTGGAGTCGCATGGCCAAGACGACATTCAAGGTATGGCGTGGCGAACGCGGAACAGGCACCTTCGCAGATTATCAAACGGAGGTGTCCGAGGGGATGGTCGTCCTCGACGCGATGCATCAGATTCAGGCCGAAGAAGCGCCGGACATGGCGATCCGATGGAACTGCAAGGCGGGTAAGTGCGGCTCATGTTCTGCCGAAATCAACGGGATGCCCAAGTTGATGTGCATGACGCGCATGGACGAGCTGCCCGCAGACAAGCCGGTGACCGTGGAACCGATGCGCGCTTTTCCTCACGTGCGCGATCTGGTGACCGACGTGTCGTGGAACTATGAGATCAAGAAAAGGATCAAAAAGTTCAAGCCGCGCAAACCCGACGCCCCCGACGGAACCTGGCGCATGCAGCAGTCAGACGTCGATCGCGTGCAGGAATTCCGAAAATGTATTGAGTGCTTCTTGTGCCAGGACGTGTGCCACGTGCTGCGCGATCACCACAAACACGAGGAGTTCATCGGACCGCGTTTTATGGTGTACACCGCGGCGTTGGAAATGCATCCGCTTGATGTCGAGGATCGACTCCGACCTCTCAAGGAAGAACAAGGCATCGGCTACTGCAATATCACCAAGTGCTGCACAAAGGTCTGTCCTGAACACATTGCTATCACAGACAACGCCATCATTCCACTGAAGGAACGCGTGGTAGATGAGTTTTATGACCCGGTCGTGAAGCTGGTGAGATTATTCAGGGGGAAAAGGAGCGATCGCTGAATCTGTGTGGTTACCGGGAAGACGGACGGTGTCGGAATAAGCTGTGGCGCAGCACCGGGGGCACGAGCGATTCGTGAGGGGAACGCGAGCTGAGGATCCAAAACACAGGTAGGAGGGAACGATGGAACTGAAACCGATCACGAAAGATGGTGTCCGTGCGGCGCTCGATAAGGCACACCGGTATCGCCTGCTGAACGATTCCGTGGCCGCAGAGAGCATCTGTCTCGACGTGCTCCAGCTTGAGCCGACCAACGTCGAAGCGATCGAGACCTACATTCTGGCACTTACAGACCAGTTCGGCACGACACAGAGTTCAGGTCTGCGGCAGGCAAACGAAGCAGTCGCCCGCTTCACCGGAGACGCATATCGATCCGCGTACTTTCAGGGATTGATCTGTGAGCGTTGGGCCAAGGCCATCATGGAGCGGGGTATGCCGTTCGCTCCGCAAATGGCGCATGAGTGGGTTGACCGCGCGCTCAAGTCGTATGACGAAGCAGAAAAGGTGCGGCCGGCCGGCAATGATGACGCGATTCTCCGCTGGAATACCTGTGTTCGCACACTGCGTCGCAATCCGGCCATGAAACCGGCCGAGGTAGAGGTCTACGAGCCGAGCTTCGAATAACTGAGCGCAGCTGCGAAGATCAAGGACTCGCTGCGATTCGAGGTCCGGGTGGGTGGATGTCACGCCCCAGCGGCGCAGGGAGCCGGGCTCGCTGCAACGAACCGACTCGTCATGCCGGCCGCTCTGAGCAGCGCCTCTGCTTAGTAAAGGCGCTGCCCGGCAACCACTGAATCAGAACGCGACGATCTCGCGATACGCGTCGGTGAAATCCTGAATCTGTGGGAGAATCGCGTCTTCCAGCTGCGGCGCGTACCCCACGAACGTGTCCGTCGAGCCCACGCGTCGCACTGGGGCATCCAGCCACGCGAAGCAGTCATCAGCAACACGCGCCGCGATCTCGGCACCATAACCCCACGAGATCGAATCCTCATACGCGACGATCACACGACCCGTGCGCTTCACGGATTCGTACACCGTTTCCTTGTCCCATGGTGACAGCGTGCGCAGATCAATGACTTCTACGGAGATTCCTTCGTCGGCGATCTGATTGGCGGCAGCAAACGCACGTTGAACTGTGGCACCATAGGTCACGAGCGTCACGTCGGTACCAGGTCGGACCACCCGTGCCTTGCCGAACGGAATCATGAAGTTCGGACCCGGGTACGCGGCCTTGTTGTACGTCTGCCGGTACAAATGTTTGTGCTCCAGGAAGATCACCGGGTCGTCGCAGCGAATCGCGGTGCGCAAAAGGCCGTTGGCATCAAGGGCGTTCGCCGGGCACACAACGCGAAGTCCAGGACAGTGTGTAAAGAGCGCTGCACCGGTCTGCGAGTGATACACGCCACCACGGATATAGCCACCGTACGTCGTGCGAATGACAACCGGCGCGGTGAACGTATTGTTCGACCGCCAGCGCATCGTCGCCAGCTCGTCACGGATCTGCATGTACGCGGGCCAGATGTAGTCGAAGAACTGCACCTCGACCAAAGGCTTGAAGCCGCGGTGCGCCATACCGATTGCACGGCCGACAATGTTGGCTTCCGCCAGCGGAGAGTTGTACACACGCGCCCCGCCGAACTCCTTCTGCAAACCGTGCGTCACTTTGAACACGCCGCCCTTGCCCTTCACCTTGCCCTCGTATTGCGGACGCGAAACATCCGCGACGTCCTGACCGAAGACGACGATGCGTGGATCGCGCCGCATCTCGTCACGCATGCACGCGTTCAGCAGCTCAACCATCGTGGTCTCGTTGCCGCTGGAATGCGGATCATCCTCGGTGTCGAACTGCTCACTGGTGGGATCCACGTCCGGCGAGTACACACCGTAGTAGATCGTGCTTGCATCAGGTTGCGGCTGGGCGAGCGCGTCATCCGTTGCGGCCAATACTTCAGCATCCACCGATTCACGAATTTCATTCAGCTGCTCTTCGGTGGCATGCCCTTGTGCCGTCAGCCACTCCGGGAACGTCTTGATCGGATCGCGCCGTGCGTCATCAGCGATCTCCTCGGCCGGACGATACAGCACCTCGTCATCGGAGAGCGAATGCGAGTACGGGCGGATCACATGAGCGTGCACAAATGCCGGACCTTTTCTGGCCCGGGCGTGGTCCACGGCCCGCTTCATGGTTTCATAACTTGCCATGAAATCACAGCCGTCCACTTCCTGGATATACAGATTCGGGAACGATGCAACGAGCTTGGAGATTGAACCGCCAGCGGTGTTCACCTCAACCGGGACCGAAATTGCATATTGATTGTCCTGAATGACGTACACGACTGGAAGCTTGAGATTGCAGGCAGTGTTCATCGACTCCCAGAACTCGCCTTCGCTGGTCGTTCCGTCTCCGGACGAGACGTACACGATTTCGTCGGACTGGAATCCTTCGGTGATGCCCAGCGTTTCGGCTTTCTGGATTCCCTCGGCGCAGCCAACCGCCTGCAGGAACTGCGTGCCCGTTGGAGACGATGCGTTCACGATGTTGAGATCCTTGTGCCCGAAGTGCGAGGGCATCTGTCGCCCTCCTGAGTTCGGGTCCACGGCCGCACCAACTGCTGAGTACAACATTTCCGCCGCTGTCATGCCGAGTGCGAGGCAGAGGCCGCGATCGCGATAATACGTGTAGAACCAATCGTACTTGGGCTTGAAGAGCATGCCGGCCGCGACCGTGATCGCTTCGTGTCCGGCGCCGGATATCTGGAAAAAGATCTTGTTCTGGCGCTTGAGTTGTATCTCCTTGTCGTCGATGCGGCGCGAGAGCAGCATCGTGCGGTACACGGCGCGGAGCTGCGCGCTGTCGAGCGCCGGGCGAGCCTTACGCGTGGGTTTTGTCTGAGTAGCCATGGGAATTCAAAATTGGGGAAGCCGAACTTCCAATACTACATGAAAAACGGCGCGCTGTCTCACGTGTTCGCGGAATTGATGCGAAGGTGCAGCGCACCCACACTATTGCGGCGCCGGTCCGCATCGGGCCCGGTGACAGTTGTTAGCCATAACAGATTATGTAGCAACGTCTTACGCCGATCGTCCACATTCAGGCACGCCGCTCGCATCACAAATGCACGACTCCATTGCCCAAACAACAGCCATTCGAGGTCGAAATGACTCATGACCATTGCATTTTCTGCGAGATCGTCAAGGGCGCCGGCGAAGCGTCCATCTGTTATGAGGACGCACGAGCAATCGCATTCATGGACATCCAGCCCGTGTCGCCCGGTCATGTGCTCATCGTTCCGCGGGAACACTTCGAGTCGCTCAACGACGTGCCGTCGGACTTGGCGCTTCACCTGTTCGACGTCGCGCTACAGCTCGGACCGATTATTCGCGGCCTGGGTGGCTCCGACGATCTGAACATCATTGTGAACTCGGGCGAAGCGGCAGGGCAGAACGTGTTTCATTATCACGTGCACCTGATTCCGCGCCGTGCCGGAGACGGTTTCGATGTCCCTCTCCCGTTTCAGGGTTCGCGGATGCCCGATCGTACGCTGCTTGATGCGATCGCCGTGCGCATCATCTGTGAACTGCGCGATCCGGTACGCCGTTCCAGCCGTGAATCAGTGGCCGCCGACGTACTCTAGTCACAGCTTAATAACTGTTGCAGAAGCGCCCGCCCGGAGATCCGGACGTGCGCTTGTTTGCAGCAATATGAAATCAGCCGCGTTTGACCAGGAGCAGTGTTGAGATGATCTCGCCGCGCTCAGGGCAGGGGTCTTCGAGGGGCTTGAGCGTGTGTCCTTTGTCCGTCTTCTTTACCTGATACTTCGCGGTCCCAGGGCACATCATCTCACCTTCAAGATCGGTGATCATGACAATGTCGGCGCCTTCGAACTTGAGGGTGCTTTTGGCCACGAGTGAGCCCGCCATCAGAATGGTCCAGCCTCCTTCTTCGACATCGAAGGTCACCGTGGTCAGGTCGAAACCACCCGCGAACCCTTCGCCGGGCAGGATCTGATACGCCCCCACCGGCAGAGCACGCTGCGCGTGTGCAACGGCCGGTACGGTGCCGATCAATACCGCCGCTGCTGCGAGAACCTTCATGATCGATTTCATAAAGCTACGCTCCTCGGGAGGTGACACGGTGGAGGGTCGAAACGAGCCGGTTTCACGACGGATCACAGGCTGCGCAAGTTTCACTCGCGCGGTGGGTTGCGCATACCCCGGCGGCGCGCGAAGTGCTTCTCAACCCGCTTCGGTCCAGAAATTCGAGTCCACGATAGCAACTTCGATCACGAGCGAGCCCTCGGCCGCGCCGGTCCGGATATCGATCCGCGACGTGTCCACCAATGCACCGTCATCGGTATGCAACGACAGCTGCAGGATGTCGCGCGCCCGGCGGTATCGCTGCGCCATTTCATCGTACCCCGGGGCGGCCGGATCAACAGGGCGCAGGACAAATATCGGTTCGACCAATTCGTAGCCAAGTCCGCGTCGGAACTCGCCGCGGGCCAGGCGCGCGGCGGGGTCACGATGGCTGAGGTCGCTCCATCCAATCACGATGTCGCGGAGCTTCAGGGTGTATCGCACCTTCGCCTCCTAGTAGTCGACCGGACGCAGGTACGACTCGCCAATCGCGTTGTGCGACAACATGGCCACGGTGGGGAGCCTTCGCTTCCAGTGTGTCCCATCCACCCGCCGCTTAACAAGACGCACGTCCGCTTCCGCGAAGCCGTGCTTCACAATCTCGGCCGCCGAGTATCCGGCAACAATCCAGTTGAGTATCTGATCGGCCACTGCATAGCTGATACCGAAATCGCTTTCGTCGGTTTGTCCCTCGATGAGATCGGCAGACGCGGGCTTATTGATGATCACATCAGGCACACCCAGGTGCCGAGCCAGCGCCCACACCTGCGTCTTGAAGAGATCACCAACGGGATTAATCGGTGGAGAATCGTCTGCATGCCATGTGAAATAGCCAAACAGACGTTCGCTCTTGTTCCCGGTGCCTAACGGTACGCCCTCTTCACGCGCCGACTGATCAAAGAGAACGATCATCCGGGTGCGCGCCATGACATTGCCGCGGCGTCCGCCACCAGCGTCCGATTCGTGCGCGAGGTAGCCGTCTACGGCCTGCGAGATATCAATCGTTCGCGACCGTATTCCCAGCGCGTCAATAACAAGCTGTGCGTGTTCAAGACTCGCAGGGCTGCTGGTGCGATACGGCAGTCGCACGCCCAGTACGCGTTCGGGCCCCAGCGCACGGGCGGCGAGGAACGCCGTTACAGCTGAATCAACACCGCCCGACACACCGACGACGGCGTGTTTCATCCCGCGGTGTGCCATCTCGTCGCGCAGGAAGCGAATCAGCCAGCGCTCCACGAGATCAGCGTCGATCTCGAGCGGCGGCGGTCCCCCAAGCGTGGCGAGCGGAGGCGCCGTGATGATCGGAATGGTTGCGGCGCGATCGCTCGAACGATCGGGTGCGCGCGTCCTGATCCCGTCTGTTGCGACACCGTCGAACGCCAAAACCGCTGGTTCGGAGCGTTCGATGGCGTCGAGCGAGCGCCGCAGGTGAGGCAACACCGTTCGCAGATCCGAAAGCAGTGGCGTGTCAGCGCGCGCCCGAGCGACATCGCTGAACTTCAGCTCCGCCACGAGCGCAGTTTCTTCCCACAACGGACCCTTCACCTGCACGTCTCCCCGCGGACCATGTACGGACGCGCATCCCGCGAAGACCTTTCCTCCTTCGGAACCTACCAGGTTCGTAAACGAAACAAAGACACTGTGCTCCTCGGCCATCTCGCGCAGCAAACGCTCCCATCGTGTTACGGTCGATGGTGCGCTGACCACTGCATCTGCCGCCTGCGCTGCGTGGATTCCGCGCGCCGGCGTTGCAGCGGACACAAAGATCACGTCGGCGTTGTCGATGGCTGCGATGGTCGCCGATAGCGAGTGCCAGGCGTCCTCGCAGATAAGCATCGCCGCGCGTCCCCACGATGTATCGAAGGCCCGGATGTCATGCCCTCGCTCAACAAAACGTTCCTCGTCGAACAGTCCATACGTGGGCAAAAAGACCTTGCGATGGACATGGAGTATCGTCGGACCTTCACTGTCGCCCAGGCGTATGTATGCGGAGCTGTTGTGCAGCGTTTCGCGCCACAGCTCGTAAAAACCGACTACTACTTCGATGGGTCTCTGTGGCTCCCCAAATCCGGAGTTGGCGGCCGTTGCCAGCGCGTCCCGATAGGCCTCGTCCACGTCCCGGGCCATGGTGGCGGCGGTTACAGCGACGTCGCGCACTCCACCCTCGAGGAAGTACCCCGAGAGGGCGGCCTCCGGGAAGTGTACAACCTCAGGGCGGGCCGGATGATTGACCAGTTCGGCGATGATCGAGCCGACACGTCGAACATTGGCTTCGTAATTTCCCTTTTCCGGACGCAACTGTACTACGGCAATCGACAGCGTGGTTTGCATCTGTGAAAAGTGTTGCGTTGTGGGGTACCCAGCAATGACCTTGCAGGTGATTCCAGTCCTGCACCATGCAGAGAACAAGGTGAGATCCAGAGTGTTCAGTCGTATTACCGCTGTACTGATCTGCTTTCCGCTCGTCGCGGGCGCGCAGTCCCAACCTCCGCAAGGCACCGGTGAGGCGTGGAGCATCGTGTTGCCAGCGCAGTCCAATGTCCTGTTGGCACGCGATGGATCGTTGATTGGCGAGTCGGGCAAGGAGTGGCGCACGAACATCTCGTTGTCTACGCTGCCGCCGTATGTGGCGCAGGCGTTCATCGCTGTGGAGGATCAACGGTTTTATCAACACGATGGCGTTGACCTGGTCGGAATTGCGGGTGCGTTGAAGGACGCCGTTCGCGGACGTCCTCGTGGGGCGAGCACCATTACCCAGTTGCTTGTCGGCAACATGCATCCCGACATCATCGACCGGCGCGATCTCTCTCCGATGCGCAAACTCCGCGAGCAGCAGGCGGCCCGGGAGATGGAGAAACGCTACACGAAGCAGCAGATCCTGGAGGCGTTTCTCAATCAGATTCATTTTGGCCGTAACTATTTCGGCATCGAGAGCGCAGCGCGTCACTATTTCGGGAAACCCGCGTCCCACCTGACGATTCCGGAGGCGGCGACGCTGGCGGCGATGCCAAAAGGACCGGCGTTGTACGATCCGGTTCGTTATCCAGCACGCACGAAAACACGTCGGGATGTGGTGCTGCGTTTGATGGGAGAGCAGGGATATCTGACGCCTGATCAGGTGGCAGCTGCCCGGGCCACGCCACTCACGACGGCTGAATTTCGCGGGATGTCGGTGCCAGCTGAGTACTTCGTTGATGTGGTGAGGGTGCAGGCGAGCCGTGCCTTCCCCCGCATCGATTCCGTGGGCGGTTATCGGGTGTTCACCACCGTGGATCCTTCGCTGCAGCGTGCCGCCTACGAGGCGCTGCGTGAAGTAGCGAGCGAAGTTGAACAACGACCCGGGTATCGCAATCCTGTGTACGACTCCACGGCCCGGGGCGCCGGCGACTATCTGCAAGGCGCCGTCGTGGCCATGGATCCCGTGACGGGTGATGTCCGCGCACTGGTTGGCGGCCGCGACTACGCGCAGTCACCGTTTAACCGTGCAGTAAATGGTCGACGGCAACCGGGGTCCTCGTTCAAGCCGTTCGTGTACGCCGCGGCGTTGGCAGACAGCGTTCCGCCTAACGAAATCGTGGCCGACACTGCGCTGGCCATCGCGATGTCCAACCGTAGCGTCTACCGCCCATCCAATTCCGATGGCGTGTTTCTCGGCTCTATGACCATGCGGGAGGCGCTCACCAGGTCGCGCAATCCTGTCGCCATCACCCTCGCCGCGCGTGTTGGGATCGACACCGTTATTTCACTGGCCAGATCGGCCGGCATTTCGTCGCCGATCGCCGCGTTTCCGTCGAGCGCTCTTGGCGCGTCCGTGGTCCAGCCGCTTGATCTTGTCGCCGCGTACTCTGTATTTGCCAACGGAGGCGCGCGCGTTGAGCCGCGGTTTATCAGCCGGATCGAGGACGACAAGGGGCGGGTGGTTTGGCAAAATCGTATCGTGGTTCCGCCGCTGGTCCTCGATGCGGGCGTTGCCTACATCGTACGCGACATGATGCGCGATGTGGTGGAGCGTGGCACCGCCAACTCTGTGCGCCGTTATGTGAGCGCGAACATTCCGGTGGCGGGGAAGACGGGCACGACGGACAACAACGCCGACGTGTGGTTTGTCGGAATGACGCCCGGTCTGGTCGCCGGAGTATGGCTGGGATTTGATAAGCCACGCAGCATTGCCGCCGGGGCCGCGGGTGGCGGGCTCGCCGCGCCGGTGTTCGGCCGCATGCTGCAGCTTGCCGATCCCGTCCGCGCTGCCGCTCCCTGGGTGCCTCCCGGGAATCTCGTGATTGCCGAGCTGGACCGTCTCAGCGGGCAGTTGGCTACGGATGCGACTCCATCGGAACAGCGCTACACCGAATATTTCCTCGACGGAACCGAACCCATTGAATTGCGCATGAATCTCTGGCGACTCGTTCGTGGTGGGCGGGTGGTGTTCTAGGGCGGCAGCCGTCTCGCTGCACGCGCAGTACCACCGGACGTTCAGCTCATCGAACGCGAATCACCCTTGAGTTCACGCACGCGGTCCAGATACTGTCGGCTGGTGCGCAATCGCGCGCCACCGGTGAGCTCAATAATGTACCAGCCGGCCTCCTGCCGCTTAATGGAAACAATGCGTTCGACGCGGACAAGCGCCGAACGATGGATGCGGACGAAGTGCGCGGGGTCGAGATCCTCTTCTGCCTGTTTCAACGTTCCGCGCACCATGTAGCTCCTGTTTCCGACGTGGAGGCGGAGGTAATTGTCCGCTGCATCAATCCAGTCGATGCGGGTTACGTGAATGATCTCATGTGTTTTTCCGCTGCGCACGACAAAGCGCACGCGCCGGCCGTTCGATCGATCCAGCACAGCCGCGGCATCAACGAGCGCCTGTTGACCCGCCAGCGTGCGCTGATGCAGGCGTTCGCGCGCGCGAGCCATGGCGCGAGCAAAGCGTTCCGGGGTTATGGGTTTGAGCAGGTAATCGACCGCACCGGCATCGAAAGCAGCGAGCGCGTATTGCTCGTACGCCGTGATAAAAATGACAATCGGGACGCGCTCCGGCTCGAGAGCGCTGATCACACCGAAACCACCAAGTTCCGGAAGCTCAACGTCGAGGAGGAGGACGTCGGGGTTGTCGCTCTGGATGCGCTCAAGGGCGACGAGGCCGTTTCCAGCTTCGGCCACGACGACCACATCCTGTGTTGTCATCGCGAGCGAGCGCACCCGCTCCCGCACGAGAGGTTCATCGTCCACAACCATCACACGGAGCGTCATGGCGGTGGTGGCGCGGCCGTCAGCGGCATGTCCAGATGAACAATGGTCCCCGTCGGTTGCCTTCGCGTGATAGCTAAATGCTGATCGCTGCCGAATGCAGCTTCAAGGCGTTTGCGCACATTGGAAATCCCCGAGCCGTTCGGTCGAACGTCTTCTGCACTGTAACCAACACCGTCGTCCATCACCTCGATGATCAATCTGTCGCCCCCGCGCTCCACCACGACGTCGATGGCGGCCGGGCGGTCTGCCGCTCCAACGCCGTGCGCGAGTGCGTTCTCAAGGAGCGGCTGTAGCAGAAAGAGCGGAACGGCGGCATCGAACAAACTCTCATCCGCGGTGATCCGTGTGGAGAGTCGTTCGCCGTAGCGCAGACGGGAGAGGTCCAGATACGTCTCACAATACCTCACCTCGTCGCGCAAGCTGATCATGACGCGATCGCGGTGCCTGAGGAGGTCCCGCAGCAAATCGCTGAGCTTCGCCAGCGCCTGATCGGCCTTCGCTGCATCGCGATGAATCAACGTGGAAATGCTTTGCAGTGTGTTGAAAAGAAAGTGCGGCTCGAGCTGGCGTGTCAGTGCTGTCAGGCGCTGCTCAGCAATGACGGCTCGCAGTTCCTTGCTCTCCTCGCGCAACACGAGGGTGTGCCGGCGAGCTTCGAGTGCGGCGACTGCGGTAATTACAGCGATCCACGCTGCGAGCTGCGCAGGGAGTGCCGCGGCCGCGGCGTATACAAAAGGTGGGCGACTTGCGGCTCCCCAGTACACGACGGAATACTCGATCGTCCCCGCGACAACAACGACCACGACAAGCGTGGCAGTCCACAAACTCAGAATTGCGGCGCGGCTCAACGTTGACCAGCGCATGCGGCGGGAAGCCGCGATCAACAACGGTGCTACCAGCAGAATCAGATACCACCTCGCCGACCCTACCCCGAGGATGTACAGCGCGGAGGGCCAGTCGGGAGGCGGTGCAGGCACCCTTGGGAACATGCGACCGCCGGGCGCACCGGGCGGCATCGGTGCGCGCGCGAGCGTACCCAGTGCAATCAACGCGATAACGCCGACCACCCAGCCCCATGTGGCAATCAAACGTCGGCGGTTCATCGATGGATGGTTGGCACCAGTTAATGGTGACGCCGTGGCGATGGTGCAACAAGCCCCTTCGCGGCCGCCAATCCCTGAGTCGTGTGCGTTGGCCCCATTTGGCCGGATCGCGCTTGCTTCGCGGGAGCGATCGCCCATAGTTCGTTCAACCACAACCGAATGCCCATGGCCCGAATCGTCCGTCATGCCCTGTGTCTCGCATCTGTCGTCGCGATCGCCCCGACCATTGTCGGGATCGGCCCGCCGATCCAGATGAATACGCGTTCGCTGGGCTCCGCCGAGGCAGCGCTCACTCGCGAATTCTCTCAAGTCCGAGGCATCCACGAGCTCGCGGATGGCAGAGTGTTGATCACCGACCGGATAGACGAACAACTCTTCGTTGCAGATTTCGCCACCGGCAGGTTGCTGCAGATCAGCAGAACCGGGCCTGGCCCAACCGAGTATCGCCTGCCGACAAGCCTCCTCTGGATGCCCGGCGACTCAACACTTCTCGTTGACGAAGGGAATACGCGTCTTGTTGTTGTGGGACCGCCGCCCGACCTCGCAATAAAACGCAGCTTCCGTATTGAACTGGCGGGCAGTCCACCGTCAAACGGAGTTCGGGCGATCGATGCGCGCGGTCGCTTCTATTTGCAGAGCCCGTTCTGGATTCCGCGGCCTCCGCGCATGGGTGATTCCGTATACATGTTGCGAGCGAATCCGGGTCGGCGCACGGCGGATACACTCGGGACGGTACTCGGGATCACACGGCCGCCCGATGGGAATAAGCCGCGTCTCACTCCTGGCTTTCCGTTCGTCGCCATGGCTGCGCAGGACGCCTGGAACGTTCGGCGGGATGGCACAATCATCGTGATACGCTCGAATCCCTATCGGATGGAATGGATCACAGAGACGGGCGAACGCGGTGCCGGTCCCAGCATTCCTTACACCCCGATAAAGGTCACCGTCGAGGAAAAGCGGTGGTTTACCAGGCAATTCCTCGCCAACTCTCCGACGAGTGGGCGGGGCGACGATGGAATGAGCGCCACGCCGGCCTCTGCGATGACGGAGGAACGTGTGCGGGAAATGGTGGCGACGAATGCGTACGCCGAGTTCAAGGGGCCCACGACCGGCAGGGCACCGGTGTTGAGCGAAAACGGCACTGCATGGGTCGAGCGCTCAGTACCGTATGGCAGCGCGACACAATTCGATGTGCTGGGTACCCGGGGAGAGCCACTCGAACGCATTCAGCTACCAAAGGATCGTCGGTTGCTGGCGATCGGTCGGACCGCTGTTTATCTGGTAGTGGTCGACGCCGAGGGTGTGGAGCGCGTTGAGCGATATGCGATCCCCACCACACTGCGACGCATCGGCCGATTCTAGCCGCGCCGAGATTACTCGTGGCGGATCGCATCGATGGGATTCAACGCCGCAGCGCGTCGCGCCGGGTACGTGCCAAATATCAGACCGATGGCTACAGTGACAAGAGTCGCTATGCCTATCGACGCGCCGCTGAACGACGCCTGAACAAACGGCGCATTCGCAAATGAACGAATCAATACCACAACCAGCTTTACACCAGCCAGTCCGACGAGGACGCCAATAAAACTGCCTAACGCAGATATCGCGACCGATTCGGACAGGAACTGCAACAGGATGTCGTGGCGGGTGGCACCTGCCGCACGGCGAATGCCGATCTCCCTTGTGCGTTCTGCCACCGAGGCCAGCAACACGTTCATGATGCCAATGCCGCCCACCAGAAGTGAGATCCCGGTCAGTGCCCCCATGAGCAATTTGAAAATCAGAATGCCCTGTGACAACTGCTGAGCACGTGCCCGGTACGAACCCACGGTGTAGTGAGTGGCCCATGCGCTGTCACTCTTTGCCAGAAGCTCGTTGATCTGCTGTTCAACGTGTTCCACATCCTCAATGCGATTTGCTTCGAGCACCAGCGTCGGCAGTGCTTCGCCTCCCTCAGTATCGCTCAGCGACCGCGCGGTTGAGAACGGGACGCGGATCTGCGGTCGCGTGGCTCCTTCTGCCGGTCGCTCGACACCAATCACCGTGACCGGTGTGGCGCGCAGCAGGACGGTTTGGCCTACCAGCGACACCCCGGAACTGTCGTCAGCAAGGCGTTGCGCCAGACCTTGTGACAATACCGCGACCCGGGCGACGTCTCGCTCATCTGCAGTGCCCAGGTCGCGCCCGGCAACCAGCGAAGGGGCAACCGCAAAATCGCCCCGCGCCGCGTGTACAGTGACTACCCGCCGCCGCATACCATCCATTGTGCTGAGATCTCCCTGAAAACGGAGTTCAGCAGCTGAACGGTTGAGCGTCGGCAGCGCCATAATCGCAGTCGCGACATCGTCGCTGATGGGCGTGGGGTTTGGAATCGGCACGAACCCCTCGGGTGAGCTGACACGCGTGTTGGACGTGACGCTCAGCGCCAACATGCCGGTGGTTTCGCGCAGCTGCATGCGAGCCGTCTCTTCCATCCCGTCGCCTAACGAAAGAACCGCCACGAGCGCGGCCACTCCGATCACGATGCCGAGTGTGGAGAGGAGGGTGCGCAGGGGAGATGTGCGCAGTGCCTCACTGCTGATGCGGGTCGCTGTGCCAACCATGAAGGCGCGCCGTGGGTTGAGGGATGCTCCACGTACGCGCCAAACAGGGGCGAGGTTACAACAACACGGGGGAGCACCGGCGGTGCGGACGGCACAAGCTCACTCACCGTCGCACCGCCAGCTCGCCCCTAGGGGACCAACGCTATCGCCAGTACATCTGCGAGCGATTCCACGGGATGAAAGGTCAGGTCCTTCCGCACTTCTTCGGGCACGTCCTCGATGTCCTCCTCATTCTGCTTGGGAAGAATGATGGTTTTGATGCCGGCCCGATGAGCGCCGAGCACCTTTTCCTTGACCCCACCAATCGGAAGGACGCGCCCTCTCAGCGTAATCTCGCCGGTCATGGCAACGTCACGTTTTACGTGGCGCCCGCTCATTTCCGAAACGAGTGCTGTCGCGATCGCGATGCCGGCGGATGGCCCGTCTTTGGGAATGGCGCCCGCTGGCACATGGATATGTGCCTCGGACGCACCTCTGATCCGGTCCGGCGCAATATTGAGTTCGTCGGCGTTGTTTATTGCATAGGTTAACGCCGCGCGGGCGCTTTCCTTCATCACGTCGCCCAACTGGCCGGTGAGAATAAGAGACATCGGTGCGTTCCCGCCGGACCGCGATTCACCCGTGCCGTTGTTCGTAACGTCGTTCCGCCGAATGGAGGCTTCGACGAACATGATGTCGCCACCCATTGGTGTGTAGTACATCCCCGTTGCCACGCCAACCTCGTGAGAATCCTGCACCCGCTCCGGGTGCACCTTGGCCCGCCCCAGCAGGTCACGCACCTCCGCGGCATCGACGGTCCCGTCTGCCAGATCAGTTTCGTCTCCACCGGCAATCTTGCGAGCCACTTTTCTGCACACGCGCCCAACCTCGCGCTCGAGCTGACGCACACCGCTCTCCCGTGTGTACTGACTCACAATCGCCATCACGGCGTCGTCGGAGAACTCCAGGTCCTTCTTGCCAAGGCCGCTTTCTTCGAGCTGGCGCGGAATCAGATACTTCCGCGCAATCTCCGCCTTCTCACGTTCGGTATAGCCGCTGAATTCAACGACTTCCATACGATCAAGCAGCGGTCCGGGAATGTTCTGCAGCAGGTTCGCCGTCGCCACAAAAAGCACTTCGCTCAAATCGAATGGCACGCCGAGATAGTGATCCGTGAATGAATCGTTCTGCGCCGGATCGAGCACTTCGAGCAATGCTGACGCCGGGTCACCCTGAAACGACTGGCCCAGTTTATCGATCTCGTCGAGAAGGAAGACAGGGTTTTTGGTTCCCGCCTGCTTCATCCCCTGAATGATCCTGCCCGGTAGTGCACCCACGTAGGTGCGTCGATGACCACGGATATCTGCTTCGTCCCGTGCACCGCCTAACGCTACACGCACATATTCGCGTCCCAGGGAATGGGCAATCGATTTGGCGATTGAGGTCTTTCCAACGCCCGGTGGTCCGACAAAAAGCAGAATGGGTCCCTTGGCCATTGCACGCGCTTTTGCTTCTGTGGCGTCGGTGATGACCGCTTCGTCCGCCGTCGGGCGCGGCGTGACCACCGCGTCACCATTCTGTTTCAACTTCGCAGCAGGAAACTCTCCAGTCTGCGTTACCTCCTCGGCGACCTGCTGCGCGCGCAGCTGTCGCACAGCTAAGTACTCGAGGACGCGATCCTTGACGTCCTGCAGACCGTAGTGGTCGCCGTCCAGCACCGTGCTCGCCCGCTTGAGATCGAGCAGATCGTCGGAACGCTTGCCCCAGGGCAACTCCGCAATCCACTCCAGATACGTGCGGATGACCTGCGCTTCCATGGACTCGCGACCGGATCGCTCAAGTCGCCCGAGCTCACGCTCAACCTCGGAGCGCGCCTCTTTGCTCAGTTCCAGCGCGGCCAGCTTTTCACGCAGCTCAAGGATTTCCTTCGCCTGATCGTCGTCGCCGAGTTCCTTCTGAATGGTCTTGAGCTGCTCGCGCAGAAACATCTCGCGCTGACGCTCACCGAGTTCTTCCTGAACCTGCGACTTAATCTCTTCCTGTGCCTCAAGCATGCCGATCTGTCGCTGCACGTGCACCAGCACGCGCCGCAACCGCTCCTCCACACTGAGGGTCTCAAGGAGTCCCTGCTTTTCGTGAACGGGGAGCTCTATATATCCGGCGACCAGATCCGCAAATCGTCCGGGATCGTCGACGGAATCAAGCACCTGGTGGACCACTTCCTCGGGGAGCCCACGGCGTTCGCCAAGCTCCTGAGCTCGTTCGCGTGCCTCACGATGCAGCGCTTCGAACGCCGCATCATTGCTGACCGGGCCCATTTCCTCGGTTGGCACCACAATCGCTGCGAGATATCCCTCGCTCTCGGTATACTGCAGCGCGGTTGCCCGCTGTTCGCCCTGCAGCAGAAGCTGAACCCCGCCCAACCCGCGCTGAATTTGCCCGATGCGGGCAATAACCCCCATCGAGTACAGAATGTCAGGAGCGGGTTCGTCGGTGTTGTCGCGCTGCGCCACAGCAAAAACCAGCCGATCGGTTTTCAGCGCGGCTTCAATAGCGCGAAGTGTCCCGGGGCGACCGGCCGCGATGGGATTCGTGACCCCGGGGAGAATGACGGTGCCGCGCAGTGGCAGCACCGGAAGTGTCTGACGTTGAGCCATGACGTGCCATGTAAGAGAGAACTAACAAACTTCTGACCTCACTACCCCGGTGCACCGGCCAATGGATAACCAGACGAAACACGCAGGGATCGTGGGATGTTTCCTGACAATTCCAAAGCACAAATCGCGCTGGTGTTCTACGCCGTCGCGGCACGCTTTGCAACTTTTCCGAGCCAAAGTGACGTATGGTCATGCCAAAGCTGCAAGTGACATTCGTAGAACCCCCGTGATCGTGCTAGACGCTCCTCTTGTGCGATGCTACACTTCGAACTTGCCGCGCCCTGTCTTCTCCGAACGCAATCAGCCGAGTGTCCGATCCCAAACCGCCGTCCAACGATAGCGAGCTCACCGCGCATGTAGAGCGCGTTCTGAGTGATAGCTATGAGCTGGACCGCGAGATCGGGCGGGGGGGCATGGGCATCGTGTACCTGGCTCGCGATAAGCGACTCAAGCGGCCGGTAGCGGTCAAGCTCCTCCCTCCCGAGTTGGCGTTCCGCTCGGATATCCGCACGCGCTTCCTGCGCGAGGCTGAGACCGCGGCCCAGCTGAACCACCCTAACATCGTCCCCATCTACGCCGTCGATGAGCGCGAAGGGCTGGTGTATTTCGTGATGGGCTTTGTGGACGGTGAGAACCTCGCCGCCCGCCTGCACCGCGCGGGCGCAATGACAAACAGCGACGCGCGACGCATGATGATTGACGTCGCCGGCGCGCTGGCCTATGCCCATGCCTGCGGGGTTGTGCACCGAGATATTAAGCCGGACAATATCCTGCTGGATTCGTCCGGACGGGTAATGGTGACGGATTTCGGCATCGCCCGCGCGATGACACAGGGCTCCGATACGCGCCTGACCGCCACAGGAATGGCCATCGGCACGCCAGCGTACATGTCTCCTGAACAGACGACCGGCGAAAAGGAAGTGGATGGGCGCAGCGACCTGTACTCGTTAGGTATCGTCGGATATCAGATGCTGACCGGAGAGCTGCCGTTCAACGCGTCGTCCACCCCCGCGTTGCTGGTGAAACAGCTGTCCGAAGCACCGCCTCCGATTCAGCAGAAATGTGCCTCGGTGGATCCGGATCTCGGTCGTGCGATCATGATTCTGCTGGAGAAAGATCCGGAGCATCGTTTCGCCGATGCCAATGCTCTGGTCACCGCACTCGAGACAGGGGCGGTTCCGGAATTGCCCACCGCCTCCCGGTATGGATCGACGTCGACCGGTCGCACCGCACGCGATGCCGCCGACCTTCGTCCGCGGTCGCAGTCATTGTCTTACACTGCGGGAGAACCCACCGCCGAAGAGGTTGCGCGTTGGGAAATGCCCGAAGTAAAAGAGTTTCGTCGCCGACTGGTTCCGTGGGCCTACGCCGGCGTTGCCAGTATCGTGCTGGCGTCCCTGAACATTATTGATCTCGTCGGAATCTGGGGGATCTGGACGGTGTTCGTGGGCTGGCGATTCGCTAAGCTTTGGACCAACGGCTTCGACTGGCGTGACGTCCTGCGCGAGCCGCGCGACCGCATGTTCTTCGACGTGGCCGCCGACCAGGTGGAAGGGTTCAAGGCAATCTGGGATCCGTCCAAGCGTGAACAGGTCCGTGAACGGGACCGGGAACGGCGTCGGCTGCTCGAAGGAGTCACCGGCGCACATCGCGAAGGGCAGCGCGGGCTGCGTCGCTTGAAGGGCTCACGCGCGAGCGTCGCGTCTCCTGCGACCGGAAAATTTGCTCAGACGGTCGCCGATGCCAAACGTGACCGCGACGACCTGATGCGCATGCTGGACACCTTGTCGAAGCAGGACCGGGAACTGCTGAATGATCTGCCGTCGACTGCCGATTCCCTGTATGAACGGATTGCGCAGATCGCCGGTAGCCTCTCGAGCATGGATGGCGCAGAGGCCGGCGGCTCTCTTGAGGATGTGGATCAGGAGATTGCCATGCTGGAATCGCAGGCCAATCCTCTCGATGTCGCGGGCAGCGATGGCCGCGTGCGGCGGCTCGCCCAGCTCAAGCGGGAACGGCGCGCTCTGGCAGACGTGGACTCGCGCTCTCAGGGGCTGCGATCGAAGCTCGAGAGCTGCTCGCTGGCTCTCCGAAACATGCGGCTCGACGTCCTGCGGCTGAAATCGGGACCCCAGACGTACGAGAGCATCACGCTTGTCGCCGAAAAAGCGGCCAGTGTGGCGCGTGACGTCGACAACGCGATGTATGTCAGAGATGAAATGGCGAAACTGGGTGGGCGCTAAGTCTGTAGTGGAGGGGCAGTCGACTCCACCCACTCTCGAGGAAACCGTCCCGACGTCATGACCGACACACTGCGCGATCGCGTTACTGCCGCCCTCGGTGACATCTACGAGATTGGGCGTGAGGTAGGACGTGGCGGTATGGGCGTCGTATTCGGCGCGACCGATCGCAAACTTCGGCGTGGCGTGGCCATCAAAGTGCTGCCTCCCGAAATGACCTATCGGGAAGACATCAAGATCCGATTTCTGCGGGAGGCCCAGACGGCCGCAGGGTTATCGCACCCGAACATCGTTCCGATCTACTCGGTTGAAGAACGGCAGGGGATCGTATGTTTTATCATGGCGCTCGTCTCGGGCGAGAGTGTCGGTAGCGCCATCACGCGGCAGGGAGCGATGCCTATTCCTGAGGTGGTGTCCATCCTCTCCGACGTCGCGGATGCATTGGGGTATGCGCATGCCCGCGGCATTGTCCACCGCGACATCAAGCCCGATAACATTCTCATCGACGAGACGACGCGCCGCGCGCTTGTTACCGATTTTGGCATTGCGAGGGCCGCCGAAGGTGATGCGCGGCTTACACTGACCGGTGTTGCCGTTGGAACGCCGGCGTATATGTCCCCGGAACAGGCCATCGGAGATCAGGAGATCGATGGCCGGTCCGATATTTATTCGCTCGCCATCGTGGGATATCAGATGCTCACGGGTACGTTGCCGTTCAAGGCGACCAATACGCCGGCGATGCTGATGAAGCACTTGCAGGACATACCGCAGCCCATTGGCGAGTTGAGAATAGATGCGCCGCGTTCACTGATTAATGCACTTGAGCGCGCCATGTCGAAAAAGCCGCAAGAACGCCACGAAAGCGCTGCAGCGTTCAAGCTCGCGCTCACGAGTGCGTCGCAGGCGCCTGCGCC
>JBGTBX010000168.1:0-11941 GCA_041749115.1 Gemmatimonadaceae bacterium
GACGCCATCGTCGGGTCCCACGTACACGATGCGTCCGTCGGTCATGGCAATTGCTTCAGCGCGCGGGGTAACTGAGTCCACCGTATAGATGAACGTGCTGCGCAGCACCATATCGGCGGCGCCGCGACCCTCACCACACGCGCTCACAGCTGCACCGAACAGTAACAAGGCATATGAACGCTTCACGCTCCTCCGCCCTCGGCGAGATCAGTCAATACCAGCCGATGCGCCTTTCTGCCGCCGCGGCCCATAGTGTGCGGCGCACTCTCGTGATCCAGAAGCAATTGCGCGTGATCAACGGCCCGAGCCATCAACGCGCGCGCCCCTTCGCGCAATTCCTCACTTTGCTTTACAACTTCGACATTCCGTTCCATGTCTTCGGCAGACCATCCCCGTGAATGAGCAATAAACGGGAACTGGGGAAAGTGGCAACCGATCTCCGAGAAAAAGCCAAGCAACTGGCCTGCGACGGCCTGCACGTTGTCCTGACCGCCGGTGATGATGAACGACGCGACTTTATTTCGCAGCAGTACTTTATTTGCGATGGTCACCTGGTTCTGCACGCAGTTCAGGCGCTCAACCATTTTATAATAGAGTGCACTCGAGTTGCCCCAACGGATCGGGGAGGTCAGCATGATGACGTCTGCCCAATGAACGATGGCTTCGTACACTTGCTCCATTTCATCTGCGGGGTCCATCTGCGTGATGGAACAGGGCCATGTGCAGGCATGCGCGGCCTTGGAGTAGTACCCTTCACAGGCCCGGAATTTGAGTTCGGCAAGTTTAATTAATTGGGTTTCCGCTCCCAAACCTTTCGCCGCCGCCAGCGCCTCGTCGAGTAGCGCGTCGCTTGTTGAGAATCTTGGGTTCTTGGTATCCATGTTGGTGGTGGAGATACCCACCACGCGTATTGGTCCAGCGGCGCGCTCCACTTTGCGCGCAAGTCGATGTGGAGGATGGTCACCATGTGTGCGCTTTGTGGCGGGCTGTGCGGAGGCGAAGAGCTTGCCGCCCTCCACCTTTACCGAATAGCTGGGGACTGCGTCTTCTTCATAACCTGGCTCGCCCTGCCCAGTGCGACAATGATACTTCCAGTTGTGCCAAGGGCACACAACGTAGTCACCATCAAGCTTCCCATCCGCCAGAGGTCCACCGGCATGGTTGCAGATCGCGGACAACACGCCGAATTCACCTTCATGCCACGATACGACTACTCGCGCCGTACCAACTTTTGCCGCAGTCAGCGGACGGACAGTAAACTGCTCGATGGGACCGAGTTCATACCACTGCATGGCGTATGTGGTGAAGTGAAGTTTTCGAATCCGTCGCGGAGGACCGGACCTGACAACTCCCGAAGGTGCGTTCGTGCGGTCACTCTGTCCACTGCCGCCCACCGCCACTGGTGCCCTTGCGCAGGGGAACGCAGCTTACGTCCCGTGATGTTCAACCCACACAAGCGGATACCGACTGCGCCTCAGGCCGTGCGTATTGCCGGATGAGTGACAACACCGACCGGCGCGCATCGTTGGGTTGGTTCGCTCTCTGGGCCATTCCATTCCTTGTGCTGGCGATCTCGCACTGGAACTGGGCGCCCACCGCTGGCATGGGCGACTATGCGCAGTATCTGCTGCACGCCGAGGCGATTGTTGAAGGTCGACCGTACGTGGAAACGGGATACATCTTTCATCCCGCCGCATGGACCATCGGACCGCGTGCCTACCCACCCGGCCTGCCGCTGACCATCGCGCCGCTCGTTGCTATTTTTGGCACGCATTCAGCTGTGTATCGTGTGCTGATGCTGTTGTGTGTTGCAGGATTCGGATGGATGTCGTTCCTACGCCTGCGCAGAGATGTTGAGCCGTGGCAAGCTGGTGTGGGAGCCGGCTTCGCAATGTTCGTTCTCGAAGCGCGCGGGGCGACCCTCGCACCGATGTCTGATCCGGGCTTTGCGTTTATTGCGTGGGGCATGGTGCTGCTCGTTGACACAACCCGCACCTGGTCCGTCGGCCGCGGATTACTGGTGGCTGCACTCGGCGCAGCTGCCGTGGCGTATCGCCTTGCCGGCGTCGCGTTGCTGGCAGCCTTTGGATTGTATGCCCTTTTTACATGGCGGCAGCACCGCGGGCGGGCTCTGGTGCCGCTCGGCGTTTGGGCCGTCGGTGGCCTTGGCGCTCTGATCGTGGGCGTGGTGAGCATTCAGGACCTCACAACATTTGTGGCGGGATTCAGAGGCATTGGCCTTCGGTTCGAACGCTACATCGGGGCCGCGTTTGAGATGGCCCTCTATCCATCAGCAATCGCGTCGATCAACAATGCGTACCACATCGTCAGCTCGGTGATTCTGATCGTCGGCGTGGTCCTGCTCGCCCGCACCGCCTGGCGCAGCTATATGTCTGCGGTGTGTGTGGTCTACGTGGCCATGCTGTTCACCGCAGAAGTGGACTCCGGGCGATACGTGTGGCCACTGTTTCCGGTAGGTGTTGCGGCGCTCGCTGTTGGGGTCACGACCGCGGTTGGCCTTGTTCGTACCCGAGCAGTGGCTGTGCGAGCACCGCTGGTGGCCGCATGCCTCCTCGGAATTATCGCCGCGGGAGCCACGTTTACGGAAATGACTCGACCTCGACCGCAGTTTTTTGCCGGGTCGCCGGATGGTGAAGCGTTGTTTGCGTTTCTCCGTGAAGCCAATGCGAAGGAGCCGATGCGTGCGGTATTTTCGAACCCTCGCGTCGTGACGCTCGAGACGGGCGTACCGGCGATGGGTAATGTGGGTCGTTCGCCCGCCGGACACCTTGCAGCATACGAAGACGGCCGCATTACGCACTTTATCTGGCAGGTTGATTCACTCGCAGATTGTCTGCAGCGTGTCGCCAACACGTTGCCCGAGACACATCCGGAACGCTTTGCGCTCGAATATTCGAACCAGACGTTCAGGGTATATCGCGTCTTACCGAGTGGCGGGCCGCTCACCGAGGAGTACCGGCGACTGCGCTGGGAGGAGTACGAGTACTGCTGATTAATTCAGCGACAGATCAGTGCGATTCGCTGGCGTGGTACAACGACCCTGACAGGTACTTCAGTCCACTGTCGCATGCGACGGTCACCACTCTGTGGCCCACCCCCAACTCACGCGCCAGCTGCAGCGCGGCTACGACATTGAGTCCTGACGATGTTCCGGCGAAGATTCCCTCCTCGCGGGCCATACGACGACACATTTCACGCGCGCGCGCCATCATTGCCGGTACAAGCCCCGGGGTACTCTTGCCGGTCGGACTGTGCACAATCTCGAGAGTGGCTCCAAAAGCGCGCATCGTATCCAGCTTCTCCGCGGCGAACGCATCCGAGGAAACGACGTGAAAGTTGTAACCCTTTGCCGCGCACACGAACGCCAGCGACGAACCCGTGCTCCCGCCCGTGTATTCAACCACCGTCATGCCCTCGCATAGCGTCCCTCGGCGCTCAGCCTCTTCGATCATGGAGAGCGCCATACGGTCTTTGTACGATCCGGTTGGGCTGAAATATTCCAGCTTCACAAAGACGTCTGCATCCAAGGACGAGACAAGCTCGCGCAGCTTAACGATCCGGGTATTGCCGACTGTGGTGTGCACGTAGGAAACGACCGGGTGCGGGGTGTGGACACAGGAAATGTGCACGCGACAGACCCGCAGTGCACCCTGCCCCGCCTGAACGCCGGGGACGCCAACCAGCTTGCGCACAACACAAATTAGCCGTTCCGACATCCTGCTGTTGGCTGGCGCCCTATCCCTTGACACGTAACGTATACGTTACATATAATGCGTAACAGAATGGTTACTATTAATCACAAACTTGACCCGATCTTCCGAGCGTTGGGCGATCCAGTGCGTCGGGAAATCCTCGCGGCGTTGGCGTCCGGCCCACTCGGCGTTACCCGAATCACCCGGCGATTCGCAATCTCCCGACCGGCCGTGTCGCGCCATCTTCGTGTACTCCGTGAAGCAGGGCTCGTGTCTCACACATCAAGCGGAAGAACAAAGGTCTATGAGCTTGAACGGCATGAACTGCGCGCCGCCGAGAACGCGGTTCGTGCACTGTGGCAAGGCAGGTTACGATCTCTCAAACAGTTGGCCGAGGCAGACTGATGCGTGCACATTTGAACGGCATCGTTGAAACGATTCAGATCAACGCTCCTTCAGCGACTGTCTGGCGGTTCCTGGTCGAACCCGCTCGCGCAGTGGGTTGGTTAGGATGTATGCGCTTTGCCGGTACGCAGGGGAGCGTCTTCTACATGCAGATGGATCAGGCCAAGCGAGAGGCCGACGACATCTCCGGAGCGACGCATTGCGAAATCATCGAGCTCGTTAAGGGCAAGCGCATGGTGTTCAGCTGGTACCTTCCGGGGACACCCACGACGACCGTCTCCGTTGATTTGATGGACGACCAGGAGGGAGGGACAATCGTGACGCTTGTACACTCCGGCTGGGACCGGTTCGACGCCGACGCAGTCAAGTCCATCCATTCTGCGCTCAGTGGCGGATGGAAATCCTTCGTCCTCCCCGGGTTGAAACGAGCGGCCGAGGCTTGATCAATCGTCAGCGGCAGCCCGGCCTGCCGCGCCATCCGCTCGAAGTGACTTAGCAACCACACGTTGAGTGGTGGTGTCGTACGACAGTCCCGTTCGCCGTCGCAAGCGGGCTTTCCGGTTCAGCAACTCTCCATTCTGAAGAAATCATCGTGACACCCTTCGTTGCTATCGCTGTGGGAATGGCGCTCCCACTACTTGGCATTCACGCCGGTCGAGCTGAGGCGCCACCCAGCTGCACGGAGCTGCTGAACGGTATGCAGGCGAAGGTTGAGGCCAACTATGCCGGCTACGTTCTCGAGGTGCGCGACACCCGCCGTCGCAGCGAGTACGATCGACTGGTTGTTTACCTGGGCTCACTCGCCGCCGCAAATACCAGTGCCGGCTGCTTTCCCGTTCTTGCCCGGTACGCGGCATGGTTCAACGATCCGCATCTGTTCGTGTTCCAGAGTCAACGACTCGACAGCGCTGAGACAAGGAGACGAATTGCGACACTCGCACATCTCCAGGTGAACGAGGCAGATGTACGCGCGCGCCTTGAACAACTTGGCGCCGCAGCTGATCCGATCGAGGGCATCTGGTATGATGGCGCACGGCGTGTTGCGGTGGTGCCTGATCCAGCTCAACCAAAGAGCCAGTTCATCGCAGTTGTCACCACAAGCGACACGGCAACTCTGCCAGTTGGTGCAATACACGCAATCTTCACGCGTCGCCCGAACGGCGAGTACGATGCTGAGCTGCGCTGGCCCTCCCTGGCAGTCACGCGCCCACCCGTGTCGCTCCACCGTGGCGCCACGTTGTTGCGGTTGTCGCCTGGAATGTGGGGGAAAGCCTTCCCGGGTCCTGCTGCGGAGCGCCGATTGCTCGATACGGTGAACGTCCACCGACCGACGCTGACATGGAGAGAGCGTACTGCCATCATCTCCGTGCCTTCACACGACGGCAGCAACCGTGCACTCCTGAACAGTCTGCTGAATGCGAATCGTGAGCGCTTCGATTCAGCTGACGCGTTGATTATTGATCTGCGCGGAAACGAGGGCGGTGGCTCACAGACCACCGCTGCGCTGAACGCCTACGTCCTCGGAAGCGAGCCGATTTCTCCGCTTGCTGATTTCGGCGACCCGGTGATGTTGTCCTCACCCGATCAGATCAACTATGTGCGCCGCGCGTTCGGCAGCGACACCACGGCTTTCGTTCGTCGATTGGTAAGCGCGATGGAAGCAGCACCAGGAACGCTCGTCCCCATGTTCGACCCGCTCTTACCGAGGAACGAAAACAGGTATCCCGCGCCGATCTTTGGACCACGCCGAGTCGCGATCCTGATTGACGGCGGAACCGTGAGCGCGGCAGAAGTAATCGTTCAGCTGGGATTGCACAGCGAACGCACCGTCGTGATCGGTGAGCCGACGGCGGGTGCCCTTGATTACCAGAGCGTGAACGTTGTACGGATCATTCCCGAAGAAACTCGTTGGTTGCTGGGATATCCGACGGTCACTGCCCACGCGCGCCTGCCCGAAGGCGGAATGCGAGGCAAGGGGATTCAACCTGAAGTATCGCTCCGCTGGTCTGAGAGCACCGATCCTGTTGCCGCGGCGCTGAAAGCACTGGGCCGGGAACAATGAGGATGAACGAACAGCCTGAGTCGCGATGCCTACGGGACCACGGTCGCGGCCGACGGTCCCGCAGCTTTACGCGACTAACTCTTTGGCTTGAATCCGTCAGCGTTGTCCTGAAATCCCCACATGAACGGCGGTTCCGCTCCACAGGCACGAGCATACGCATAAAGCTGACCGCGATGATGCACGAACTCGTCGTTCATGATGACCGTGGCAAAGGTACCATTCAATGGCAGCCCCCAGGGGTTGTTGACCCCACCGCTGAGATTCGAATCACCAACCTTCCCCATGGCAGCGTCCGCGCGTGCCCAGCTCTCGCGCGCGTAGTCAATGACGGCTTCCTTGGACTTGAGTGAAGCAGCCAGGCCGGTTTCGCCGTCCGAGTCGATGTTAATTGTCCCTGACGCGACCCCCTCGGCGATCGCACGCAGGATGTTCCCCGACGCGTGCACCACGAGCTGCGCTGGCGTACGCATCCCTTCGACCGGCTGCGCGTGGAACTGGTCTGCCGGAATAGCGTCGAGGACGCGAAGATAAATCCCGTATTTTTGCCGCATGAGATCCCACATGCCATCCATCGCTTGTTTGTTCATTTGAGTGTTCTCCGTTTCACGTATGACAGCCGATAGTCCTTCAGTATGCGTCACAACCGGGAATATCGCTACTTGCGCCCATCGCACGGCGTGACGCATGGATGGTGACCCTTTGCTGTGGCGGCGTTTCACCGCCGCCGAAGAAGTCAGATGAGAAGCATGGCCACGTTCCTGCACCGGTCACTAACCTGTCACCGCGGTGTCACGCTGATGGGTTCAGCTGCGAGGAGCGCCCTGCGCAAAATACGCGAGTCACACACCTCGATCCAACGACTCGCCAGGAGCCACGCGATGAGGGACTCGTGTGACGATCCGGCTGGAGAGCGGTGGTGCATCGCCGTCAGTGGTTGGTACCCTGTCGTGTGACAGGCGAGTTATCGTGGCTGCGGCGGCGCGGTGAACTGCAGCGTGGTACCTTCCGGGGGTGGGATTACGGGACCAAAGTGCACCTGGAGGTCGCAATGAACAAGTGGACTCGACGCATTCGCGCGGCGGTGGGCATGGGTCTGACCTGGGCGGCCGGTTGGGGCGTCATTGGGTTGTTGATCGGCCTTGCCTCGTATGTCGTTCCAATGGACTGGTTCCTCTCCGTATTCGATGCACCGCTACCGGCGCTGGCACTTCCCGGCTTCTTTGGCGGCGCAGCTTTCTCGACGGTACTTGGCATCGCTGGGCGGCGGCGCAGGTTTGATCAGCTGTCGCTGCCGATTGTCACCGCATGGGGCGCCATCGGGGGATTGTTGTTGACGATCATACCTGTCCTCGCAGTTGGTCCCGGGGTCGTTACTGCCGCGTTGGCCACGGTTCTGGGTACGCTCACGCTCCTTTCCGCAGCATCAGCGGCCGGAACGTTGATGCTTGCCAGACGTGCGGAGGACCGGGTGTCGATCAGTGCGCCAGTTGATCTCTCTGGCGTTGGTCTCACGGCAAGCGAGTCGCGTGATTTGCTCGGCGACGGAGCAGATGAACATCACTCTTCATGACTGAACACACCCCACGGCCCGCTGATCCGCTGCATGGGATCACGCTCAAAGCCATGCTCGAACATCTTGTTGAGCGTTATGGCTGGGAGGGACTCGGCGAACGCATCATCATTCGTTCATTCACGCACGATCCCAGCGTGGCATCGTCGCTGAAATTTCTACGCAAGACTCCGTGGGCGCGCGACAAGGTGCAATCGCTCTATCTGCATTCAGTTGCGCATCCGCGCAAAACCAAACGGGTACAGCCTCCCGCAGAATGAGTTGCTGCGCCGCGCTGTGGCAACGCTCATCACGACTGGTTAGGCACGCCGCACACCATGTCGCTGGTGCAGGCAGCCGAACAACAGGTCCGCGCACGCAGGGACGTGTATGCTCTGGCGAGTGGGTGATACTCATCGACAGACCGTGCGACCTGTTGATGCCGTCCGGACGGGTCAACGAACTGTGCTATCGGTATCAACGCAGCGGATTCCTGCCCCTCGCGCGACGCGACGTCCAGACGTCGCTCAGTGCGGGACTTCATATCTCGGTTCAGCGAAACCAGGACCAATCATTTGTACTGAAGTAAGACGCAGCGGCGGGATCTGCAGCGCTTCGGTCCGCGTCCGGATTAGCGGCGGGGGCGCTCGGCGGCGCTGATTCGCAGGTAGCGAGCACCGAGGCTCGCCTACGGAGCGCACGTTGCGAGCACGCGAGCGCGCGCGCAGCTTCGTGCCATGTCCGAACCCACCCTTGCCGCCGCCCTCTCCGACCGCTACCGGCTCGTCCGTGAATTGGGCGCCGGCGGAATGGCCACCGTCCATCTCGCCGAGGATCTGAAGCATCAGCGGCAGGTCGCCATCAAGGTCCTGCGACCCGAACTCGCCGCCGAACTCGGCGCCGAGCGGTTCGTCCGTGAGATCACGACCACTGCGAACCTCAGGCACCCGCACATCCTGCCCCTCTACGATTCGGGAGAGGCCAACGGCTTCCTCTACTACGTGATGCCCTTCGTCGCCGGGGAGTCGCTTCGCGCGCGGATGGATCGCGAGTCGCAGCTGCCGATCGAGGATGCGCTGCGCCTCGCGGACGAGATCGCCGATGCGCTGCACTATGCGCACGGCCGCGGCGTGATCCATCGCGACATCAAGCCGGAGAACATCCTGATCGAGGAGGGACGGGCCGTGGTCGCGGATTTCGGCATCGCGCACGCAGTGAACGCCTCGGGGAGCGACAAGCTCACGATGACGGGGATGTCCCTCGGGACGCCGCACTACATGAGCCCCGAGCAATCCGCCGGCGAGGAGGTGGATGGGCGCAGCGATCTCTACGCGTTGGCCTGTATCCTCTACGAGATGCTCGCGGGGTCTCCTCCCTTCACGGGGAAGAACGCGATGGCGATCATGGCGCGTCACATGACCGATCCGGTGCCACGACTCAACACGGTCCGCGCGACCGTGATGCCGGCCGTGACCGAGGTGATCGAACTGGCGCTGGCGAAGACGCCGGCGGACCGGTTCGCGAGCGTGGCCGCGTGGCGCGAAGCGATCAGGCACGCTGCCGTTGCGGGGAACGGGGAGACGGTCGCCACTGCGAGCCACACGGCAACGCGCGTGACCATCGCGCCGATCCTCAAGCTCCCTCCGACCCCCGCGACGGCGCTGCTCGGACGCGACACCGTGTTGAACGATGCGACGGAGCGCCTTAAGGAAGGTGCACGAGTGCTCACCGTGACCGGCGTGGGCGGAACAGGAAAGACCCGGCTCGCCATCGAGCTCCATCGTCGGCTGCACGAGGGATACGCGGGGGGAGCAGCGTTCGTCTCGCTCGCTTCCGTGACGTCGGCTAGCGAGGTGATGCCCACGATTGCGACCGCGCTCGACATCGCCGAAGGGCACGGCCGAGAAGCGCTCGACGCGCTAGTGACCGTCGTGGGCGATCGGCGGGTCCTGCTGGTGCTCGACAATCTCGAGCAGGTGGTGGAGGCCGCGACCGACATTGCCACACTCGTCTCGCGCTGTCCGGAGTTGCGCGTGATCGCGACGAGCCGCCGTCCACTCAAGATCGGCGCGGAGGTCGAGCTCCCCCTCCCTCCCCTCGACCTGCCGTCCGCAGAGGCGACCGAGGCCGATGAACTCATGGCGTATCCCTCGGTCGCCCTGTTCGTGCAGCGCGCCGAGAAGGTGAAGCCGGGCTTCACGCTCTCCGCTGCCAACGCCGTCTCTGTCGCGGGCATCTGCCGGAGCCTCGATGGCCTTCCGCTCGCCCTCGAGCTGGCCGCGGCACGCGTACGGATACTGGAACCCGCCGTTCTGCTGCAACGACTTGACCACGCCCTCGACCTCCTGACGTCGGGCGACCGCGACCTCCCGCTGCGTCAGCGCACCCTGCGCGCGACGATCAGCTGGAGCTACTCGCTGCTCGATGCCGATGAGCAGCGCCTGTTGCGCCGTCTCTCTGTGTTCCACGAAGGATGGACACTCGAAGCGGTCGAGCAGGTCTGCTTCGACGAGGCCGACCGCTGGCGCGCCGTGGATGCGCTCGAATCGCTGGTGGAGAAGGGGCTGGTACGAGTCATCGACGGCGGCGCCAGGTACTCCCTGCTCGAGACGATCCGTGCCTTCGCCGCGGAGCAACTGCACGCCGGAGCCGAGGTGGACGCGATGCGCGATGCGCACGCGAGCTTCTTCATCGAGTTCGCTCGTGGCGTGCACCACGGCATCATCGGGACCGCTCAGGTCGACGCCCTTCGGCGCGCGCGCACAGAGAACGCGAATACGTTCGCGGCGTTGCAGTGGCTTCTCGTCCAGTGCCGCATGGGCACCGAAGGCGCCGTCGAGCGCGGACTCCTCCTCGGCGGCCACCTCGGGTTGTACTGGCACATCGCGGGCCTGCACAATGCCGCGCGCGAGGCCGTGGATCCCCTGTTGGCCCTCGCCGTCGGTCGGGCACCGAGTCTGGGGCGCGCGCTCTCCCTCTTCACCGCGGGCATGATCTCGGTGAGCACCGGGGAGATGGCGCGATGCGACGTCGAGTGGTCCGCGATGCTCGAGGACGGCACTGCGATAGGCGACCCCGAGGTCGTGGCCGCCGCGCACTGCTTCCTCGGATACCTCAGCCTGGGCATAGGCGACCTCGAGCGCTCACGAGACTGTCTCGAACGGGGAATTGCGGAGGCCGAGCAGATCGGGCAGGAGTTCGTGCTCGGACTGGGGCGCACGATCAACGGCATGCGGCTCTTCGCGTCCGGAGACACCGCGGCGGGGATGGCGTCGTTGGAGTCGGCACGACGAATCCAGGTCCGGATCGGCGACTACGAGGCCGGGGGCGTTGCACTGAGTTTCCTCGCGTCGATCACCTTCGCGCAGGGTGATCTGCCGGGCGCACTGCGGCTCTACGGTGAGGCAGAGGCCGCACTTCGGGTGATCGGCGACACGCCGGAGATCGCACGGGTGCTGAGCGAGATGGGGTACGCAGCCCTCGCTGGAGGCAACCTCACTGAGGCTCGTCGCGCCTTCCAGCGCGCCTTGCGCACACACGACGAGATCGGGAGCGCGCCGGGCATGGGCCAGGCGCTGATCGGGCTCGCAGCAACGGAAGGTGCGGCCGGGAACACGAAACTCGCCGTCACCATCGCGGCCTCGGCCGAGGTGATGCGGGCGAAGGCAGGAGTGCTCGTGGAGCATCCGATGGCGCCGGGGGTGAAGGAGCGGATCGAGGCCCTCCGCGCGTCCATCCCGAAGCAGCAGCTTGACGAACTCGTCGCGTCGGGGAGCGCACTCTCTCCCGCGGCGGTACTGGAACTCGTCGGCAGCTGAAGGGGCTCGCACGTCAGGTTAGGGTGCCTTGGCAGGCTCAGGCTGCGTCCTCCTCGCCTCCCAGTATCAGGTACTCTCGGCGGGACTCACTGAGTCCACTTCTCGCGGCACGAGCCCCGAACCACAGCGCCGCGCCAACCGCCACCATCACCAGCAGCACGACATGCTCGTGCGGCCACACCAATGCCGCCGGACTACCAGGTACGAGCATGGCAGCGATCATACTTAACGAACCTAACGATGCGAGCCACGGAATCAGCCGGCCGCCCGGAAGGCGGAACGGTCGGGGAAGATCCGGAAAATCGCGTCGCAAGCGCACCACGGAGAGCGAAACTCCGAAAAACGCGACCGCAATACAGAACGAACCTGCATCAACAAGTGCCACCAGCGCATC
>JBGTBX010000169.1:0-6046 GCA_041749115.1 Gemmatimonadaceae bacterium
GGGACGCGCACGCTGGGGCTGGAGGGGTGTCGTCAGATCGAGGCGTTCGACCGGCAGTTCGTGTTCGTGGGGATCACGGCGCGTTTTGGCCGGGACAGCTCGCTGCTCACCGGGAGCGCGGAAGTGAAGGAGAGCCCCGAGCAGAGCGCGGTACTGGCGGTGCTGGACGCGACCAACCGTTGGGTTGAATACTCGAGGGCGTGAGATGGCGGACCAGAGCGAGGTGACCACCGTGGGTGGTGGCGGCGGCTCGGTGCTGGTGCTGCTGGGGTAGCGACTGAACGGCCGGCGGTTCTGGCCGAGACTTTATGGAAGTGCGGCAGTAAAAGTGAATGACGCAGTGCCCGTGCGGTCGCGACGCAGCGGCCGACAGAACATCTCACCGCGAAGGGCACCAAACCTACCTACCAAAAAAACGGACTGACCCCCTCCCTCGAGAGCGAAGTTGAGCGGAGAGCGCAGGGAAGTATGCAGTTGAGCGGAGCCAACCTAAGCGGGAGCACGCGTTACAGCGTGACTTCGTTGAAAGGGGGGTGACGCGAAATGATTACGCTCTTCGTAGACCTGTGCGTACGCGCTGCAGGATGGATCGTCGTTACGGGTTAAGTGTGGGCTAGGCGAGGATCAGGGGGTCATCCCCATCTAATGATGAACGCACGAGCGCGTTTGTATATCGGGTTGTCGAGCATTGGAGCGATCCTTTGTTCGCTCGCACTCTATTTCGCGGAGACTGGCATTCCGTCGGATAGGGTTAACACGGTAATCATGCTGAGCATCCTCGCACTGGTTGCCGAGGGGCTCGCGCTGCTGATGCCGAATGCAGTAGCTGGTTCGATTGCGTTCATCCCGTACCTCGCGGCAGCCCTCATCGTTCCGAACTGGATCGCGTTAGTTGGTGTTGTGGGCGTTCGGGTTATCGCGGAGGTGCTTTCAAGGAGGGCGCCAGCGCTTGCCGTCTTCAATATTGCGCAGCAGGCGATCACATTTTCTTGTGCGGTTCTGATATACCGATTGGCAGGCGGCGAGAGCATGGCGGCGCATGCTCATGTGCCGCTGCCTGAAGTAACGCTAACAAACGGCCTACCGTCTTTGCTGGCCTTCGTGCTCAGCTTTGCGATCAATTCGACGCTTGTTTTGGGGTATGTAGCCACCAAATCCAATCGTCCGTTTGCCGACCTTTGGAGAGGCACGTATCTCTCGACGATCGGCATCGACATCCTTGCCAGTCCGATCATTTTTCTTTTCGCCTGGGTATACGTGAATTGGGGACCGTTCGGTGCCGCAGCGCTCTGGGTGCCCGTTCTCGGCCTGCGGCAACTCCAGAAGAACAACCTGGATCTTGCGCAGAACAACAGCGAGCTGCTTGAACTGATGGTGAAGTCGATGGAGGCCCGCGACCCGTACACATCGGGTCATTCGCGCCGCGTCCAACAGTTCTCCCTGGCGATTGCCAGGACCCTGAGTCTACCGCCTGGAGAGATAGAGCGGGTTGGTCGGGCGGCGCTGTTGCATGACGTTGGAAAAATTCACGAGAAGTATGCGCCAATCCTGCGGAAACCTGGCAAGCTCACGCCGGAAGAGTGGCAGACGATGCAGACACACCCTGCCGACGGCGCGGAGTTGATTTCCACGATGTCACGGCTGCACGATATTGTCCCCGCTATTCGTCATCATCATGAACGCTGGGATGGCACGGGATACCCGGACGGTTTGGCGGGTGAGACTATTCCCGTGATTTCTCGAATCATCGCGTTCGCGGACACGATCGACGCCATGAGTTCGGAGCGCTCCTATAGGCGAACTATGTCGGAGGACGAAGTGCGGAGCGAGATCGTGCGATGCAGAGGGTCGCAGTTCGACCCGGCCATGACTGACAAGATCTTGTCGGCAAGTTCGTGGCGACTGCTGTTTATGCCATCACCGGCAGTCGAAGCTCCGAGCAACGTGCTTAGTATACGGGCGGGAGAGCGCGCAACGGCGACCAAGCGTGCGTAGCGTCGCAGTGAGGTAAGGAGTTGTTACCTCAAGCTGTCTGCCTGGCAGCCGCAGAGTCGACAATCGGCCCATTCGGCCGCCCCACGATCGCCTGGCTCGCGATACCAGCCATCGCTGCATGATCCCGCAGATATCCAGGTAGCGGATAGCGTTCTCGACGCCATGTAAGCAGGTACTGTTGAAGGCGATCGCGTGCTTCGTCTCGATGTCCACGCGCTGCAAGAGCTATGGAAAGCGCGTAAGCGAATATGTCATGCTCGGCCGTATTGCGACCGAGATCATCCAGGCGGCGCAGATCATCCAGATCGTCCACATCGGGTTCCGAAGCATCCAGGCGATGGAGAAGAATATCAAAGGCGTACTTCGCTCGTGCCGGATTCGGAGCTAAGACATCGGGATACCACTCCTGAGCGCTCAACAGGTCCCGCTTCGCCGACTGCGCGTCCCCCCGCAGTAACGCCGCTTCAATTCGATTGGAAAGGTGATTGTGTGGAGCCACAAGCACATTGCGCTGTTCATAGATCGCATCGGCGCGGCCATGCCATTTCTCTGCCTCCACGGTGTCGCCCGAGACACGATGTGCATGAAATAGGGACGCCGCATAGTCAACAGCCATCGCGGGTAGCCCAACACGCACTGCGGCAAGGTGCGCATCGGTCAGGGCGCTGATTGCCTCATCGAGCCAACCTGCCCGGAAGAGGACCAGGCCGGCATTGCCATAAGTGAGGTGCGGAGGTTCCGGCGCCTCTGAGCGCAAGACATCCAGGACATGCGCCGCAAATTCGCCGGCGATTGCAATGTCACCAAAACAGCAGTGGTAAATCATCTCGAGGTCGAGCCATTGGAGGTGCCCTGGTGGAATCGTCCCACGAAGCCCTTCCATGCTCTGAAACACCGCGATGGCTTCCTCGCGCGCCAAATTTTGCTCGGCCGCAAGGAGAAAGTACCTTGCCGCCTCGATCCTGTGCTCGGTCGTAGCGTCCGGTGATGCTGCACACTTCCGAAGCTGATCGCGAGACTCCCAGATGGATAGGCCAGATCTCCGGCTGGCGTTTACTTCGTCAAGTTCGAAACGAGAATGCTCAGGGAGATTCTTGCCCGCCGCCCGATACGCGGCTTTCAGTTTGGCAATGTTGCTCAGCACGAGCAGCGGCTTGTCTGATTGCTTCGCGGCGATGGCAGCGTCTGCCAGCAGTTCCAGGCGCTGCGTCTCATCGCACATCTCGAGCGCCCGTTCGATGGCGTCGCTTGCAAACAATGGTTGGCCAACGTCGAGTGCTGAACGGGCGCACTTCCTGAATGCCTTCGTGGCCCGCGACCGATCGCCAGATCGGGCCCAGAGGTCGGCGCACGCCCAGAGGAGCGGCGCCTCCTTGTTGGCTTCTCCTTCCTTTTCCAACACCTGCGCGCCGCGCTCGTACAGCGCGCACATGAGAGACTCGGGAGCATCCGAAATGACGGCGCTTTCGAGCAGGTCATGACAGCAGGCAATGGAGCCATTGAGGCGCATGACGAGAGACTGATCGCCCAGCTGCTGAAGAGCGAGAAGAAGTTCGTCGGTGGGCAGGCCAGAGGCATCAGAAAGCCTCCCGTGCGTACCGTGTTTCCCGAACACGGCGATGCATCGCAACAGCAGGAGCGCCCGTGGCTCCAGCGCCCGAGTACGCTGCTGGAGCAGATCGGCGATGCGGGATGAGGCCGGAGGAGTTGTACCGCTCCACCGAAGGTGCTCGGCCAGCGTACAGAGAAAGAGTGGGTTGCCTCCCGCAAGCGCGACGCATTGCTCGCGCACCGACTCGGCCGCATCAGGAGCTGAAGGCAATAGAGCGTCGATGAGTACGCGCGCATCGGCATTGCTCAGCGGTTCCAGCTTCTGCACGAACACGTTCTGCGCAAGGCGAATCCGGTCGAACCGTGGCGGTTGACGACTCGTGACGGCTATGTGCAGCCGTGCTCGCTGCTCCGGCAAGAACGACAGGAGCAATTGCAGAGAGACCTGGTCGAGCCAGTGAGCGTCCTCTATCAACAGGACGAGTGTTCTGTCCTCGGCAACACAGAGTATCAGGTCGGTCAGTGCTTCGCGAATGCCTGTCGCCACGACCTCAGCGCTATCCGAGTCCAACAGCTCGTCGCTGGCGGGAGCGCTCGCAAGACGTCGCAACGAGTCCATCGAGGTGGGCGACACGCCCAACGCGCCGGGCGCTGCCAGGAGCGTTGGCACCAGGTCGACGAAAGCGCCGAGCGGCCTGTGCACGTCGTACTCGTGGCAGTGCGCCCACACGCACCTTGCCCGCTGAAGCAGCGCATACTTCTCGAATTCGCGAAGCAAGCGTGTCTTTCCGATGCCCGCGCTCCCCCAGAGGAAGCTCACACTCGGGTTGCCCTCGGCGCTGCGTGCGAATTGTCGTGAAAGCGGGGACAGGGCCTGTTGCCGCCCCACGAATGGCGATTGCTGCTGGTCATGGCGGCAGATCACTTCTACCAGGCGCCTCTTCAGCATGGCCGGCGCCAGCTGCAAGCTGGCGGCCCCCGGACCCAGCTCCGCCGAGTAGTCGTCCAATACGCGAATGGCCTCTGCCTTCTTGCCCGTCAGCGCATGCACTTCCGCGAGTGCGAACACAGCTTCCTCATTGAGAGGATCGAGCTTGAGCATGGCAAGAGCGGCCCTGTGAACACCCTCGTAATTGGCAATGGTCCGATCGTGAGCGAGTCTCCGAAGAAGACTGGTGCGTAGGGCCGTGCCGGTGGTCGCACGCAGCTCCTCCAGCCAGTTCTGGAATGATGGAGACACGTCACCGTGGTAGCCCGGGAGCAGTCCCGATGCAATCTGCTCCGGAATCGCAGCGTCATCTGGCGCTACGCACTGGTTATCGATCGTGACAGCAGACGCGGCGATCGTGACGCTACTGTCGTCTGTCTCGAGAGGAACCCCGAGTTGCCTCAGTTTGTACAGGAGTTGACGCAACGAGTGCGCCCCGCTTCGCTCACCTGCATTCGGAAACAACAGCTCCTGTAACGCGGTCCGAGGCACTCGGCGCCCACGCTCGATGCACAAATACAACAACGCCGCAAAGACCATCCGGGCAGTGGGACGAACTTCCTTCTCCCCCACCTTGATCATTGCGTCGCCAAGCGTGTGCAGCTCTATCACCGAACCGTCCCTCCGGCTCACATTGTCCGCGTGATGCGCAGGGTAGTCGTGGGCGTCATCGCCGCGTCATCTGCACAATGCGGCCGGTGCGCCGCCACCGCCAGAGCGCGCCAACCCCGGAATCAGGCCGCCAATCTGACGCATTGACCGCCCTGCCTTCAGCCTGGTGTCCATCACGCCGAGGAAGATCGGCGGGGGCTGCCTCTCGCCTCGGCACTGGCCGTCACTATGGAAATGGTCGTGGGGGTCGCTTCCCGGGAGGACCGGCGGCATCGCGACACGTCCCCTCATCTGGTTAACGAAGCAGGGATCGAAAATGACTAATGCCAGTTTGGCTCGCCAGACGCTGCCGTTCAGGCATTAGTCATTTTGGAGGGGCCTTTCGTTATTACGGGGGGGGACGTGAGACGACCGTTTCCGCTCCCGACAGCTCGGAGAGGGCCTTAACGGACTCCCGACAGGTACTACAGTGCTCCCGGTCGGGAACAACAGTACTCCCGGGTGGGACAAAGGCGCTCCCGATTGTAACGAAGGCGCTCCCGGGCAGTTGCAAGGCACTCCCGGTCGATTGCAATCCACTCCCGGCCGATTGCAATCCACTCCCGGCCGATTGCAAGGCACTCCCGGTCGATTGCAAGGCACTCCCGGGCGATTGCAATGCACTCCCGGGCGATTGCAATCCACTCCCGAACGACCACTGCGGTGGTCCCGGGTGCTTGCTATAGACCACGCGTCGTTCGTGACGGACGCACACCTACTCCCTGAGCGGCAGCACTGTCCACTCCCTGGGACCGAACGCGAACCCCACCCACCCGCCGATCAATGCGTTCGTCGCCACCATCCCCGCGAACTGGTCGCGCGAAATCCCGCCACGGTTCCAGTCCGGCCCGGCGATCGCCG
>JBGTBX010000170.1:0-9384 GCA_041749115.1 Gemmatimonadaceae bacterium
CCTTCTGATTGTCGGCTCGGGGGAACTCGAGAATGCTATGCGTGTGACTGTAGATACCTACGGTATTCCTGATGTTCATTTTGCTGGTTTCCTCAACCAGTCCGCCATCGCCGCCGCGTACGCGTCCGCGGACATTTTTGCTCTCGCCTCACAGGAACACGAAACGTGGGGTCTTGTGGTCAATGAGGCGATGAACTTCGCCCTGCCGGTCGTTGCCTCCGCGAAGGTAGGTTGTGCGACGGACTTGGTGCTCCCCGGTGTCAATGGCTTTGTTGTGTCGTCGACTGATCCGGCGGACCTAGCTCGCCGTCTTCAAGCACTCGTTGCGTCCCCGCAACTCCGCGAACAGATGGGCCAAGCATCGTTGCTTCACATCCGGAACTGGCACTACGACGTCGGTGTCCGCGGCATTCGCGAAGCAGTCGCACAAGCCGTCGGCGGTCGGCGCTTCGTCGCCTAGGTTGTGGTTCCCGGGCACACTGACCGCTTCGGTCCTGACTCAGGAAGGTGCCCGCACACCGCTGGATGTGATCACGCGCGTCGCCGCGAGTCCCGCGACGTACGCGGCGCCAAACACTAGGATGATCACGACCGTCGCGGCGTCGAGCTCGCGCGCAACGTAGCCAACAAGACCGGCGAACACCGACGATGCGCCGCCGCGAACCAATGTCCAGCTACCACAGAGCCTGCGCCTGAGTCTGGGCTCCAAGGCCAGAGCGCAGAGCACCAGGACCGTTGCCTCTGTAGCGAGAGTCACCCATGCGGCCCCGACGAAGCCAGCGTACGGAATCGCGATCACATTCCCGACCACGTTGAACAGCAACCCGGCCGCCGCGATCGCGACGAACCGCTTCTGCGTTCCGGTAACCAAGAAAAGGTTTGCGGCGATCAGCGTCAACGAGGTGAACGTGAAAGCTGCCATCAAGATTGGGAGTGCTGCACCAGATGGTGCAAACTGTGAGCCGAATAGCAGCTCCATGATCGGCGTGGCCACCACCACGGCTAAGACGAAAGCCGGCAGCGTCACGAGGTATACATAGTCCACCGTCAGACCTAGCGCCCGTTCAAACTCTATTCGTCGCTCGCCATACAGTGCGGCTAGCACGGGGAGCATGGTGGTCATCAACGCTAACGGGAGCACCTGCGCCTGATCTAGAAGTCGCGAGACCACGGCGAACTGGCTGGCCTCGTCGGGGCCCGCAAGCTTGAGCACTAGAATCTGGCCGAGCCGCGAGTAGCCAAGCACGAATAAGCTCGCGATACCGAGCGGGATTCCCAAGCGCAAGAGTGTGCGCCACTGACGTTTTCCCTCTCGAATCCGCGCGCTTGTGACCCGCCGCGCCAGAACCACTTGGATGGCCACCATCACCGCTGTAGACAGAATCCAGGCCCACGCGAATGCAGCAAGCGATGGTGCGGTAATCGCGATGACGACACTGCAGCCGGCCCATATAGCTGTCTGCACTGTGCTGAGCACTGCCGGAACCCCGTTGCGCATTCGCAGCTGAAAGACCGCACGAAGCGCGTTGGGCGCATAAACTACTGCCATGAGCGAAAGGATGAGGCCGCCGATTCGCATGTCTCTGGTGTCCGCAAGCATGAGGGTGGCGAGCCCGCTCAGCGCAGCCGTCGGAAGTGCGACTGCAATGCGCAGGCCGAGTAGACCACCGAGATACTCGCCCTCGCGATCCGGGTCTGCAGCCGCTTGTTGCACGCCGGCACGTTCAAGTCCGGCCTCGCCGAACCAGCCGACAATCTGGACGATCGCAAGGAGGGTCGCCCAGCGTCCGTAGTTCTCCTCGCCGAGCGCCCGTACAACGATAAGCGTGGCGCCGACCGCTAGGAGGAGATTGACTGCGCGTCCCGCGGCTTGGGCGAGAACGTCTCGTCGTATGCGGCCCGGCGGCGGGAGTGCCGTACTTGGCACGCTCATAACGCTGGGCGAGTCACGCAGGGCGGTCGGTTCCCAGCCCCAGAATCCAGCGGTTGTGCACCTGCGAGCGATTCTCGCGACCTATGAGGCGTTGATGCTTAATCACGGGCGAGTATCCCGCTTCCGCCAAGATCATCAGACACTCCTGCTCTAGTTCCGCGCTGTGCGTCTCGATCAGCATGTGCGGGCGTCGGGAGTTAAGCAGCTGGCGCGCACCAGCCAATGCCTCGGCCTCGGCACCTTCGATGTCGATCTTCACCAGGTCCGGCACGCAGCCCGCCGTCGGACCGAACGCGACTTCGTCCAGCGTCACCGCGCCGGAACGCGGATCGCCTGGCGCCCCTACCAGCGCTTCCACGATGCTCACATATGGGGCCAAACCTTCATTCCAACGAAGGTTACGCCGGAGAAGACCTAAGGCGACGTCATTCGGCTCGAACGCGACAACCTGCGCATGTGTGCGCTTCGCAATCGCAAGTGAGTGATAGCCTTGGTTGCTACCGCAATCGAATGCTGTGTACCCTTCGCGGCAAATGCGTCGCCAGAACGCGTTGAGCTCCATCTCATACGTTCCCACATACAGTCCAAGCTGGTGATCGAGATCCAGCTCCATAGTCAGCCCTCGCCCCAAACCGAGGGGTAACTTCATTGGTCGACGCCCGCGTGAAACGCGGGCCATCCGCTTTAGTCGTGCGGGCAGTGCCGGCGTACGAGTGGCCGTGGTCATACCTGCGCGCGAGCGTCCAGCTGCGCAGCCTGATCAATCGCTAGCATGGGGCCCATGGTCCCGCTCCACTTCCTTTCCGAGTCGCTTAGGCCGTGATTCCGCCACGGGCCGTGGTGCTGGATCATAGCTTCATCCCTGAGTCGCGTGAGATCTCCCTCGAGTTGCTGGACCGAGGATACGCGGTCACGCTTCACACGTCACTTCAATGTCGGAGCGACGTAGTAGCGTTTTGCAGCCGCGCTCGATTGCATTCCGGCGTTGCGTCTTCCATGTTTGGTTGGATCCGCAAGCGTCAGATCCCCGCTCGTTGGGAGAAGATCCCGACACGTAATTGGGTGTTTCCTGACGTTGTCCACCAGACCGCGGGACGCTACGAGAGCCTACGGCGACCGGGAAACCTCCTCATCCACCTCGGTTTCGACGTCCTTGCCAGCGCGACGTCGATTCCTGACGCATCTCTGGTGCTGGCGCGACAATACTCAGGCGTGCGTGCGTTCAGACTCGCTCAGCGTGCAGGTGTACGGTCCGTACTTCTCACGACGACGCCGGACCCGCGCGAAGAGGACCGGATCGTTTCGGCGGAGGAAGCGCGGATCGGACTGCCGCACCGCCGTATGGATCGATTCGACAACTTGGTGTGGCGCCGAGGCGCTGTTGAGTGGGAACTAGCGGACGGCATCTTGTCCTCATCGGACTTTGCCGCGGCATCGCTGGTGCGCGCTGGCGTCCCACCAAGGAAGATCAAGGTGCTGCAACGCACCTACGCGATCGGGCACGACACGCGCGCGAACCCAGCGCGGACTGGCGGCCCGTTGAAGCTACTCTTCGCGGGCCAATTGACTCCTCGGAAAGGTGTGCATCATTTGGTCGCGGCTGCGAATGCGCTCGCAACCGAAGGTTGCAATCTACAATTGGATCTGGTCGGAGGCGAACCGGAAGCGGAGTATGCGAGCCTTCTTCGTCGGATAGCTGGACCACACGTACGCTTTGTCGGCGCCGTCGCCAAGGACCAACTCGGCAAGCATTACGCCGCGTGTGATGCGCTCGTTCTTCCGACGCTTTCCGACTCCTTCGGGATGGTCGTAGTGGAGGCCCAAGCGGTGGGAGCGCCTGTTGTGACCACCGATCGGTGCGGCGCGTCGGTCACGGACGGGGTGGACGGTCTGGTTGTCCGCGCGGGCGACACCGAAGCCTTGACTAGCGCACTGCGCCGACTCGCCGCTCAACCAGAGCTCAGGAGGGCCTTGGGGGAGGCTGGGCAGCGGAGGCTCAGGACGTGGCACTGGGAGGCATATAGGCGCGAGGCGGTCGACTGGATGTCATCGCTCCCTACCCCTGCACCCAGGCCACGGGGTTCCCGCGCCACGCACTGATCAGAGCGCTGCTACATCAACTGGGCCAGCTGCCATTCTTGCGCCAACATCAGCCCGACGGTGAGCCCAGTCGCTACCTCGAGGTTCCCTCCTCGGGACTGCACCGCGTGCCGTAATTGTGCCTCAGCGCGCCGAACGTCGCCATTGTGAATCGTCATGTCTTTGTCGGAGTTGTCCAAGTAGATCCAGCCACCCAACTTCACCTTGGGAATCGCCGCCTCCATACACTCAGCGCGCATGATGCCATCGACGATAACCAGATCGATACTGCGGTCTTGATAGTCGCGCAGATCCGGGTAGTCGTTCTGTCCGCGCAGCTCGTAGCGGACGTTTGCCGGCAAGTCTGGCTTGAGTTGGCGATACCAGCTCTCATCGCTTTCGATGCTGTGCAGAGTGCCCACTCGCCTCGCGTACCACTGCGTCGACGCTCCTGACCCGAACTCGACAACCGTCCAGTCGGGCCTGAGAAGGGACTCCAGTCTTGTGATCGCGTTGTAAGCGATCCACGGGCGCGCCGGCAGCCGGCCTGTGGCCTTCCGCCGCACAGTAAAGAAAAGGTTCTCAGCCAGGTGCCGAAACTCACCCGGAGGCAACATGTTCCCCTTCTCGTCATGAAGTCGCGAGCGGTGAAGTTGGTCAGCTCGCAGGATTCGCTGAAGTACGCTAGTGGCCGCGTGATCCTTAGCGCCCGCGGGAGGCTTGCCGGAGGTTGGCATACGCGGTCGCGAGGATCCGGACGATGCCACTTAACGCATCCTTGACTGATACATCTCAAGCGCTTTCGATCTACAGCAAAGGGCTCGCTCGCCGCGACGGACTGTGGCCTGGGTGACGTAGATGTTCGACCGGCGGGTATCGACGCGCGGCGTGATGATTTCGGCGTCAGACATGCGAGGGGAGACGGCATCGATGTGACGTCTCAGCCCGCTGGCCCTTTGTCAAATACACGTTGCGAGATCCCCTGGTATTCATTACCGTGCCGTCGGTACCCCGGCCACCGGCAGCGTAGCGTCCGTGGCCTGATGCGCTTTCCAAGACAATAGCCAATGATTGGCTCCAATGTGTGACCAATCGTACTGGTCGGGGAGGATGCACTGCGCCTCCGCCAGTAGCTCTGGGGTGGAGAACTCGATCAGCAGGATGGGACGATAAAGCTCGATCAAGCGTAAACCACCTCGGAGGACATCCACCTCAACCCCCTCTGCGTCCACCTTGACCATCTGTGGCGCCGGCCGCTCCTCTAGCGTCAGGTCCAATGTGGAGCAGATGACGGAAATCCCGTCGGGATCACCCTGCTCGGCATCGAGGGTCCACATCGTCGAGGCCTCCGCAGCATGCAACGTTTGCGTGCCTGCTTGTCTGCTCAGGGCCACTGACGCCACAGCAACATTCTCTACATTCATCGCTGCGATAGAAGCCTGCAGCCGAGCCCGGTTCGCAGGCATCGGCTCAAAGGCCACGACCGAACCGGACTCGCCCACGGTGCGTGCAGCCAACAGCGACAGAAACCCTACATGCGCACCTACGTCCCAAAACGTATCGCCGGGCGCCAGCGACTCGACAATTGCCCGTTGCACGTGTGGCTCGTGCATCCCGGTCCAGTAATACTTCTCTCGCTTCGGCTCGATCATGAGTTGTAGTCCTGCCCCGAGGCCCGATCGCACCGTCACCAGATGGCAGCCCCGAGGCACCAACCGGTTCACCAGTGGGCCAAGTAGCCGGGCCACCGGCGAACGCGGTGCGATCCTCGCCGCAACGCCGCTCGGGATGTGGTCAAGGACACCTGCTGCGAATTGTCGAAGCACCGGGCCAGACTACCGGGATCCGAGAGCAGGACGTTTGTGACCTGCCGACAAGGGCACTTGCCAATCGGCCTTGTCGCCGCCAGCGCGGTCATTCTTTGACCCCGACATTGGGCCCTGGAGCGATTGCGCTGACAATCGCCCAGCGACCCGTTCAACGATCGTCCGTCGAGACGGTTGGCACCTATTGCGGGGTGTTCGAGCCGATGCTTGTCGATGTTAGTTGAGATCGCTCAGCGTCACGAGATGGAGCGGGACGATCTAGCGCTGGCGATCTGATCTTGAACGCCCGCTGGTGTTCCTTGGCCCGGCGCAACTTCCCGTCGGCGGTTTCGAGCGAGAGGACCACGAACTACCGTGGCCGGGCGAGGGCCGATCACATTCTCATACGCGGCGAGTCTATGCCGCGAGTGGCACGGCCCGATCCCTGCCCAGCGTCGTAGCGAGCTGGGCGAGGATCGTCAGATCGGCGTGCAACCGCACGCGCTCGATTCCACGCACGCGGAGGGGCAGCAGCGACCATTCGTGCTTGAGTCGTCCGAACTCGCGCTCGCCGGCCCCTCGGCAGCTGTAGAGCGCCTTGGACCGGGCGGTGTGGCGCGGGATCAGCGGGTGCAGGCGATCGGCCTTGATCCATGTGGACTTCGGCTGGCACTCACCGGCCGGGCAGCGCCACTTGGTGGCCTGCCGTTTGTAGTCGGTCCGAAATCAATCGGCGCGCGGATCAGCGGCTGCCGTGGTAATCGCGTGCGCGCTCGAAGACGTCTCGGTGGAGCCGTGCGTTGACTACGGCGTCGTAGCGCTCGTAAGCGTCTTTCCGTCCCGCCGCGCTCAGCGCCGCACGCAAGTCGTGATCGTCAAGAATAGTCCGTGTCGCCTCTGCTAACGCACGCGGCTGCAAAGGCGGTACGACGTATCCGGTCACGCCTTCGCGGACGAATTCGCTTATCGCAGCGACGTCCACAGCAACGATCGGCACACCGCATGCAAGAGCCTCAAGGCCCGAAGTTGGCGCTCCTTCCGAGCGTGGAACGGACGTGATCAATTTTACGTCAAATGCCGGAAGTAGAGTCTCCACCTCCGTGCTTTCGCCCGTCAGCACGAACCTGTCGCGAGGTACACCAGAGGCCCGCATCTCCTCCTCGAGACGTTGACGATACGTACGGTGAACTTCGTAATCCGCTCCTACAAGCATGAACCAGATCTTTGGATGACTGCGGTACAGGTGCCCCGCTGCACGTATGAAGTACTCCCATCCCTTTTGGGGGTTTAGGTTCCCCACCATGCCGACGACCGGTGCGTCGTCTGGGATGCGGTACCGGGCGCGGGTGGCCCGCCGACGCTCGGGAGAGACGACGAAGCGCTCCGTGTCCACCGGTGGATAGAAGACCTCGGTTGGCATCGGCAGTGCGCGCCGACCGACATAACTCTCAGCAAGCGCGTGGCCGCAGAACATGGTGAGGTCGGCACAGTGCCGGACCATGGCCATGGCGGGACGCTGCACAAACGGAGGCGGACGCGTGTCAACGATCTGCCATACCAGCGGGAGCCCCGCACGTCGAGCAGCTAGAGCTCCGTGCGGGGGTACCAATGTCGCCTGGACGACGACGTCCACCTCATGTTCGATGAGCGCCCGTGCCAGTCCGAACACCTCGGGAGCCAAACGCGCGACGAACTCGACGTGCGGCCGTACGCGGCGCGTTGCCCGCATCCGGTGTAGTGGGGTGGCTAGGACTGCGATCCCCGCGTCCCGCAGGCGGTCTGCAGCCCCGCCTGGCTCGTCCGGCACAATCGCGAGAGCCTCCACACCAAGTGCCGCTAGCGGCGCAGCGATCCTAAGAAGATGGTTATGAGGCCCCCCATAGACGGGATAACCGACAATCCATGCAATTCGCATATGACCGCTAGGTCGAGCTACGTTCGAAGACTAGATCAGCCTGAACAACACGGCCGCCGCTGTTTGTTGTCGGCGCCGCGATATCGACGAGCGAGAAGCCTTGGCCGCGAAGCATTCCAATCACGTCGTCCGCAAGCGCCTGCCCGGAGTAGAGCACGACGAAGGAGCACTCAACAAGAACCGTGTCCACCTTCTTCAGCAAGTCCACGGCTCCGCGAAGCACATCGAGTTCGGTCCCCTGCACGTCGATCTTGAGTAACACAGGCGCAGCCAGCTCTGCCCGATCGATGAGTGTGTCGAGCCGCTCGGTGGCCACGCTCAACTCCTCGACTATTTCTGTGCCAGGGAACTGTTGCACTTGAAGCTCGGTGGTCCGCAATAACGATGATGAGTCATCGGCTCTGGTTACGTGCAGGATCGATCGGCCGGTGGATGCTGCGACGGCGGCGTCGACAATGCGTAAGCGTGGATGGCTGGCTAGAACCCGCTCGAGCGTAGCGCGCGGGCCTGGCAGCGGCTCGAAACACACAAGCGATGCGTGCGGAAACCGCCGCATAGCCACTAGGCCAAACTGCCCCCGGTTCGCGCCAACGTCCAGAATGGTGCGGTAGTCGTGCTGCAGGGGAGTTCGGTCGTGCTCAGTGGAGGCCGCGACACCGTGTCGAAGGGCGCGACGGTAGGGGGGCTGCCTCACTAGCACGAAGAGCTTCGAGGCTCGCCTGAGCATTAGGCTTGGGAGTCCGAGCGGGCGCATGCGACAACACTTTATGCGTGAGGGCGGTCTCAACGGGTCGGGCCACGACAGACGCATGTGGAGATCCACGGCAGCCTACGCGCGGCGTCGATGGGTGTTGCCCATCCTTGCACTACGAACCTTGCACTGTCTGCGACGTACGGCCACCACCTCCCGATGACCCCAAACCTGCATATTCAGCTCTGGAGCTACAACTACGCCCCAGAGCCGACAGGTATCGCCCCGGTTAGCACGGCGTGGGCCTGCGCGATGCGCGATCGCGGGCACAGCATCGAGGTCATTGCCGCCCACCCCCACTACCCCGAGGCTGCGTGGGGGAGGTCGTTCAGGCCCTACCGCGAGAACCGCGACGGGATCGACGTGCTGCGTCTCCCGCTCTGGTTCGGTAGATCAAGCCCATTGGCCCGGATCCGTCAGGAGCTGAGCTTCGCCGCGATCCAGACGGCGGCGCTGCCGGCGGTGCGCCGCCCAGATGTGATGGTCGTCGTCTCGCCGTCGTTTCCCGCACTCATCCCCGCCATGATCCGCGCCAAGATGAGCCAGGTGCCCTGGGTGCTCTGGCTGCAGGACATCCTGCCCGACGGGGCCGCCACGACAGGGCTGCTCAGCGAAGGGCGCGCCGTCAGCGCGGCGCGCCGGCTCGAGCGCCGGGCGTACTCCCGGGCCGCGTCCATCGTCGTGATCTCCGAAAGCTTCGAGCGCAACCTGCTGGCCAAGGACGTACGAGCCGACAAGCTGCATCGCGTCTACAACCCGGCGACGCTCAAGGCCAATGCGGCGAGCCCTCCGCAGGCAGGACCGCGGAGCCTGCGCTTGGTCGTCATCGGCAACATCGGCCAGTCGCAGGGGATCGACGAGCTGGTGCGCATGTTCGAGGAGATCGATGATCCCGATGCGA
>JBGTBX010000171.1:0-1963 GCA_041749115.1 Gemmatimonadaceae bacterium
GCCGGTGGAATTCGAAGTAGGCCGTGACAAATGCCTCGCTGAGGTAAGGGGCGTGGTCGTCGACGAGCTTGAACTTCAGATACCGCTTCCAGTCCTCCAGTGGCACATCACTCACCGTGGCACCCAGTGCGGTGAAGAAACTTGGCTGGGAGACGACAAAGCTGGACGTACGCACCTCCGCCGCGTTGAGGTAAGCATTCCAGTCGAGCCCAGGCATGCGGGCGGTCGCGTCAGCGACGCTGTACTTGTTATAGCTAGCGAGGACGTCCCGGTTCTGCGTGGCGGTCCATTGGACCTCGGCGAGACGCTTCTCTAAGGCGAGTACGCGGCCGGCGGCATCGCCTGCGTCGGAGATGCCAGCAAGGCCGAGAACACGGGAAATATAGGTTTGGAACTGCGCACGGGCCGTGGCGAACTTCTGGTCCGCTTTAAGGTAGTAGTCCCGATCGGGCAGGGTGAGCCCGCCTTGCGAGACGTAAGGTACATAGGCTGTGGCGTGCCTAGCATCCTGGTCAATAGTGAGCCCGATAGGGCTCGAGAGGCCTGTTGTCGTACTTTCGCCGAAGTACCGAACGAGGTCAGTCGCGCCGGCGTGCTTGTCGACTCGGCGGAGCGCGTCGGCGAGGGGCGTGGCGCCAAGCGCATTGAGTCGCTTAGTGTCCATGAAGCTGGCATAGAGGTCACCGATCTGTTGATCCTCCGAGCCGGCTCTCTCTCCCCGTGCCGCGCTGTCCTCGACAATCTTTCGCAGGTTCTTCTCGGATTGATCGATGAGTATGTCGAACGCGCCATAGCTGGATCGTTCGGCCGGGATCTTGGTATTGCGCAGCCAGGTGCCGTTGGCAAAGCGGAACAGGTCATTGCTCGGCTGCACATCGCGGTCATACCCTGGCAACAGCAGCCCCGACCCGCGCGTCGGCGGTGTGCTTTGGCACGCCACGAGCGCCCCAACCAGCACCAGCAGCACCCCAATTCGAAGCAAAGGTCGATTCACTGCGTTCCTCACAATTACCTTCCACAGAGAAGTAGCCGGCGGGGTAGCTCACGCCGACAACCAGATACTACGCAAGCTGCGTCGGCCGGATGGCGAGCTTCGACGATATCGAGCACGCTCGACACCAACGCCTTCTCGCTCCAGCGTTTCCTGTCCTGATACCGCGAAAGAGGCACCTGCAGGCATAGCTTCGCCTAAACTGTGATCATATTTCTGGGTTAGGCCCCTAATCTCTTGGAGACAGCTTTTGTTATCGCGTCCGATTATTTCCGTTGCGGTGACGGCAACGCTCGGATTTTTTATCCTCGTCGTGCCGATGTCGGCTTCAGCGGCCGATCCCCGGCCTAATGACGCAATGCAAGTTTCAGTGCCTGCGGCGACCACGGAAATTGTCAAACGGACTCAACACGAAGGCCAGTACGTCGCGCTCACCTTTGATGACGGCCCCTCGGCCGAGTGGACTCCTCAGGTGCTGGACCTGCTCAGTGAGCACGACATCGAGGCTACATTCTGTCTCGTCGGAGACCAAGTGGACAAGTTTCCGCAACTTGTGCGGCGTATCGTGAACGAGGGGCACAACCTGTGCAACCACTCGATGCACCATGCGAATCTCAAGGACCTGACATCTGACCAGATCAGGGCCGACTTGCTTGCGGCAAATCGAGCCATCCGCGCTGCTGCGCCGGCCGCTCAGATTAGCTACTTCCGGGCGCCCTATGGCGCGTGGGGTGCCTCGGCAGGCGTTGCTGCCAGTATGGGTATGACGTCCTTAGGATGGTCAGTGGATCCTCGGGACTGGTCCCGGCCCGGGCCGGAACAGATCGTCCAGAGTGTGCGCGATCAGTTGGAGCACGCAGGCGTGGTGCTCATGCACGATGGCGGCGGCGACCGTAGCCAAACAGTGGCCGCGGCACGGACGCTTATTCCCCAACTCGAGCGGGAAGGTTGGATGTTCGATAGTCCAATGAC
>JBGTBX010000172.1:0-5928 GCA_041749115.1 Gemmatimonadaceae bacterium
AGGCTGCAACGTCAAGTGCCTTCGATGGGCTGAGGTCGCAGAGGCAGAAGCGCCGCCCTTCCTATCACTGCGCCCCTCGCGAAAACCCCTCCTGAAGCGCACTCTAAAGGCAGATCGCAATCGGAGGACAGAAGCTTGCCACAACCCGCACAAGAAAAGTACGACGTCGTCATCGTCGGCTCCGGCGCCGGGGGCGCTATGGCCGCCTACCAGCTCACCCGCGCAGGCGCACGGGTGCTCGTACTCGAAGCCGGGGACTGGTGGGACAACACGAAAGACGGCGCGATGCTCACGAAATCGTACGACTCGCCGCGCCGAGGAGCCTCGACCACTGAACGCCCCTTCGGAGAGTTCGATGCCTGCATCGGGGGCTGGCAGGTCGACGGTGAACCATACACCAAAGCAGCCGATACCAAGTTCGATTGGTGGCGTGCCCGAATGCTCGGCGGTCGCACAAACCACTGGGGACGGATCTCCCTGCGCTTCGGCCCGGATGACTTCCGCCGCAAGTCGATCGACGGGCTGGGTGACGACTGGCCGATAAGCTACGACGACATCGCGCCGTACTACGATCAGGTCGACCAGCTTATCGGAATCTTCGGCAGCCGGGAGAACTTGCCCAACCATCCCGACGGAATCTTCATGCCGGCCCCAAAACCGCGCTGTTATGAACTCGCGGTAAAAAAGGCGGCCGACAAAATGGGGGTGTGGTGCATCCCGGGCAGGTTGTCGGTAATCACCACGCCGTTGAACGGTCGCTCGCCATGCCACTACTGTGGCCAATGTAATCGCGGCTGCGCAACGAACTCGAACTTCTCAGCGCCTAACGTGTTGCTGTTCCCGGCGCAAAAGACCGGCCTGCTCACAATCAAGACCGGTGCGATGGCACGCGAAGTGGTCACCGACGCCAATGGTCTCGCCACCGGTGTCAGCTATATTGATAAAGCTACAGGTACGGACACGTTCGTTGCCGCTTCAGTTGTTGTGCTTGCGGCAAGTGCCTGTGAATCTGCACGCATCCTGCTCAACTCCAAATCGAGCCGCCACCCGAACGGTCTCGCCAACAGCAGCGGTGTGGTCGGCAAATATCTCACCGATTCCACGGGCACAGATGTAATGGGGTTCATTCCCGCGTGGATGGATCACGTGCCACATAACTGCGACGGCGTGGGTGGTGGCCACATCTACATGCCGTGGTGGCTTGATAATGCTAAACTGGACTTCCCCCGAGGGTATCACATCGAAGTCTGGGGAGGGCTGGGCGCACCATCCTACGGATTCGGTGGCGGTGTGACGAACATGCCGGGGTCGCGCCGAGGCGGGTATGGCGTTGAACTGAAGAGTGAATACCGTCGCTACTATGGTTCCACGGTCGGATTCTCCGGCCGCGGCGAACAGATTCCAAACGCCAATTCATATTGCGAACTGGATCCAACCACAAAAGACAAATGGGGGATTCCGGTGCTGCGCTTCCATTGGAAGTGGAGCGACCACGAAATCAATCAGGTCAGACACATGCAGAACACCTTCCGCTCGCTCATCCGCGAAATGGGAGGTGAGCCGATGGGCGACATGCCAACAAAAGATCGCGGCTACGGTATCGCAAACGGTGGCTCAATCATCCACGAGTTGGGCTGCGTACGCATGGGCACCAACGCCGGGAACTCGGCCGTGAACAGTAAACAGCAGGCCTGGGACTGCAAAAATCTCTTTGTCGCCGACGGCGGTCCGTTTGTGTCGCAGGCTGACAAGAACCCCACGTGGACTATCCTGGCGCTCGCTTCACGCGTGGCAGACACGATCACCGAACTGCGAAAGGAGCGTGCGATATGACACCGCGCGACATCTCACGGCGCCGAGTGGTTGCCCTGCTCGCCGCAGCGCCACTCGCACAATTTGCCATCGCCTGCGGTGGTGTGGAACGTGCCTCACAACAGGCGGCGGACTCCGCGCTGGCCAGCGGTGCCCCCGATCCGAACTTCAAGCCGGCGTTCTTTACCGCAGATGAATGGCCTCAGGTGCGTACGCTCGCCGATATGATCATTCCGAAGGATGATCACTCGGGATCTGCCACCGACGCTGCCGTACCGGAGTTCCTCGACTTCATGATGGGGGCGTATCCGTACATGCAGGAGCCGATGCGCACGGGGCTCACGTGGCTTAACACACAGTCGCGCGAGCGATTTTCGGTGGCGTTTGCCGACGCACCGGCCGACCAGCGGGCAAAAATTCTGGATGACATCGCGTGGGCCGACCAGGCGACGGAGAGCATGAAACCGGGCGTGGAGTTCTTTGCACGCTTCCGTGACCTGACCGCGAGCGGATTCTGGTCGAGCAGGATAGGTTGGGAGGATCTTGAGTATCAGGGCAATCGGGCGCTGACATCGTGGGATGGCTGCCCGCAACCTGCGCTCGCGAAGATGGGAGTTACCTACAACGACAGAGTATCGGAGCGCTCGTGACGGAACCGTTTTTTGCACGGATGACGGACAAACAGTTGATGGCAGTCAGGATGAAGGACTTGGGGTTGACGCTGGAGGGGACGTGGCTCGCAGACTGCGTGAAAAAGTTGTACCAGGAGCTGGGAGATGCCGGCGTAAAGTTGCGCCCGCACATCTGGTTGTCTGATGAATGGTTCTCACCTGAAGACATTCCCGGATTTGCGGTGCCGTTTTATCTGGCACACCCGCGCCTGCGACGACTCGAGGTCAAGCAGTTTCTGGACGCCGAGGGGGCGACGCGCGCCGAGTGCATGCGCATCATGCGGCACGAGACGGGGCACGCTGTGCAGCACGCGTACGAGCTGCACAAACGCAAGCGGTGGCAGGAGCTGTTCGGCAAATCCTCGACGCCGTACCCGGAGTTCTACCGGCCGGTGCCGGCGAGCAAACGGTATGTGCAGCACCTGCGGTTGTGGTACGCACAAAGTCATCCGGATGAAGATTTCGCGGAGACCTTTGCCGTATGGCTCACACCAAAGTCGGACTGGAGACGGCGTTATGCAGGGTGGCCCGCGCTGCGAAAGCTTGAATACGTCAACGAACTGATGGCAGAGATTGCGGATGAGACACCCAGACTCCGCAGCAAAAAAACGGTCGACCCGATCCACACGATCAAGAAGACCATCGGCGAACACTACGACGAAAAGCGCGACCGCTATATCATCACCTTTCCGAATACGTACGATGGTGACCTGCTGCGCATTTTTTCCAATGCTCCGCAGTATAAGGGGAACGAGGCGGCGAGCCGATTTCTGAACCGCAACCGCGCCGAGATCCGACGCATGGTGGCACGGTGGACAGGGGAGTATCAACATACGCTCGACGCGGTGCTCGAGGACATGATCGGTCGTTGCAGGGAACTGAATCTGCGTGTGATCAGTGAAGAGAAGGCACTGGTCATTGACTTTGCTGTATTGCTTACTGTAAAGACGATGCGTTTCCTGTACAGCCACGGTCGACGCGACTGGATAGCCCTCTGATCAGCCTATGAAACGACTCAAGGTTCTGGCGCTTATGCATCCCGACCTGGTCCCGCCGGACGATGCGGAGAAGTACTCCTTCGAGGAACGCTTCGAGTGGAAGACGGAATGGGATGTCATTCGGACCCTGCGGGAGATCGGGCACGAGGTCAAAGCCCTGGGTGTGCAGGATGAACTTCGGCCGATTCGAGAAGCGGTTGACGAGTTCAAACCGGACATCGCGTTCAACCTGCTCGAGGAGTTTCACGGCAACGTGCTCTTCGATCAGAACGTGGTCAGCCTGCTTGAGCTGCTGCACGTGCCTTACACGGGGTGTAATCCACGCGGGATGATCATCTCACGCGAAAAGTCACTGGCGAAGAAGCTTCTGGTATTCCATCGCATTCCGGTGCCGATGTTTCATGTCTTTCCGATGAAACGGAAGACGAAGCGGCCGAAGTCGCTGCCATTCCCGCTGATCGTAAAAAGTCTCACCGACCACGCGTCACTCGGCATTTCCCAGAACTCTGTCGTGCATAACGACGAAGATCTTGAAGAGCGGGTGAAGTTTATTCACCGGCGCGTCGGATCTGACGCACTGGTGGAACAATTCATTACGGGACGCGAGATCTATGTTGGCGTCATGGGCAACGAGCGGCTCAGAGCGTTGCCGCCGAGGGAGCTCATCGTGGGAACCACGTCGGCGAGCCGTCCGTTGATCGCGACCGAGAAGGTGAAACACGACCCCGAGTATCAGGAGCGCCACAACATCGAGCAGAAAGAGGCGGAAGATCTGCCTCCGGGAATGGAAGCGCAGCTGGCACATCGCAGTAAGCGTATCTACAAAATCCTGATGCTGTCGGGTTACGCCCGTCTCGACTATCGCCTGAGCCCTGACGGTAAGCTGTGGTTTCTTGAAGCGAATCCGAACCCGGAAATCGCCAAGGATCAGGAGTTCTCGAGTTCCGCCGAAGATGTCGGGATCAGCTATCCCGCGCTGCTCCAGCGCATTCTGCAGATCGGCCTTCGCGGCAGCATCCATCTGAACTCATGACCAGTCGACGAACCTTCGTTGCCTCGTTAGGCGCGCTGAGTGCCACGCGTCTCGTTGGTGCAATGCCAACAGTGGGTCCGTTTGCGCGACGAGCACGATTTGATGTTGTAGTACGTGGCGGGGAAGTGTTTGATGGAACCGGGTCGCCGGGTCGCCGGCTGGATGTCGGGATACTCGACGGACGGATCACGGCGTTGGAGGCGGCGATAGCCGATACCGGGACCACCGAGATCGACGCACGCGGTTTGGCGGTCGCACCGGGATTCATCGACATTCATTCACATGGCGACGGATCATTGTTCAGTGACCCGCGGGTGCCGTCGGTGGTGCGCCAGGGAATCACAACAATTGTGGTTGGGCAGGACGGCACGTCACGTAGCGCAAGCGAAGAAGGGTCGCGCGGGGAGTCGTCCCGTGCTCGACCGCAGAATGTGGCGGCGCTGCTCGCGTCGTTCACGCGGGCTCGTCCGTCGGTGAATGTAGCGACGATGATCGGACTGGGGACCGTGCGCGGCACCGTGGTTGGCGGCAACGATCGTAAAGCTACAGCCGATGAGCTGCAGGTGATGGTGCGCATGGTGGAGCAGGCGGTCGCGCAGGGTGCATGTGGTGCATCGTCTGGTCTGGAGTACACGCCTGGCGCATTCGCGAGCACCGATGAATTGATTGCGTTGTGTCGGCCACTGGCTTCGCGTGGGCTGTGTTATGCCACGCACATGCGCAACGAAGACGATCGCGTAATTGAATCGATCGACGAGTCGATTGCCGTAGCGCGCGGTGCCGGGTGTCGTCTGCAGATCTCCCATCTCAAGATGCAGGGTCCACGCAACTGGCCAAGGCTGAATGAAGCGTTCGAACATATTGCCGCAGCGCGTGCAGCAGGCACGGACGTCGCATTCGATCGGTATCCCTACATCGCGTACCAGACGGGATTGACGAACTTGTTCCCGGTGTGGAGCCGTGACGGCGGAACCGACGCGTTCCTGCGCCGAACCGGTGAGCCGGCGACTGCCGCGCGCATCCGGCGCGAGACTCTGGCAAAGGTTGAGCTGATCGGTGGCTGGGGGAACGTGCAGATTACCAGTGTGCGTGCGGCTGCGGATAAGAGTGCTGAAGGGAAGCGCATGGACGCACACGCCGGGCAACGGGATGCCTATGATCTTGCGGTAGCGATGCTTCGCCGAAGTGGGGGAAGTGTGGGCATGGTTGGTTTCGCCATGAGTGAGGAGAATCTCGATCGTGTGCTCGCACATCCACAGGGGATGGTGTGCAGCGATGGTGGCGCCTATTCAACCGACGCCCGGGGCGGGAGCCCACATCCCCGTGGACTTGGCAGTTTTCCGCGGGTGCTTGGCCGATACGTGCGCGAGCGAAAGGCGCTGACCCTGGAGCAGGCGATCCACAAGATGACCGC
>JBGTBX010000173.1:0-10463 GCA_041749115.1 Gemmatimonadaceae bacterium
TCGTCAACAACGTGTTCGCCGGTAGTTCATCCAATCCGTATCCGGCGACCACCCGCTTCGCGTCGGGCCTCAGCGCGATTGGATTCGCCAACATTTCCTCGGGAGACTACACGCTCACCGCCGGTTCTCCGTACAAGGGACTGGGAAGCGGAGGGAAGGACCCGGGAGCTGATGTTGCGCTCGTTCGCTCTGCCACAGCGGGGGTAGTGGTGCCCTGAGGTGTCTCATCGGCCGTATCCCTTGAGGGATAACGCCGATGGTAGTTGGCGTTTGGAGCCGCGGGGGATAATATGGGGTCGGCACCCTCCCAGCGCTGTGCGCACCGGACTCTTCGACTCATCGAAACGCAGGAGATCGCAATGCGGTACGGCACGCCCCCCTTTTGGACGATCGTCGCTGCGACCAGCGTGGCCGCCTCGTGCGGCGGCGAAACCCCATCATCCAGCCGCAATGTGCTGGCGACCCCTCCCCCACCTGTGGCGACCACTATCGTGGTCCACCCTGAGTCAGCAACGGTTGCCATTGGGGACTCGGTCAAGATGACCGCCGAGGTGCGGGATCAATACGGATCCGTCCTATCCGAGACGATTACCTGGTCCATCGCGGCGGGCCCGACCAACGCAGCGGTGTCAGCAACCGGACTTACACGAGCGACAGCGAGCGGCATAGCGGTAGTTCAGGCCGGCAGTGGGCGCTTGAATGCCCATGCCCTGCTCTCGGTGCAGGATTCGACGGGCGGCGCTCCACCACCCCCGCCCCCACCGCCACCGCCGCCACCGCCGCCACCTCAAAGTGGGGCCGCAGCGGAAGTCGCCAAACTACCCGAGAAGACCGTCAACACGGATTTTGTCGCGCCAACGGGGCGTGTGATCAGTGTGAGCAGCGGTGGAAACCTCCAATCGGCGATCAACAGCGCGAATCGCGGCGATGTGATCATGCTTGAGGCCGGCGCGACATTTACCGGACCTTTCACACTACCGGACAAGCCGGGGACGGGGTGGGTGACGATACGCTCCGCTGCCGCTGACGCCAGTCTTCCTGCCCAGGGACAGCGAATGACCCCGGCGTATGCCGCGCTACTGCCCAAGCTCGTTGTCGCCGCAAACAACGAAATTGTCATCAACACCCGGGCGGGAGCTGATGCGTATCGCTTAATGTTTCTGGAAATTTCCGTAGCACCCAACGTCAGCAGACTGAACTCATTGATCCGCTTCGGAGATCCTAACGGGATTCAGGGGACGGCCATGCCGACGAATCTGATCATCGACCGCTCGTACGTGCATGGCGGCCCCACGGTTGATCTGCGACGGTGTGTCCTGTTGAGCAGTGGAGCCAGCGCGGTCATCGACAGCTACCTGAGTGAGTGCCACGAGAACGGCGCTGATTCGCAGGCCATCGTCGGGTGGAACGGCACGGGACCCTATAAAATCCGCAACAACTATCTCGCCGGTGCCGGTGAAAACGTCATGTTCGGCGGAGCCACTCCCAGCACGCAGAATGTTATCCCCGAAGACATCGAAATCATCGGGAACCACTTTCATAAACCTGATTCCTGGAAGGGGAGCAGGTGGTCAATCAAGAACCTCCTGGAAGTCAAGTTTGGCCGCCGTGTCCTCGTCGAAGGCAACGTGTTCGAAGGCAATTGGCTTGCCGGGCAAACAGGATACGCGCTCAACCTGAAGAGTTCTGCCGATGTGCCTTGGGCGATCACCGAAGACATCACCGTGCGTTACAACGAAATACGCAACGTGGGCGCTGGCCTCTCGTTACTTGGTTTTGAGGGTGTCACCAGACTCCCCGCGAATCGAATCACCGTCACCGATAATATCATCCACAGTGTAAACGTTCCCACCTTCAATGGAGCGGGAAACCTGTTCCAGATTCTTGGCGGGGTTCGCAATGTCATCATTGAACACAACACCATTGTGACGACGGGATCGGTGTCCAACGCCATCTCCGTGACCAACCCTCCTGTCGCAGGATTTGCGTTCCGAAACAACATTATTACGCGCGGCCAGTATGGGGTGAAGGGTTCAGGCGCAGCCGAGGGCAAGGCAACGTTCGATCAATTCACCCCGGGGGGTGATGTGCGAGCGAATGTGTTCATCGGGGCAACCTCCGCTGTGTATCCCAGCGGCAACTTTATTGCCCCCTCGTCGGCCGCCGTTGGTTTCAATAATCTGCCCGGCAACGACCTGAGCCTCACGTCGGGGTCGTCGTATCGCAACCGCGCCACCACCGGGCGGGACCTCGGTGCCGACATTGCCAAGGTAAAGCTGATGACCGCCGGAGTTGTCCTGCCGTAATCCGATTAGCTGCAGTTTACCAACAGATCCCGTCGTAGCTGACGCCATCGCTGCGACGGGGGCCAAAGGCCCGTACGAAATCGACGACGAATTGACCGTCGCGCAGCTTCGGTTCAATGCTGCGGAACTCAGGCGACCCATTGCCGATGACCACCACATCGCTCACCGCCAACACCGCGTCGATCGACGGTTTGGTCAGCTGCCAGATGTGGGGAAGTTCACGCTCAAGGTACTCCTTGTTGGCTCCCACCCGCCGGCTCGCAGACACCTCACGATCGAAGATAGCCAGCTGAATTCCCTTCCCGATCAGCCGCTCGACGACCGTCACCATCGGTGACTCGCGCATATCGTCGGTCCCCTCCTTGAACGCCAAACCCAGTATCCCGACTCGGCGTGCACCGGTCGCAAGGATCATGTCGCAGGCGCGGTCGATCTGATTCTGGTTGCTCTCGAGCGTCGCAGCCAACATCGGCGTCGGTACATCAATCTGCCGACCTTTGTACGTGATTGCCCGAAGATCCTTTGGCAAACAGGAGCCACCGAAGGCAAAACCGGGCTTGAGGTAGTACGGTGAGATGTTCAGCTTGGTATCAAGACAGAACAGGCGCATGACCTCATGTGAGTCCACATCCAGAGCCTTGCAGATATTCCCGATCTCGTTTGCAAAGCCGACCTTAACGCCGTGAAAGCTGTTGCATGCGTATTTCAGCATCTCTGCGACGCGAATCGCTACAACATGAACGGGCGCATCAATGCTGGCATACAACGCACTCACCGCACTCGCGGTCAGCTCTTCGTCGGCCCCGATCACACTGAACGGTGGATCGTAAAAATCCTTGATCGATGTACCCTCGCGCAGGAACTCAGGATTCATTGAAACGCCGAAGCCCTCACCGGCCTTCATCCCGCTCGCCCGCTCCAGTGCAGGCACTACAAGATCGTGCGTTGAGCCTGGTAGCACAGTTGAACGAATCACGACCACATGGCGCCGGCCGGGCTTCTTCTTCAGCACTTCGCCGATCTCCCCGGAGACCCGTTCCACATACGACAGGTCCAGGCTGCCGTTGGCAGCGCTCGGCGTGCCCACACATACCAGGGAGATATCCGATGCCAATACCGCATCTTCGACGCTGGTGGTGGCTCGCAGTCTTCCCGCCTTGTGCATTTCGGCCACCAGCTCGCTGATGCCATTTTCCACGATGGTGGCGACACCTTTATTAATCAGATCAACCTTGGACTGGCTGACGTCGACGCCGACAACATCGTGCCCCTCCTTAGCGAAACACGCCGCGGAGACACAACCGACGTACCCAAGGCCGAACACAGAAACTTTCGATGACATGAAACGTGGGTCTGAGGATGAAAAATTGTTATGCAATCACTGCTACGGGCGGACCACCACTGCGCTTGCTCCGCGCCACCTCACAGTGCCTTTCGAAAACGTCCGTTGCCTTTGCCCAGCTGAACTCCCTCCGCACCTGCTCGGCCGCTACTTGTCCAACGCCTGCGGCGCGCGCCGGGTTCTGCAGCAACGCTGCAACGGCGTCCGCCATCCCAGCTGGCGAATCTGCCAGAATGATGTCTTCGCCGTCGCGTACCGGGAGCACTTCTGCTCCGATGGTGGTCGACACGGTCGCTCGCCCGATCGCCATCCCTTCATAGATCTTGAGCCTGGTTCCGCCGCCGACACGCAGTGGGACTACGATAACTCCTGCTCGCTCGAAATAGGGCCGTACGTCCGGTACTGTTCCGGTGACGGTGATGTGTGTGTGCCGGGCGGCCAGTTCCTGAATGCGCGTCGGAGGATTGCGACCCACCACCGTCAGACGGGCGAGGGGATGTGCCTCGCGAATCCGAGGCATCACTTCCTCCGCAAACCACAGGATTCCATCTTCGTTAGGCATCCAGTCCATGGATCCCACGAAGAGGATTTCGTCGAGGTCCTGCTGAATGCTCCCCGTCGGAGAGAAGTAGTCGACGTCAACTCCGGTCGGAACCGCGCCAGCGTCGGCCACACCATACTCCGCCGCGTACGTGGCCGCATCTGCTTCAGACACCGCAATCACTGCGTCAAAGCGTCGGCATTCGGATCGTTCCCACGCCCACATCCGCCGATGTTGCAGGCTGAAGTACCAGCGAACGAGAGGATTGCGCGCGACGCGTGCGTGTCGCTCCCAGATCGACGCCTCAACGTTGTGCTGAAAAAGCACCGTCGGCACACCGGGATCCGTCGGTACGTTGAGACTGGGGGCCAGAAAATCGCAGACCACCAGGTCGATGTTGCCTTCAGCAACAATTCTCTCGATGGCGCTCCGCAGCTCATCACTTCGGTAGCGCGTGATGGGGTACGGAAGCCGGGAAAAGAGGTTGGCCGCCAGCGCACCAAAGAAAGCGAGCGACTTGCGCGCCGGTGCATTAAACGGCACTCGCACCACGCGGTGGCAATACTCGCGTTCTGCGGCCTCCGCTGCGCCAGCCGGCGCCGACCCATCATCCAGCGTGACGTACGTGACATGATGCCGCTTTCTGAGCTCTCGCAACATGGCATAGGTGCGGATCTTCCCACCCTTGTCCACTGGATGCAACAGCTCTGTCTTGACCCAGAGAATTCTCACGGTGTGCGACTCATGGATTGACGCACGGCATCAATCGGCTCGCCGTCCAGAAAGATCCGTTGCCAGATCTCGAAATTGATCAACGACCACAGCCGTTCGCTGTGGTTCTGTTCCCCTGACGTGTGCGATGCAACAAGGCGCTGCACCGTGTCACGATCGAACCACCCACGCTCCAATGCGCGCGGACCGAGCACCAATTCGTTCAGCAGTGGCCGCCATTCGTTACGCAACCACGCACCCACGGGTACAGGAAAGCCCATCTTTTTGCGCGACAGGATCTCGGGCGGCAGCATCGGCCGCATCGCTTCACGCAGGATCCACTTCGTGGTGACGCCTCGCAGCTTCAACCGTTCAGGCAGTCGGGCCGTGAACTCCACAAGGGGATGATCGAGAAACGGTACGCGGCTTTCAATGGATGCAGCCATGCTCATCTGATCCTGCTTCATTAACAGCTCGTGCAGGTAGGTCTTCGTATCCGCATACAAAAGCTTGTCCAGCAGCGTCGCTGCGTCGGTACGCCCGAATGCGCGCCGCGCCGCCTCGTACGGGTCCGCCCCCCCTATCCGCTCGCGTGCGGCTGCACTCAGCAACTCCAACTGCCCGGTGCGGCTGAATACGGCGAAATTGTCGAAGTACAACTGCGTCAGATCATTGGGAATAGTCAGAAACGTGCGCGACAGTCGCGAACGGAGTCGCGACCGTTTTGGCATGAGTCCAACGGCAGACCTGACAGCTGAACGCACGGGAGATGGCGCAAAGCGCTCGTACTGGGCAGCGAATCGTGTGTTGTACGTGGTCACGCGATAGCGATTGTAACCGGCCAGGGTCTCGTCGCTCCCTTCTCCTGTCAGAACCACTTTGACATGTTCGGCGGCAAGCTGAGACACAAAGTTCAACGCAACGCTCGAGGGATGTGCCATGGGCTCATCCTCGTGCCAGACCAGGCGTGGAACCGAATCCCAGAACTGGTCCGGCGTGACGACGATCTCATGGTGGTCCGTGGCGTATCGTTCTGCCACCAGTCGTGCATAACGAAACTCGTTGGCCTCCGCCTCGGCGAATCCGACGGAAAACGTCTTGATCGGATCCGTCACCAGCGTGCTCATCGCCGCCGTGATGGCTGCTGAATCAATGCCGCCGGACAGAAACATGCCCAACGGCACATCGGCCATCAGACGCATGCGCACCGACTCGATGAACCGCTCGCGGTACTCGGTGACCAACGTCTCGTCACTGCGGTCATCTGTGGGTCCGTAATGCAGATCCCAGTATTCCGCAATAACAATCGATCCGTCGCGCCAGCACAACGTGTGGCCCGGTGGCAGGCGACGTATACCAGCAAACATCGTTTCGTCGCCCGACGGGGCGTGATTCGCCAGATAGTCAGGCATCGCACCTTCATTAATCTGTGCGCGAATCAGCTCCGACGCCAACAGGGCCTTGATTTCCGAGCCGAACAGCAGCGTGCCGTCCTGCAGGTGTGCATAATACAGCGGCTTCACTCCGAGCCGGTCGCGGACCAGAAGGAGTTCCTTCGTTCGTGCATCCCACAGAGCAAACGCAAACATTCCGCGCAGGTGCTCGGCGACCCCCTTCCCGTCTCGTTCGTATAGTCGCAGAATCGTCTCGGTGTCACTGCGCGTGTGGTAACAGACGCCAGCTGCCTTCAGATCCGCCGAGAGCGTTGGATGATTGAAAATTTCCCCGTTGAACACCAGCTGAATCTGTGCGTCGTCTGACGCCATCGGTTGCGCGCCATGTTCGACGTCGACGATACTCAGCCGCCGGTGACCCAGTGCCACGTGAGTGTCGACGTAAACGCCGGCCCCATCGGGCCCGCGGTGCGTGATCACATCGCGCATCCGCGTCACCGTGTCGCGATCGGGACGGCGTGGCGCACGTGAAGGGACAGCGTACCCGCAGAATCCGCACATCAGCCCTCTCCTCCCTGTGCCGACACATGTTCTGCTTGCATCGCGGATCCATCGGAGATCGTTCGTTCAGCTGTGACGGACCCGCCGACCGTTCTGCTCCATTGAACGGCAGCATCACCGCGCTGCTTCCCCAGCTGCCATGGCCCCCGCGGCCCAACTCTGAGCGAGTCGCGACCAGCGTTGCACACCACGGTCGCCACAAGTCCTCCCGCACTGTCGATGGACTGATCCCACAGCGTAACGCCCGGCAGCGTCAGGAGCGTAAAGAAGCGCGCGTGTCCCTGTGTTTTGGCCTTCAGTTGTATTGCTGCTGCCGGTTCAATGCGTCCGTACGCCGGAGATACCAGACCCGCAACCACATCGAGCGTTGCCTGTCCGATTCCGGCCGCAAGAATCGAAAAGAGCTGCAATATCAGCGTATCACCCTGTTGCACCCGAACGCTTCGTTGCTTAGCGGTTGCGAGGAGACCGGGCGCGAGTTGAAAATTCTGGAGAATGTCATGATCACCCGCTGACAGGATCTCGTCTTGTATCACCCAGTACGCGCCTTTGACAAAGAGAACTGCCCGCCGGTGCACGGCGGGCGATGGAAGAGCCTCATAACCGTCGTGAGACCCACACAGGAAATCGAGTTCAGGATGCGATTCCCATGCCTGCAGGTCCGGGTTGGCCACGTGCCGCCACTGAAACGGGCCCGCCGTAAGGGACGATGACTGTCCGTCGATCGTGACCGTGTTGTGGGCCATCGATGAGCGGAATCGATCCCGCCTCTCTGGATCAGCGGTGTAGCTCCCGGTCCCGGGATCAACGAAAACAGGGGTTGTTCCGACCGTTAGATCAAAAGAGAGTATGTCCGCGTGGGCGTGACCGCAGTTCATAGCGCCATGAACGCCACAGTCCAGCAACATCATCGAGCCATCTCCATCCTTCCCACTCCGCATCACAAAAGAACCGCTCGCGCGGAACGCCTGAGAGGAAACCTCGTCGGCGGTGGCGCTCATGGCCTGGAAACGAGCCACCTCGCCAGCTCCCAGCAACCACGCGACCTCCGCCCCCGGTTGCAACGCCGAGGCGGCCAGATCGCTGCGATCGAGGACAAGCCCGCCGATCGCGAGAGCAGAACCGCTCTGGTTTTGGCTTTTGCCATCGAGCACGGCGAGTTTGCCGCCGTCGTCATCTCCCACGATCGGGAACGTGCCGTCCCCGCGTGAAATGGCCCGGAGGTACTCGAGCGCCTTCCCCACTCTCGTTCGCATCTCATCAGATACGCTCAAGCCATTCGCCTCAGCCAACAGAATCGCGTGCAGGTAAAAGTCCACGGTGTACCGATGGTACCAGGTGGCCTGCTCAAAGTAGACGCCGTCGGCCTGAATGTGGCGGGGGAGCTGATCGGTGAGGATTTGCCAGCCCGTATCGCGCCAGCGTGCAGCTGCACTCAGGTGAGGGAGTTGGGTGCCGAGATACAGCAGGCCAAGCGCTTCGCCTGTCAGATGTGTGTTGGGGGAGAACCACGTGGACAGGTACCGTTCGAGATGATTCCCTGCCCTGACGAGATGGCCCGTAATACGGAGTGCCAGCTCTGGCGAGGGAGGTACGGGAAGAATTCGCAGCGCCCAGATCCATGAGATCGCGCGAAAGGCCACCTCAAGCGAACTGGCCCAATTCACGCCGCGACCGGGCGGATTAGCAGTCATCCAATTGTCGATAACGGAGTAGCACGCTGCAGCAAAACGCTGTTCCTGCGTGATGCGGGAGGCCTGCGCGATGGTCACCAGAAACTGATGCCGGTTTAATTCCCACAGCAGCTTATGATCTCCGACAATCCCCGGATCCAGATAGGGAATAGTGCTCCAATGTGAAGAAGGAGCGCGGACGCCGGAGAGCGGTTCGCGATGCCAGTCGATCGGCATCCCCCAATCGAGGTTTGAATAGCCCAGCAGGTCGAATCGACCGCTCATGGCACGGTCAGCGCGGTCAAGGCACCACGAGCGGAACCCCGCGTCGAGCTCCATCGCCGCGTGCAGCGTGCCGTCGGGATCATCGAACGACGGGAAGAACTTCCCGATTGTAAAGCTGGTAGACCACTGTGAGGGCTGGGCGAACCGCTCTGAGAACTCCGGCGACACCATCCCCTGCAGCTGAACAGCAGTTGGTACGCGGACCCGTTGCATGGAGAGACGTTCGGTGACTGCGTGCCACTTTTGTGTCGCGCGGCCGCGGAGTTCCGCCACCGAGCGCCCTCGTAATCTGTTGATCATGCGACGCGAGGGTTGTGGACCTGCTGCCCGGTGCGCTGCTGATATACGGACAGCCACTCTGCTCGCACGGCGTCCCAGACATACTTGGTCAGGCAGACTGTGCGCGCATTGTGCGTGAGGCGCGTCGCGAGCTCCGGCGACCGCAGCAGTCGGAGCGCCTGCGTCGCCATGCCTCTCTCGTCGCCCACAGGCACCATCAGGGCTGTCTGCTCATGGTCCACAATCCACGGAATTCCACCGGCGTCGGTCGTGACAACGGGGATCCCTGCCGCGAACGCTTCGATCACCGAATTGGGCATGTTATCGATGTTCGGTGAATTCAGATAAATGTCAGCCGCATCGTACAACGCGCCCATTGTTGCGGGTGGCACTCGCCCCACAAACGTCACATGGCGTACGCCGAGCTCGGTGACGAGCGCTTCGAGACGCGCGCGCTCCGATCCGTCGCCGGCCACAACGAGTTGCGCTTCTGGAACCTGCAGCTGAACACGGGCAAACGCCCGAATCGTACATTCCACGTTGTAGAGTGCTTCGAGATTGCGGTTACTGAAGAAGATGGGACGGAGGTGTTTGCGATCCCGATAGGGAATGGCGTCGACATTGACAAAATTGACGACGGATTGAGCGGTGAATCCGTACTCCGAAAAAACGTGGACCAGATACCCCGACGGCGCGATCACAACGTGTGCGAGGCGCATCAGACGCCGTGAGATCGGCCAGTTGGCCAGGTGATCAGGGGCTTCGCCACTCCGATAGTTCAGCAGCACACGCTTACCGAACAACCGACCAACAATCAGCGCGGGCAGTGGGGCGATGAGAAATGACCAGTACGAGGCGGAAAACGCGTGCACCACGTCGACGCGTGGAATCCGTACAATGAGTGTGGCCACATAGGCGATTGATGTGACGACCGTACGAACATACTTGATTTTCTGGAGCATGCGGAATGGCCCCGGCAACCTGGGGTTCACCGCGATGACACTGACATCAAGCTCCGGGAGTTGTGACAGCTTAGTGCGCAAGCGATCCAGCTGCACAGCTTGACCGCCAAGAATATCGAGCGAGGGACCGACAAGACACACACGGATCGGTGCCGCCGTTGAATCACCAGACATCCCATTCTCCACGAACGGCGTTCCGTGTGGCTCGCATCACCGCTGCCTGCACCGCGATCAATTCACCTGCAATTCGGCGCGCGCGCCCGGAAACAAGGTACACTGCCACGACGATCAGCAAAATTGTTCCTACGAGCAATAGCGCAGTGGATGGTGGGAGCAGGCTCACGAACCACCAGGATCCGCCCACCGCGATCATCAGGAGAAACCACGGCGTCGCCATCCGCAGAAGTTT
>JBGTBX010000174.1:0-2759 GCA_041749115.1 Gemmatimonadaceae bacterium
GCTGCGGCGCAAGGGACATCACGTGACGATCCTCTCGTTTGATGACCTACCGGTGTCTTTGTCGTTGCGTGCGCGGCATCTCGCGTTCCCCATCTGGGCCGCCGCCGAACTCGCGAACCTAAACCGGAGAGTACCGATCGACGTTGTGGACGCATCGACCGGGGACGCTTGGTTGTGGGCGGGCTCGGTGAGACGCATCGCGCCGCGTGCCGCGCTGGTGGCCCGATCACATGGTTTGGAGCACATGGTGCACCGCGCGATCGTCGACGAAGCCCACGCGCGAGACGCCTCTCTCGGCTGGAAGTATCCCTTGTGGTGGGGCGGCCCTGCGCTACATCTTGTACGCAGGTCACTTCAGCTCAGCGATCTATCCCTCTTCCTCAATGAGGGCGACATGGCTTTCGCCGTTGAACAACTGGGCGTCCCAGCGCGTCGGGCGGCGCTGACTACAAACGGACTGCCTTCGGCGCTTCTCGCCCTTCCCACACCCACCAAGACGAACTGCGCTCCGCGGATCGCACAGGTGGGTAGCTACTTAGCCCGTAAGGGAATCGATAGCGGTCGAGTTGCCCTCGCCAAGACACTTGATACGAATCCATCTGTACGGGTTAGTTTCTTGGGCGTCGGCTGTCGGCCGCAGCGGGTGTACGCGGATTTCGCGCCGGTTCTACACACCCGGATCAACGTCGTCCCGACTTTCAAACGTCCGTTGCTGCCACAGCACCTCGCTGATCATCACATCAAGTTTTTCCCAACGCTCCTAGAGGGCTTCAGCGGCGCGCTCCTCGAAGCGATGGCCTGTGGTCTGGCCCCAGTTGCGTCCGATATCTCTGCGTGTCGCCGCGCTATCACCGACGGGGTGACGGGTTTCCTTGTCCCTCCCGGCGATCCTCGGAGCCAGCACGAAGCGCTCCAGTCGCTCGTTGACAATCCTGGACAGTTGTTTGGCATGCGCGCCGCCGCGCACGCCAGTGTCCAGCGCTATTCGTGGGACGTCATAGCCGAGGAAACACTCTCCATGTACGACCGCGCCCTCGCTAACAAGCGTCCACGCCAACGTGGTGGAGGCGCGATTTGATGACCTTCCGGGTGTCGCTAGAACTATGCCAGATACGCGAACGAGGTGCGCGAAACGGTATGTGACGCTAACCCTCGCCTGCATACTGCGGGCCGGCATGAGCCGTGAGCGTGCTAGTTCGCTCGGTCCTGCCGCCTTCCAGCAACACAAGCAGGCCTAACAGGAGGATCGCCGCTATCACGTACCGCGCCGTCCCTATTGCGTCCAGCAACGCAGTCGATGACCGAAGAACGTCGGCACTCAATAGTAGGTAGGTTGCCAATCCGAACACCAGCCATTCCAGCGACGTGCGCAAGCGGTCCGCCAGCCCTACTCCGAGGGCCACAAACACGCAATAGTTGATGAGGAAATACCCCGATATCAGACAGGTCGCACAGAACAAGAATACGACTACAGCAGCAATATCGCGTCGCAAGAGATTACGCGCACAAAACCCAACGTAGACGAGCAGAAGTAGCGCGCCCACGCGAGCCAAACTAGCTACGGTCGATGGCACCGCTGGAACGCTGTCCAAGACGCCCTTGAGCGAGTAGTTTACACCGGCCGTGTCACCTCCGAGGAGAAAGGGCACGACGTCAGTAAAGAATCTGCCTCCTTCCGGGATCAATGGCACGGCGGCCAGCGTGAGACCGGCGGTCGTCAATCCCGCGATCACGGTGCCACGTAGCGACCCCAGCATTAGTGGAGCCAAGGCCAGGGCCACAAATCCAGGCTTGATGGCGAGGGTCGCGCCAATTAGTAGGCCCGATGAGGTCCAAGCGCCCTTTCGCATCGCAAGCAACGCCGCTCCTAGGGGAGCTACGCACAATGCGTCTACGTTTGCCGTCGCTAGCGCAGCGGCCAACGGAGCTGAAATCGCGAACGCAAACACCGCGACCACCAATGTGAGCCGGTGCGCCAACTGTGCCCTCGCAGCAAGTAGCAACCCCACCCCGAATCCAAGGAGGTTCGCCACAACCACCAGTTGGCCGCCTACACGCTCCGGTAGCACGCCGAAGGGAGCAAACGCCAAGGACGAAAGCGGCGGACGGACGTAGCCCCGCCGACCACGTCGTCAGCGTACGGCGACTGTCCGTCAAGCAGCGCGTTTGCAGCAACCCACACGTTGTGCCAATCGCCAAGGCCTCCTCGTAGCGCTGCCTGAAGCTGATATAGCGCGAAGAGAGCCGCGACGAGGAGGAGTGCCTGTTCTGGAGATCGCAGATCGAGTGTGCGTAATCTGCCTGCAGGCTTTAGGCGTGCTGCGGCGTTTCCACCCATTGGCATGACAGGCTACAGCCCAGCGAAGCAGCACCACGGGTGCGTCCGCGGTCGCACCGAAGGTAGCCTCGCTTCATCGCCTGCTCAGCCACGCTAGCCTGCCCGGATTCGGCCTGCTGTCACGCAAAACGGGGACACTTCTTGCTCGCCAGCCGGACTCACATCGTCGCCTGGCTCAGTGCAGCAACCATCTTGGGCTGGGTCCAAGCGACTCCCCCGAGCATGATCTCGCCCAGCCATGCGCACACCACCGCTCCAGTTCCCAGTCATGGCCGATGGCGCTTGGCCGCGGTGGCCGCCTCGATGGGTCTCAGGACGTAATTCTCACTAGCGCCCACGGGGCGGGACCAGTCGGCTGGCAGAGAGACTTCGCGGATTCCCGTCCTCGTCATCGTTATCGCGCTTCCGTAGTAGCCGGCTT
>JBGTBX010000175.1:0-1673 GCA_041749115.1 Gemmatimonadaceae bacterium
GCCCGGCTTCGTTCGCGTGATTGATCCGCAAACGCTGGCGTTTCCCAGCTATGACGGCAACGGCATGTTCAAGAGCCTCGGCAATCTTATCGTGAATCCGTATGTCGGGATGCTGTTTATCGATTTCGAAACGCCGAAGCGGCTGCGAGTAAACGGAAGGGCTACCGTACACACCGATGATCCGCTGATATCGGAGTTTGTTGGCGCGCAGCTTATCATACGGGTCCAACCCGAGGCGATCTTTCCGAACTGCCCCCGGTACATCCACAGGATGCAGATGACTGAGCAGTCTGTGTATTCGCCACGCGAGGGCCACACGCCACCCACGCCGGAGTGGAAGCTGCGTCCAATGTTTCGCGAGGTACTGCCACCGGGAGACCCGGCCGGAGAGACGCCAGCTGCAGCGGACCACAGGCCATAACCGCGGTGAGCCCTCACCAATGGAGCCCGCCGGGCGAGAGATCTCACCGCGCAAAATGAACGGTGCGCCTAACGAGTACTCAACCGATCGAGAAGGACCGCCGCCATCGCACGTGCTCCAATGCCGATCGCTGCCTCATCCGCGACGTAGCCATCGGAATGCGGCATGCCGACCCATCCCTTCGACGTGTTGGACACGCCGAGGAAGTAGAAGACACCTGGTACCTGATCCTGAAACGCACCGAAATCTTCACTGAAGGCGGGAACTATCCCGGTGACAGTTCGTACGGCTGTTCCGCCGAGTAAGCGTCGAATGGCTGCAGTGGCTTGGCCGGTGAGAGCGGAATCGTTGGTTACGCCAGCAATGGATTTCGGCTGGTACGTCGTTGCGACGCTTACTCCGTTCGTGATGAGCGCGGCAAGGTCGCTGGTTACGAGCCGGTGAGCGCGCGCACGTGACGCGGCACTCGCCACAGTTACGGTCCCGGTGATTGACGTGCGTCGTGTCTCCGACAACGGCGGATTGAGCGTAACGGCGATAAAGTCGATCGGCTGATTAGCAAAGTGCTGTCCCGCCGCAACAGTGGATAGCCCCTGCAACGCCTGTAGTACAATGTTCGTCGCCTGGGAGAGGTCGCCGCTGCCGCTGAGCGTCACAGTGAAGGGATCTCTGCCTCCCATCATCGGCCCGGCGGTCGTGCCAAGCTCGCCGACTTCGTAGGGCGCGGTGTGCACTCCATAAATCGCGATCGGTTGTTCGGCGCTGAACACGCCGTCAGCGAGCATCGCGTTCGCTCCCGTTGCGCGCTCTTCAGCGGGTTGGAAGACGAACATGACGTTGCCAGCAAGGGAGTCGGCAAGAGACTGAAAGATGGTGGCGAGCGCGACGCCCACTGTGGTGTGAATATCGTGACCGCAGATGTGCCGCACGCCGCTGTTTAGCGACCTGAACTCGACGGGATCAGGGGCGGACGATGGGAACGCGTCCATGTCTGCCCGATACGCGATCGTCGGACCAGGGAGTCGACCGCGAACCATCGCCACGATGCCATAGCCTCCAACGCCGGTTCGAATTTCGGTGAGCCCAACGCGGCGAAGCTCGGCGGCGACCACACGCGCGGTTCGCACCTCGTTGCCGGATCTTTCCGGGTTGCGATGAAGGTCGCGGCGGAACTCGATGAGGTGCTGCTCGTCGCGCTGCAATATGCTCCGCGCACGTTCATCGATGGGTCCGTCGATCGGCGGCGGAGGTG
>JBGTBX010000176.1:0-1813 GCA_041749115.1 Gemmatimonadaceae bacterium
GGCCGCACGCGCTCGGCGAAGAGGGCCAGCACGTCGGCGTCGATGCGGTCGGTCTTCGCGAGCTGGCCCGTGGCCTTGGCGAAGTTACGCACCTGGCGCGGATTGACCACCACGACTGGCAGCCCCGCCGCCGCGAGGGCCGCGACGCAGGGCAGCTCGTAGCCCCCAGTGGCTTCGAGCACGATGAGCTCGGGCCGATCGCGGGTGAGGCGATCGATCAGCGTCTTCACCCCGCGTTCATCGTCGGCCACGGTCCAGCGCTCGACGGCAGCGTCGACCCCCGCAACTGTTCGGGCTCTCACGACGAAACGCAGGGCACGCCGCTCCGGCTAACGCACGGTGTTGACCACCCAGACCACAGCGAGCTGGCGCACCCCGCATCAATGATGCAGAATCAGATCAGAAGAACAACGAAGAACTGGATACAAGGCCGCTGCGTAGGAGAGACCTGAATTCGATGTTCGCCGAACTGAGTGGCGCTGAGAAGGACGTTGTCTATCGCTGCCTCCAATCTGGGGCAAATGGAGATCTGTTTCCGGTCGAAGAGTCAGAATATCACGTTGGGATCTCTGAATCCGATCTCAGGCGTGTACTGTCATCGTATCCGCGCATTGATGATACGCGCTACGAGTCTCATGGATTTCTCGCACTCGATCTTTGTCTTTCATTGGCGAGCGTTGCGCGGAGGTCGGGTCCGTTGGCCCTCGTTCCGGAGAGCCCTGCCGAGATAGAGAGGATTCGGATGAAGGCCCTCGGTGGAAAGTGACAACCAACAGTTGTACTGGGTCGTCGCAAAGACAACTCGCGGCCTAAACAACATGCACCTGACGGCACTTCACCTCCATGGAACGTCGGATTGCGCGCAGTCGAGGAGTTGCCGCAGCTGATGCCTGGTCCGTTAGACAGCTACGACCCATGCGGCAGGTCGTCGAAAGCGTCACGCGGGTTTCATCCCTCCTTCATGAGTTTCTCATACGAGCGCCATGTTGCGTGGCTACGCTTCCCGCGAACCCACTGGCCTGATGTCCGCGGATACCGCATCGCTGCTGCTGCGCTCATCGCGGTCAATACGATAGCGGCATGCGACACTGAGAGCAGTAAGGCCGTGCGTGACGTCGGACTACGGCCGTCGAGAGCGAGCGCCGGTGCGCCTCAAAGCATTTCAGGCTCGGCGGATGCCCCACTTGGCTGTATCAGCCAGCATCAGCCGCGGGTGTCATTGCGCGGAGTGCTCCACGGCGAGGTCCGTCCTGGGCCGCCTGGCTACGGTGAGACACCGACGCTCGACAGGCTGGATACGATTCTCGTGATGGTCCTGCCCAGAGGCATCTCCGTGTGCAGGGACCCGGCAGTGGATCCGCACGGGCTGGCAGCAATTGATGTCGAGGCCATCCAATTGGTGGGGCGCCTTGCGCCGCGCACTCCTCAGGCGGGCGACACCGTGACGGTGTTCGGCGGGCTCCAACAGCAGACTTGGGGTTGGCATTACACGACTGTCGTGCTAGAAGTGGATAGCATAACTCGCCCAGTCCGGCCGCGAGCCCAAGGAGGGTAAGTGGTGCTCGGGCATCACGCGCACGTTTGCGAACGGTCGTTACAGCAGACGATAGCGGCTATTGTAGCTCGCGCTGCGCGCTCGCATGTTATTGAATGCTCTCGCAGCTGAGCGTGAGCGTTGATATGACTGGGGTGGTGTCAAGGGGCGAGAGAGTGATGGGCTGCTGAACAAAGAGGAACAGGCGTGGGTCCGAGGCCATCTCGACGGTAATCCTGCTGATATACGCCGATTAGAGACCGTGGTCTCCAGCGCGGC
>JBGTBX010000177.1:0-1854 GCA_041749115.1 Gemmatimonadaceae bacterium
CCTCGCGATTTGCGGCATATGGCAAGCGGCGCATGCACTGCCGGCACTGTCAGCGGCGTGATGCGTATGCTCCTCGATCGTTCCGCGAGGGCCGGCCGGAGAGTCCGCTCCATGGCAGGTGAGGCAAAGCGCGTTGCCTGGTTTGAGGAGGTCGGCGCCGTGCTCGGTTCCGTGCACATCGTGACATGACCAGCAACGCACGCCCTTTGTGTACATCGCGCTCTGCACGAAATCGTTGCCCTGCATGCGGTTCTTGTGAGCCGAGTCGTCCGGCCAGTGAGTGAATGTGTCCTCGCCGAGGTGATGCTCTTCGAGCGTCCAGTAATCGCTGAGGCGGTCGCCGGGCTGATAGCCTACCGGCCAATCGTAGTAGACGCCGTTCAGGGGCTTTGTCAATGGCTCTCCTTGCGAATGGCACTGAATACAAATATCCGCGGAGCGCGCATAGTCGAGACGGTTGGGGTTCACGATGTTCGCTTTCGAGGGCGATCCCGCATGATCCCCTCCCGCGCCGTGACACTTTTCGCAACCCACGTTCCACTCGGTGACTTGCTTCGTCTCGATGTTGTAGTTCGTCGAGTGACAGCCGTCACAGAGCGGTCCGGTCGGACGTTGCATCTGATCGGCCGGGTAGTGCGCGACCCACCACTCCGTTCCTGGCTCGACGTAGTAGCGCCGCCAAGTCTGGTTGCGCACGTCCCATTGCACGGGAAAAACGAAATAGTCGTCGCCGATTTTCGTGAAGTAACGCTGCTTCCACTTGCTGCCATAAGTAAAGGCGACGTCCTTGGGAGTGAAGGTGACCAGCGGATTGGGCCTGGAGAAGTCGCCCACGATCACCTCGGGACGTTCCTTCACGTCCACAAGAACGTTGGCCATGAGCGTACTTTTCCAGCGGTTGTAGATCTCCGTGTGGCAGGTCCCGCACGTCTTGGATCCCACAAACTGCGCGTTACGATTTGCAGGGACCGTCTGCGCTTGTGCTCCCATCATGGCCCCTAATACAAAAGCAAAGAAGGACCCGAAGACGCTGTAGCGTTTCATGAGTATGCTCCTCGCAGATCAGCTCCGGCTCGATTTCCTGTTGGGCATTCAGTAACCGTGTGCGCCTGGAGAAAGCCTTGCCTTGGAAACGCGAGAAATCACCGCGATTGCAGCGATCACAAAATAGGCGCCGCCGATGTAACTCAGACAAAGGCTTGCCACCATCGACTCCGGCGCGTTGGCCATGACGGTAAAGATAGTGACCGGAAACGAGCTTTCACCAGGCGGCTGGAGCAACAGAATCGTCGTTACATCAGCAGTCGCGATCAGTGCGACCAAGGCGACGCTCATGGCCATGGAACCGGCCAGTAACGGCCCCAGAACTTTCCGCATATATGCCGCCAGAGACACGCCGTGAAGGGACGCCGCCATGGCCCACGACGGCGGCGTCGCACCGATTGCGCGTACGAGGATGACTCCGGCGATCGGCGTCAATCGCATTCCAAGCGCCGCGCCGACGGTGAAGTGGCTGCGCAAGGCGGGATCCAGCCAGGACGGCGCGCCGCTTGCCGCGAAGATCGTGCCCAGCGCACCGAGCGAGGGCGGGAGCACAAACAGGAGAACGAGCCCCGCGAATAGAGCAATTCGCAAGGAGCGGACTCGGGCCGCGCAGATCGCAAGACACAGCGCCAAGACCGTCGCCAAAACGCCGGCAAGGATGCTGTAGAGAAGTGTATTGCCCCCTGTTCGCGTGAGCGTCTCCAGCACCCTGTCCAGCCAGAACCTGTTCAGGACCGGCAGAGTCAATCCGGCAAGCGGCGCCATCGCGATCATCAGGAATGCCAGTCCCAACAGTGTTGGTCCCAGCCA
>JBGTBX010000178.1:0-66852 GCA_041749115.1 Gemmatimonadaceae bacterium
GGACCCCATGGGGGATCCGCCGGCTCAGTTAAATCGCATGCGACCTATGTGCCGGTCTTTTCTTTCGGTGTTACACCCAGCACCCGAACTCCTGATCCACGAGCCTGGTCCATCGCCCAGATCACACTCTGGTACTTCACAGTGGGATCTCCCTTGAAGAACATGATCTTCTCGGGGCGCGGATCGTAAATCTCTTTGATGCGTGTGGCGAGATTGTCCTTGGGGACGTTCTCTTTGTTGATGAAGTACTGATCATTCGGCGCAACTTCGAGCACGATCTGATCCGATACCGCATTGGCTGGCGCCACGTCGGGGTTCGGATCAGGCAACTGCAGGTCAACCGCTTTGCGGACCCGCGGCTGCATGATCATGAAGATGATAAGGAGCACGAGGAGCACGTCGATCATTGGTACGACGTTCGGCTCGTTTTGTAGTCCTGCTGTCTTTCCAACACTGGCACCCATAGTTGGTTGCTCCCCTATTTGCCTTGCGTGGGTTCGTCACCTTCGACCGTGGACGCTGTTCCAGGGCGTTGATCGGACACCGCGCCAACTACGCGGACTCCGGCGAGCGAGGCGATTTCCATGGCATCGAGCACTTTTCCGAACTCCAGATCCTTGTCTGCCTTGATGTACAGGATCTTGTCGACGGTGCGCTTGTCATAAATCGCCCGCAGGATGTTCTGTAACTTATCGTTTACCGTCGCGCCCGTCTCCGAGAACAACTCAATGGGCTTTTTGTTGATATAGTACGCGCCCGTTTTATCGATGCCCAACACCTGATCGAGGTCTTCCTCGGGATGAGCTTTCAGATTAATCCCATCTGGTGGGGTGGCCTGAAAGCCCGCCGTGATCGCCGGTGTCACCACCATGAAGATGATGAGCAACACCAGCATGACGTCGATCATGGGTACGACGTTAGGCTCGGCTTTTACGCCCTCGCCCCCGCCGACTGACATACCCATGGCGATTTCTCCGGTTTAATGAGGAAGGAAACTAGGACGAGATCGGCGCGCCACCGGCGGCCTTGGTGTTGAACTCGCGGGTAAAGCGTGAGCGACCGAATTCACCAGACACACCCTTGATGAGGTAGTCGATCATTTCCTTCGAGGTGTACGTCATTTCTGCGGACAGGTTATCGATCTTGGTCGTGAAGTAGTTGTAGAACCACACGGCCGGAATGGCGACGATAAGACCAAAGCCTGTTGCGATAAGCGCTTCGGCGATACCAGCTGCGATCGCCGTGATGCCTGCACCACCCGAGTTCGCCATGCCCTGGAACGCGTTGATGATGCCGAACACCGTGCCGAGCAGACCGACGAACGGCGCCGTTGCACCGACCGTGGCGAGAATCGACAGACCACGCTTGAGCGATACCATTTCCATCAACATTTCGCGTTCAACTGCACGTTCTGCGGTGTTGATGTCAGAAACCGTCACCGAGCCATCCATAATGAGGGGCTTCACTTCGGCCAGCGCGCCACCGAGTACACGGGCGACGTGTGACTTCTTGTAGCCTTCGGCCAGCTTGATGGCTTCGCCGAGGTTGTCTTCTTCCAGGAATTGTGAAAACTCAGGTGCGAACTTGACGGTTTCCTTCTGCGCCTTTCGGAGGCTCCACACCTTTCCGATGGCGGTCGACATCGACCACACGGACATGAAGGCGAGAACGGCCCATAGGAACTTCCCGAACATGGGGGTCTGTGACCAGATGTCTGCAAGATTGAGATGCATACGACGCGATCCTTGTTAAGAAAGTGAGTGGATTACTTACCGATACCAAACGCAAACGGCTGCTGAACAAGCTGACGGACCTTGCGACCACCGACTTCGGCAGGAATAAAGCGCATCCCGGGGAGCGCGTTCTTTACCGCAGTACCGAACAGCTCATGTGACGTCTTCAACACTTTGAAGGAACCCATCTCAGCGCGGCCCGTCGTGTCCACCACGAACTGTGCGAGCACTTCGCCTTCGACGCCCGCCTGACGCAGGATGTCCGGATACCGTGGGGTCGGGCCGCCTGGCAGCGCGGTCACCGGCTTTTCCACCTGGAACTCGAACAACGGCTGATCGTCGTTGGGCCGCGCGACGCCACCCTCGACGCCCTTCGAGGTACCGCCAGCTGTGCCCCTGCCGCTGAAATCTGCCGCGTCGGTCATCTTCTTCGACAGATCGATGTCCGGCAACACGTCGGGAATCTCCACCGGTGCCGTCAGGATCTGGAATCCCTTGGGCGGCGGAGGCGCTGCCACCACATCCGGCGGCGGTGGTGGCGTGTCCTCCTTCGGCGGAGGCGGCTCATCCTTCTTGACCTCGACGAAGTCCACCTTCTCCTGCTTTGGCTTCTCGAACGTCGTTGCCGTCGCCGCAGTTGCGATAACTGCGCCGGCAATCAGGCCGGCATGCAACACGAAGGAGGCCATGGTGCCTCCCGCCGTCCCGGACTTCTTTCGCTTCGACTCAACCAGGTTGTTGAACATGTCCCTTTTGGTTCGTCGTGATAAAAACTGCGATTGTCATGCGAACGGGATTCTACATTCGAGTCTTAATGTCGGAATGGAGATTCCATTAAGAATTGATTACGACGTCGTTAGATCCCGGTGAAGATGCCACATCCTCCCTTCGCTACACTGGTTTCGCGAATCCTCGGGCTCAGCAGGCACGACAGACCCGGTTCACCCACTCACCCCGGCGCGCGCAGGGAGTCGCGCCAACCCAGCGCGTCAGCGACCGAGACCAAACGCAAATGGCTGTTGCACGAGTTGCCTGACCCTGCGACCGCCTGCCTCGGCGGGGACGAACCGAGCGTGTGCGACAGCGTTGCGCGCTGAGACGCCAAAAAGTTCGTGGCTGGCCTGCAGCACGCTGGCGGCACAAGGATCTGCACGACGCCTGATATCAGCGCACTCACTCGGGAGGTGGCACCGGCAGGGTCACCTCGAAAGTTGATCCGCGGTGCAGCCGCGACTGCACGGTCAGCGTTCCACCATGGGCCTGTGCAATCCATTGACTGATGGCAAGGCCAAGTCCGAACCCGCCGCGTTCAGCAGTACGCGATCGCACGCGGTCGGCACGCCAGAACCGCTCGAACACAAACGGCACGTCCACCGCCGATATACCGATGCCGGTATCCTTGACGGTAAACTGCACCTGCCGGTCGCGAAGTGACAGCGCAAGATCCACCTTGCCGCCGCGCGCCGTGTATTTGATGGCGTTGGTGACCAGATTGAGAAAGAGCTGCCGCAATCGCGTGGCGTCGCCCATCACAGTCGTGGGCTCGAAAACATTCAGTGATACCGCAATACCGGCGCTTTCACCAAGGATATTGGCCGTCTCCACCACGTCACGCACCAGGGGACCGAGGTCGATCTCTTCCCGATGCAGATCAAAGCGACCTTCGTCTGCACGGGCCAGAGTCAACAACGAGTCCACGAGGTCAGACATGCGCCGTGTTTCCTGCAGCGCCTCCTCGAGGGCCACCAGCTGGTCCGTCGAACGCGTCTTCACGGCCATGGCGCGCTCGACGTCAGCGCGCAACACAGCGAGCGGCGTCTTGAGCTCGTGACTCGCATCTGCCGTAAAACGGCGCAGCGCTCCGAACGAGGTCTCCAGCCGCTGAATCATTTCGTTCAGCGTTGCGGCCAATCGGCTCATCTCGTCGAGGCCGGTACCCACTGCCACGCGTCGATGCAGGCTACGCCCATCGGTAATGGCTTCGACCTCCTGTCGTATCGAATCAACGGGTCGGAGCACATCACCGGCGAGCACGTACGCCGTCCATCCAGCGAGCAGCAGCACAACCGGCAGTACAAACAGCGCACTCAGGAACAACTCGCGCCACGGCGCGCCTGGTGGGGACAGCGTAATGCCGACGACGACCTGCCGGCCCTCGAAGTCTGCACGCCGCAGCAACCGTCCCTCCTCGCGACGCAGAAGGAGACGTACACTCGTATCTGACATCAAGGCGCGTTGCACTGCACCATCAAACGCCGTCCGGTCGCTCACTCGGATCGCGGGCCCGTCCCCGCTGGATTCCTGACCGTCGTCCAGTACTTTGACCGTTGGTGACGCGTAGATCCGCGACCCTGCCTGATCGAAGACGACGATAAATCCGGGAATGGCGTCGAGAGCGACCTTGGGTGGGCCGCCGATTTCACGACCGGCCAGCCCTACCATAAAGCTGGCTGTACCAACCTGCTTTACAATCTGCAGGACGATATCACCGCGCAGTCGGGCATCCTGTTCGAGTTCCTGCAGCGCTTCGCGTGCCGCCGCGCGCTGCCGAACGACACCGGCGGCAATGGCGTAGACCGCAACCGAGGCCACCACGAGCCCGACCACGCGCAGCGCGAGCTGCGAACGAATGCTGGACACAGCTAAATCATCCGGCGCAAGGAGTCACCTGGGGTATCACGAGCCTCGCACCACGTAACCCACGCCGCGCACGGTGGAAATAAGCTTTCGGGAATGTCCAGCATCGATTTTTTTGCGCAGGTGATTAATCACGACGTCGACGATGTTCGTACCAGGATCGAAATGATACCCCCACGCGTACTCCGTGATCAGCGTTCGGCTCATCACCCGGCCGGCGTGACGCATGAGGTATTCCAGCACCGAGAATTCCTTCGGGGTCAGTTCAATGCTCTCCTCACCGCGCCGGACCTCACGCGTATCCAGATTCAACGTCAGGTCGGCCACCGTCACCACCGACGACGCCAGTGTCCTCGGCCGCCGCGCCAGAACTTCCACGCGCGCCAGCAACTCCTCGAATGCGAAGGGTTTGGTGACATAGTCATCCGCTCCGGCCCGCAGCGTCTTGACCTTGGCATCCACCGCATCCTGGGCCGTGAGCACCAGCACCGGCTTTTCGAAGCCACGGGAGCGGAGAGATGAGAGGACTTCCATCCCGGATTTCCCTGGCAACCGCATGTCGAGGATGACCAGATCGAACGGTTCGCTCAGGGCGATCGTCTCACCTTCTTCACCGTCGGCGCAGAGGGTTACGCCCCACCGCTGCTCTTCGAGCCCGCGTTTAATGAAGGGGCCAACCGTCGGATCGTCTTCTATGACAAGGACTTTCATGCCCTAAAATAACAAGCCCGCCGCCACCGGGGCGACGGGCTCGTACGCGTGACGAGGGAGAGCGACTCGTCAGCGAACTCCGGAGTTCAGATGAGGACGCTTGAACCCATACTGCCGAATCTTGCGATACAGGGTCTTCGAGGAGATGCCGAGCAGGTCCGCCGCGCGTCCCTGATGCCACCGCACGCGCTCCAGCACAAAGCGGATGTGGACACGTTCGAGTTCCTCGAGCGTCGGGACATTCGCCGTCAGCTGATTTTCGTCGCTGTCACGCAGCATCATAGGGCTCTCACCACTGGACTGGAGGACGTTAGGCGAATCAAACATGGATTCTGAGCTCATAGTTGTCCCTCAGCGGGAAGAAGAATGCGGAATGTGCTCCCTGCACCGACCGCGCTATCCACCTCAATCCGCCCGTGGTGATCAGTGAGTATCTGGTGACAAATGGCAAGGCCGAGCCCAGCCGCTTGCTCGCTGGACTTTGTCGTAAAGAATGGATCGAATATCCGCGGCAGCAATGCAGTTTCGATGCCAACGCCATCATCGATCACTTCTATGACGACCGCGTCCGCCGGATTGGCACCACGACGCGTGCGAACGGTGATCGCGCCGGTTCCTGACATGGCGTCCGACGCGTTGTTCATGAGTTCAATCAGTACCTGGACCAGCTGTTCTGCGCTTCCGTAGACCTGCGGAATGGCGTCGTCCAAATTGCGCTGGATATTGATCTGTCGGAAGCGCTGGCTGTGCTCTACTGCCGACGTCATGATCTGGATGAGGCGATTGACGTCGGTTGACGACTTGAGCGTCAAGGCAGGTCGCCCGATGTCGAGCAAAGTGCCGACAATGGCCCGAAAGCGCTCCACGTCCCGCAGGATCGCGTCAACAGAAGGTCTGGCGACATCGCCGGAACGCCCGGACGAATCGATTTCTCCGAGCGCTGGGACCACCGCACTGGCGGCCGCTGCCAGACTGCCCAAAGGCACCGCGAGATCGAGCAGCACGCCGGCCACGCGCTCACCCATTGCGCCAAGCGACTGAGCCTGCGCGATACGCTCCTGCGCCGTCGCCCAATCCGTGACATCTTCACCGATCGTGATGACATGGGATGTCGCTTCTCCCTCTACAAGCCGCATCGGAGTCTTTGTGATGCGGTAGGTACGGGGATCGCCCGCGGCGCTCGACTCCATCGTAAACTGCTGAGTCCTATCAGTGGCGAATACGTCGTCAAATTCCCGACGGAGCTTCTCGGCCGGTGCCCGATGCAGAATGTCAAAGATTGTTTTCCCGATCGCGGCCTCGCGCGACACGCCCTGTGCGCCGGATTCGCGATTGCGATTCCAGACCTGCACGCGGTAGTCGCGATCGATCACATACAGGCTGACCGGCAGCGAATCAATAATCTGTGAAGTAAAGCGCCGCGCGTCTTCGATCTCGCGTGCGTGCTGTTCGAGCGTTGCAACAAAGTGACGATGTTGTTCAGCCCGGACGAGCTCAGGAGCCAGCAGGTTGGCAACAATACCCAGGATCGCCAGTGCGTCGGGGGTGGTTCCCTGATCCATGCGAACGACGATGGCACCGAGTCGTTTGCCCTGGGACGATAATTCGCGAATGGCGAGCACATCGGTGGTCGCGGTTGCCTGTTCGAACAGCGGTGCCAGTTCGTGAGTTGCCGTCGCGACGCTTCCCGATCTCGCAGCGCAGAACATGCCCTGTGGCGTGGACAGCCAGACGCCGCACTCGGAGGCGCCCACACCCTGCATTAAGCAATCGAGGACCGCACTGGTTTTGTGCACAACGTCGTCCTGTGCGCCAAAGATCGCGGAGATCTCCGCGATCAGCGCCAACGGTTGCGCGGCTACCAGCACGTCGCTCGCAGGAATTGGGGGGGGCATGATGGGTGTTCCTCGGTCAGCTCTCAGGAGGCGCGCCGGACGATTTGTGTCCATTGCCCTCGGTCCAAGTGACCGACGAGCCCTGCCGGAGGTAACAACACAACGGGTCGCCCACCGGGTGGAGGGCTGCTCGGCACCGCCGGCTTACCGCAAGCCTGCCAGCTGGATACCGCGCGTGAAGTACCGCTGGCCCAAGGCAAAGACGATCAGGACGGGCACAAGGGCGGTGACGGCGGCCGCCATTTGATATGGCCAATTGGAATAGTAGAGCCCGTGGAAAGACGCGATGCCTACTTCCACGGTGCGCAGGGACATCGATCGCGTGATCACCAGCGGCCACAACAAGGACTTCCAGGCTTCAACGAAGGCAAACAGCGCGAGCGTCGCGAGGGCAGGTTTGGCGAGCGGCAGCGCGATGCGCCGAAAGATGGTCCACTCCCCCGCTCCGTCGAGCCGCGCCGCGTCTTCTGTATCACGCGGCAGCGACAGAAAAAACTGCCGCATCATGAAGACGCCCCAGGCCGACACAAGTTCGGTCGAGACCAGCCCGGCCAACGTATCGACGCCGTGCATCGCGTCAATCATCAGGAAACGAGGGATAAGCAGCACCATGCCCGGCACGAACAGCGCGGCGAGGTAGCCACCGAACAACATCCGTCGTCCCGGAAACTCGTAGCGCGCCAGGGCATAACCCGCGAGCGCTCCGGTGCTTACCTGCCCGATCACGGTTGCGACGGAAAGCACGAAGCTGTTCATGAAGAAGCGGCCGAACGGCAGCGCAGTCAGCGCTTCGGGGAAATTGCTCCATTCCGGTGACGATGGGAGCAACGGCGGCGGAAATGCAAACACCTCGTATTCGTTCATCAACGCCGTAGACAGCATCCATACGAACGGACCGATCATCGTCAGCGCGAGACAGACGGCAATCACATAGGCGAGGATACGGCTGCCGTGTTTACGCAGCGACATAGGATTCGCGACGATTGAGCATGCGCCACTGCAGCACTGTGAACAGGGCGAGCAAGGCGAACAGGGCCCAGCTTAGTGCGGACGCGTACCCCATCCGACGGAACTCAAAGGCCTGTTGATAAATCCGAAACACCAGCACGTCTGTCGAACGAGCCGGGCCGCCTTCGGTCATGACGAACACCAGCGAAAAGACCTGAAACGACCAGATCACGCCTGTGACGAAGAGATAGAGGGTCACGGGGCGCAGCAGCGGCCATGTAATGGCGCGGAAACGCCGCCACGCCGACGCGCCGTCCAGGTGAGCCGCCTCAAGCAACGACACGGGTACGCCCTGCAATCCGGCGAGATACACAATCATTTGATAACCGATGTGCACCCAGGCCGAGACCACCATCAGGGCGCCTAACGCCGTTTGCGGATCACCCAGCCAGTCGTGGCCCGACGCGCCCAGGGATCGCAGCACATTGTTGATGAGCCCATAGTCAGCGTTCAGCAGCCATTGCCATACCATGGCGATCGCCACATACGACACGATGGTAGGGAGGAACACGATCGCGCGCAGCCAACGCACCCCGCGCAACGGTTGGTTAAGCGCAAGGGCAGCAGCGAGAGCGAGCGCCATCGTGACAGGAACGTAGAGTGCGTACACCATGGTATTGCGGAGCGCATTCCAGAAGCCCGCGTCACCGAACATTTCGCTGTAGTTGCCAAGTCCGATAAACGGACGTTCGCTTGCCAGCATGTCCCAATCGTGCATGGACAGGTACAGCGTAAAAACGAGAGGGACGAAGGTGAACACGAGCAGGTGCAGTGCGCTCGGCGCTGCGAACGCCCACGCCGCGACCGACGCCCGTTTCGTTGCCGCGCTGTAGCGCGACGTAGTCATGGCCGTGATCCCGAGAATGACGGCAAGGACGAGCAGGGTCATTCCTGCGATCAGCACACCGTGTACTACCATGCTGGGCGGTTCCAGCGCGAGCGGATCAAAGCGGGATGCGGCACCACCCGACGGCATCAGAGCGCTGGCGCGAGCAACGTGCGAGTTGAGAACCCCACTTAACACGGCCGCTCCCGCAACCATGACTGAAGTCAACTCAAGCTGGGCCATCAACGTCCCTTCCTGCGCGCGATCAGGCAGCTGTCGACGGCGCAGCCCGCGCGCAACCAGCGCGGAAGCAAGCGCAGCGGCCGACGCGGCGATGAGAACCACCCACCACACATTATTAAGCCATGCAGCGCGCACGATCACGGCGCCAATAATATCCCACTCCGACGCGTCTTTCACCGGCACGGACACATACCGCACGAGCCAGGACCGCCAGATGATCGGTCGCTCCGACGTGGCAAGCAATGCCGTATCGGCCCGGACGAGGCGCGCGAGCTGTCGCTGAGCCGCCACGATGCTTCCGGCCGCAATCAGCGGTCGGCTGGTGGCCAATCGCCCGGGAACGGGGCCACTGAAATCGCGCGCGGTTTCCCGCGCCTCCGCCACCGCGGATGCATACTCCATGCGAACCACAGCGCGGCCCGCAATCACACTGAGCACCGTGCCCCATACAACGCACAGGAGCTGGCACCATCGCGTGACGGAGAGTCGCTGAATCATCGAGCCAGCACCACGTCAAGACGGCGTGCGATCTCGCGCACGACAACGTCGACGCGTTCTCCGGCAATGAGCACGCGATCGAGAATCTCGGGAAGCTGCGCCTCGATTTCGCGGTACTTCGCAATCCGTGCGCCCCACGGCAACCTTCCCCATTGCAGTTGTCTGCCGAAGGCTGCTTCGATTCCCGTTGAATCAGCTGCAGCGACTTCGTTGAGAATGTGTGTCATTGCTGCGAGTTCAAGGCCTCCGCGGGCGCGCTCGCGCTGAGCGGTAACGCCGGACAGGGTCGCGGCCAGCTCTACGGCCAGCTTGCGATGCGGCGTGTTGCGCGGCACTGCCCACCCCGCGGCAAAGACTGGCGTGGCTGCGCGCGCCCCCGGGGCACGCGGGTACGAGACCACACCAAATCGCACACGACCCGCGCTGGCGTGCATCCGCAGCACCGGGATGAGCCAATGGCCGCTTGCCAGCAGCCCCAGACGCCCACTGTAAAACAAACGTGTCTCGTTTCCGGTGACCGCGCGAAACGCTTCGGGTTTCGGGGCGACTGAATCACGGGTAACGAGCGATGTGAGAAACTCCAGCGCCGCGATCGTCTCCTTCGAATCCAGCGCGCCGGGCCCCGACGCGGATCGGCCATCCACCGTGAGAATATCACCACCGGCACTCCATATCACTCCCTGCCACGCATAAAATGGTCGAGGAATCGCAACGCCCCACTGGTCGATGACACCATCGCCATCGATATCGCGCGTGAGGGCCTTCGCCACTGAACGGAATTCATCCTGCGTCCATTGATCTTCGGGGTACGCTATACCAGCGGCGTCAAAGAGATCCCGGTTGTAATAGAGCACCACCGGAGAAAACCCCTTCGGGAACGCGTACACGGCGTCGCCGCGGCTGAACACCTCAAGCGCCATCGGATGAAACAGATCAAGATCCAGGTCGACGCGCGAGGCGAAGGGCCGGAGATCCAGTACAACGTGTTCATTGGTGAACGCGGGCACATCGATGTTGTCCATCAGGAATACGTCCGGCGGAGATCCGGACACGATCGACGTCACAATTTTCTCCCGATACTCGGCCTGATTGCTGACGGGATCATTCTCCACACGAACGCCGGGATGTATGCGTTCAAACTCCCGGATGGCCGGGAGATCCAGCGCGTTCTCTGCCGGAGACTGCCAGGACGTCATGCGCAGCACGATCACATTCTGTCCATCCCCGCAGGATACGTTGCTGAGCAGCAGCAGCGCCAGCAGCGCGCGCACGATGTGCCGCCCCGGGCTCCTCCGCGCTGAGGTCCTGCAGCCACCGATGTCCTCCGTCGTATGACGTGTGCCCATGGCAAGGGTACGGATCATGCGCGCCCACGTCCGGCCAAACGTCCCTCCCGGTCGAACAACAGCGCGTGCGCTGCCTCAATCGTACAACGCACTTTGCTGCCGACTACAGGCGCTGACCCGCTGACGATGCGCGAACACAGATGTTCATCCGCAGCGGTCGTTGCGTGAATGAGTGTTTCGGCGCCCAACGCCTCGACACGTGTGATCGTCGCGTCACCACCTGACTCCACGACGTCGAATCGCAGGTGTTCCGGTCGCACCGCGAGTACCACGTCCGTGTCTGGCATCATATGTACGCCCAGCGACACCGTGCCGCGGAATTTCTGGAGCGTGCCGGTCCCTGATCCCCGTTCGTAGCTCCTCACTTCGCCACGCCATTGATTAATGGACGGCGACCCCAGAAAGGTCGCCGTAAACAACGTCCCAGGTGACCGGTACACGTCCATCGGCGGTGCACAGTGCTCAATACGCCCCTTCTGCATCACGGCCACACGCTGGGCCATGGACATAGCTTCCACCTGATCGTGCGTCACGTGAATGATGGTCGCCCCCAGCGTTCGGTGGAGGCGCACGAGCTCAGCACGCGTCATCGATCTCACCTGCGCATCGAGGTTGGAGAGTGGTTCATCAAACAGGAACACCCGCGGCTCACGGACGATGGCGCGGGCCAGTGCCACGCGCTGCCTCTGGCCTCCGGACAGTTCTGCCGGACGGCGGGTGAGATAGTCCCCGATGCCCAGCGATTCGGCGACATCGCGTACACGCCGAGTACGTTCAGCTGGCGCGACGCGGCGCATCGCAAGGGGAAACGCGATGTTGTCCTGTACCGACATGTGCGGATACAGCGCGTAGTTCTGGAAGACCATGGCAACGTCGCGATCGCGAGGCGCGAGGTCCGTCACGTCATCTCCATCGATGTAAATGCGCCCTTCGTCGGGCGTATCGAGTCCGGCGATGAGCCGTAAAATCGTCGTCTTGCCGCACCCCGACGGTCCCACCAGAACCAGAAATTCATGGTCGGCGACGTCAAGATTCACGCGGTCCACGCCGCGCGTGCCGTCATCGAACTGACGTGTCAGCTGTTCGAGCTTAACGCTTCCCATGTTGTCCTCCCGCAGAGACGTGCGCAGTTCGCGCCGCCCCTCGACCGTCCAACGCCAGATGAAGATCCGGAGCCTTTTCGCGCTCAACCGTCACTTCCATCGGCTCCGACGATCGCAGCGTGAGCTGCACTCCCCCATCGGGTTGCCGATCAAGATGAATGTCGAGCCGCGCGCCCCCCACTCGAAGACGATCGAGTCTGAGCGTGGGCCATGCATCGGGCAGCTGCGCCCGCATAACGAGTGAACGGGAGGTCGCCACGGGCCGCAAGCCGAGCAACCCGAGACCAACGGGTGAGATGTTCATCGCTGCGGACCACGCCTGCTGTGGGCACACACCAGCAGCCGCACCCGTGTCGCCATCGAGCACTTCATCAAACGCTCCCTTTGCCCGGTGCTGCACCAGATTTGCATTCGCATCAATATGCGCCGCCGCGAGGTTCGGGCGCCAACGCTCAGCACAGGCAAGCGCCAGCCACCCGGTGTACAGCGGCCACACCGCGCCGCTATGATATCCCCGTGGATTGTACGACGGGTCGTTTCGGGAGAGCATGCGCACTCCCCACGGTGCAGTAAAACGATCAGAACTGAGTTCCCCAACGATCGCGTCGGCCGCGCGAGGTTCTTCGAGTCCCAACGCAACAGGGACCGCCGACATCGCGGTCGACGTGGACAGGAGTGCGCCCCGGTCGGTTCGATGCAACGCGAGACGACCACTCTCCGGATCACGCAGGGAGGCGAGACCATTGAGCGCGCGCGCGCGCGTTTGAGCCAGGTTGCGCGCGGTCGCTGCGTCACCCACAGCTTCGGCGACCGGCTCCAACCGTCGCAGCGCATCAATCCAGATGGTCGCCACGTAACTGGTGACATGCCCGCCCCCGAGTGGGCCGGACTCGACCCACCCATGGCCCGTCGACGTATTCTCCGGGAGTCCGTCATCGTCGCGATCGCAGCTGCCAATGAACGCAATCACTTCGCACGTGGCAGGCCACAGGTCGCGTATAGTGGCGAGGTCGCCTGTCCACTCCCAGTACGCGGCCAGTGCGCGCAGGAACAGGGGGGACGCATCCGCAGCATCGTAGTGCACCACGCCGCTCAACGTGACTTCATGCGCGATTTTGCCGGTGATGTCGCGTGTCGCGGCCAGACCACGCAGACAGTCCGCAACTTCTTCATGTAAACCTGCCACCAGCATCGCGTCGATGCACCAGCAGGTGTCGCGACCGAACATCCAGGCGTATCCAGGTCGCGAGATCCCCCAACCAGGGCGGCTCCCAGCGATGCCGGCGAGCAGCCCGCGTCCTCCGAACGGCAGCGGCGCCATTAAACTGGACAGGTGGTACGTCGCCCATTCCCAGGCCACGTCGGCAGCGGTGCCGGTGCGCAGGATTGCCCGGCGCTCGCCTAACGAGGCGACGCGTGCGAGATGAGCATCCTGTATGGCGAGAGCATCCGGTGCGTGCGCTGCGCGCATCGCGGGCGTCGCGGGCACGGAAGGCGCCGGAGGGAGCCGCTGCGAAGCGTCCGACTGTTCAATCGCCACGGCCTGTGACACCTCAGACCACACGATCTGCACGGAGTTTCGGGCGATCATTTCAATTCGCGGGTGCGTCTCGTGATCATGCCACTGCACGTCCGAGACGCCGTCAACACGCATCTCCGCCCCATGCTGTCCGTCACACCCCATCACTCTCACGCGAGCGCACTCTCCGGACCGCCGACCTTCGACGCGCAAGGGGGCCAGCGTCTGAGGCGGTACCGGCCATTGGAGCCGGAGGGGCATCACAAACTCCAGACGCGGAGAGTCTTCACTTTCCTCGACGGATCGCAGCTCGAAGGTGCATACCGCGTCGTCCGGCGACGCACTCCATCGTTCCAGCCATTCACCGGGACCACCATCGCTCCGCCGCAAGCGTCGCTCCACGCGGTGAACGCCTACAGTGAGCGACCGCGCCACCAGCGGCACGCCAGCAACCGTGATCGCGAGCCCCCCGTCCAGAACACACAAAGCACGCAACCACACCTCTGATAAACCATGCAGCTCATTGCCTGTCATCAGCACCCCGCCGGCAGAATGAACGACTGGTGACAAATCGGGACGGCTGATGACAATAGCCGGTATCGACGACAGCCGAACGTGCGCCGCACTCTCGTCGCGTTCCGGGCCGCGATGATCCACGGAACCGTCGATGGGCGACAGGACCAACACGTCTTCCCAGCGCGACGATCGCAGCGGGCGCGGCATAGCAAGAGGCCGGACGCTCGCATGAGTATTCCCATCAGGCCAATACTCGGTGGGCGCAGGCGTCTCACGCCCCGCGACGTAGCGCAACGCGTTGATCAACAGTCGGTGCCGTTGGACTTCGAGTCGAGCCGACGCAAACTCGAGCGGAACGTTAGCGCCGAGGCAGAGCACGCGACCGTGACCGACTTCGTACTCCCAGGCAACCGCGGTTGAGGCATCCAGCTGAACGTACGCGCGATCTACCCCCACGATGCGGCCACTGGGCCAGCGGGGCTTGGTGAAGGTGTAGCGCGCGATCGGTTCACCTTCCTGCGGCGCCCAGCTGAACGTGCCTTGCATCAAGCCTTGAAACAACGGGTGGGGCCCCCATCCCTGCACGCCCCGAATGTGGGGATAATCCGGCCACTCGCGAAACGACTCGGCCCACAAGGGATCGCCAGCGGCACTCCAGACCCCGACGTCCAGGTGCATCTCCTCTTGTTCCACCCCCAATGCCATGCTGAGTCGCGTTGCGGCCATGGTTAACAGCGCACGTCCCCCTGAATGAATCCACGGCCCCAGTGCGTCGATGAGCCCGGCGTCGAGCGACGAGTGCGGATCTTCCAGATGAATCCAAATCGCGGCGGACGTGTTGAGCGCATACGCAGCGGGCATCGCACTTCCGGCGAGATCGATAAACTGCAGATCGCCAGCTGCCCGCGCGATTGCGGCCACGGCGCTCCAGGTCGCCTCGCCCGTATCTGCCGCGAGCACGTACGCGACTTGCCGCATCATCGCTCCAGAATCAGGGCCTCACCGACGCGCCCCTGTGACGTCACGCCATCGCGCGTCGCGGTGACCACGTCTCCCTTGAGCTGGATGCTGAGCTCTCGTCCATCAATGAACACGCCATTCAGGGAAAGCCACTGCATGTTCATCGGAAGCGGATCGATCACAATGGTGTTCTCCATCACGTGAAGACCACAGGCAAACCGGATGATGAGATCAACCACCCACGAGTGCTGATAGTCATCGATGCCACGGTACTGCGACGCCGCCCCGGTTTCCGGATTGTAGTGTTCATGACAATTCGGGTGCATCACATCCCCGTCATGAAACATCATTCGAACAAACCGGTGCAAGAAACCAGCGGCCCGTTCACGTAGCATTGGACGATCGGGCGACGCCCAGCGGCCCAGAGCTTCCATGATATGGCTGTTGGTCATCGGCCAGACGCGTCCGTTCCATGGACAGACATGGCGTTTGCCTTTCCATTCAGCTACGGCGCTGAAGGTCGGATCATCGACCGACGACGACGGCACCGGAAATGGTGTCCAGAACCGCGCTGGATTAAACAGGTTGCGGTCGAGTCCGACAAGATGCTCTTCTGTGGCCAAATCCGTGAAGTACGGATAAAAACAGACGGCCGCGGCGACCTTTGTGCGCGCACCACGCTTCGGATCCACATCAAAAAACATCTGCTCCGCGGGATCCCACATTTTGCCACGAACCGCGGCGGCCGTACGATCGGCGAGCAGCGTCCAGCGTGCGTGATCGGCCGCCGCGTTCGTCCTGAGCGCAAGCCGGGCCAGCGCGCTGAAGAGAGCATACGCATACACGGTGACATCTATTCCCTTCAGCCGGATGCGATTCTCCCAGCCGTAACTGTCGGCATTCGGATCCACCGCCTGATAGCGCGCCATGTATTCCTGTCCCGTCTCGAACTGGTCGATCACGTCAAACATCCCGCTCCCTTCTGCGTCACGTGTCTGCACCAGCCATTCAGCGTGACGTTTTAACGCCGGATAGATCTCCGCCAGGAATGTATCGTCCGGGTGCAGCAGATCGATCGCTTCGAATGCGTCGCCCCAATTGGCATGATAGAAGTCCGTGCCCGTGAGGTGGTTCATATAGATGCGACCGTGCAGCCCGCCATCTGCCTTCTGATGAGCAAAGATGGTCGAGAGCACACCACGTGCGCGCGACACATCGCGATGCCATCGCAGTTCGCGCGCGTGGCATTGCGCACTATAGGTTATAGGCTCGTGAAAAAATCCGATTCCCTCACACGTCGTCGGCCACTTGTAGTTGCCCACCCCCGGCTCAATCGCGTTCAGAAAGAGTCCGTACCAGCGATACCAGTAGTACCGCTCGAGATACGGGTCGGAACAGCGCAGACGTGGAGCACCCTGCATGAAGGTGTTCCACCGGGCGCGACTCACGCGGGCTAAAGGGGACTGTGACGTCACCGCGCCCCGGTCTGATTCCTCAGCGGTTGTCTCGTCGGCGGGCGACTCCGGTGCCAATCGCACGGAGAGCGGAGTTGTGGTTCGACCGTGCCGCAACGCCGGGTCCGCAGGACTAAGCCGCATGGCAAAACCCACGGCATGGTGTCGCTTGAGCGTCGAAAACGCACAATGCACTGCAGGGAAGACCTGCCCGTCCTGCGTAATGCCGTCGGTGGCGACACGATTCGGGAGCCCCTGCGATCCCCATCGTTCGAGGAACGGCGTAAATCGCCAATGGGGTTGAGCGGGCGTCGCACTGCGTTCACTCAGGCCAACGTACCAGCTGCTTGCGGGGATTGTGGCCGAGAGCTCCATGCGAACGTCAAGCGGCACTTCGCGCCGATCGAAGAGCCGTCGTGACCAGCCGATGACTCCCGCTCCGGACTCCATTCCGTTTATTGAATCGAAGTTGAGACCTCCCAGCCCTGGGTCACCGCGTGTTCCATTCGCGTTGGATCGAGTGTCCTGAACGCTCCACGCCACCGCGTGCAGTGCAATGGGCTCCGGGCAGTCGACGGTCCACTCAGAAGCGAACACACCGCGCGGATGCACCGATCGCACTTCTCTCGCGTGAATGTCTCGCCCGAGCGAATACTCTACCGTGAGTTCCGACGGCGTCCACCAGCGTCGCAAGGCACGGACGGGGAGTTCGCGCCCGTCGGCGTCAAGCCACGTAACAGTAAACAGCGGACTGCAGCTGTACTGGTATATCGTGGCTTCATCCCAGAATCCGGGAGCGTCGAGCCACTGCGGAAAGGGTGGTGCGAACAGAATTCCGTCGCCGCACCCCAGAAACCACTTGTCGTTGCGGCCCAGCAGCTCAATAGGGTCCACAGATTATTTCAACTTGGCGATCTCGGCGAGCAACTCCGTATTCTCGCGACGGAGCCCGTTGTGCTCTTCACGATATGCCCAGCGCACGATGCCCTGATCGTCGATGAGAAAATACGACCTGGCCGCCGTCAGTTTCTCCGGCACAAACACTCCGTACGCCTCTGCCGCTTTGCGAAAGAAATCGCTCAGCAACTCAACGCGCATGTTGTGATGGGCTTTAAAAGCCGCCAGTGTCCATTTCGAATCCACGCTGATCGGAAGCACGGTAACACCATGCCCTGCAAATTGATCAAACTCGTTGCTGAATTGGCATACCTCCTCCGTACAGGTGGGAGAGAACGCCAACGGATAGAACGCAAGCAGCACCGGACCCTTCCCACGCAGCTCGGACAAGGTGACAGATTCGCCTGAGGTTGACGGCAAAGTAAAATCGGGCGCCGAGGCGCCAACAGCTGGCATAGTCATACGATCTGGACTGAAGTAGATAGCGTGGGACTTACAGGCCCATCGCTGAGAGATAGTGAGGCAGCATGCGACGCCACCACGGCCAATCGTGGCGCACGTCCTGCCCCCACAGATCAAATGTATGCGGAATCTGCTTCGCGTTCAGAATCCGCGAAAGTTTGCGCGATGCCTCCGGTGCCTCGAATGCTCCCTGGCCACTCACCACGACAATCCGGGAATTATGGCGCAGCTGGTCCAGGTGCCTGCCCGCAGCGTTAGGCAGGTACCACGCCGGATTGTTGAAGTACACGTTGTCATCCGTGTAGCCGTCGAGATATCCGGACTCCAAGTCGTAAAATCCACTCATCGCAATCGTGCCGCCGAACAGATCCGGTCGCCGAAAGAACATGTTTGCTGCGTGGAAGGCGCCGAACGAAGCTCCGGTTGTGATCGCACGCGCGTGCGGATCACCGCACACATTGCGGATATACGGGACCAGTTCCTCCTCGATGTATGCGCTGTACAGCGCCTGGCGCCTGGCCTGCTCGCGCACGGGCAGATCCCGATCCATCCACGCATGCTGATTAATGCTGTCGATGGAAAAGAGCCTCACCTTGCCCGCAAACAACTTTTCTTCGATCGCCTTCACCAGGAAGAAGCGTTCGTTCTCGAGAAAGTCCGCCGCCGCCGTCGGGAACAGCAACAGGGGCACGCCGGAGAAACCATACGATACGACGGGCATCTCGAGTCCGAGGCGCGGTGAGCGCCAACCGAAGACCCGTTTGGGCAGGTTGGGATCGATGAATTGCATGTGTAAAAGTCGGTGAGGATACCTCCCCGGGTTTTTCCGGGCTGGCTGGCTGGGATCTTATGCCTCGGCGTCCACGAAGGCTACGCCTCTACGCCCCTGCCCCGAATTCGCGCGCCGCAATTTTTCGGGAAACCCTTACATTTCAGCGGAGAATTCGCCACTCCGTCCCGAACCCCTGCCACCGATAATGACTTCTCGTCATGTAGTGAGATTGCTTGCCGTCACCGCTGCGTTGGCGGCGTGCAGCCAGAAAGAAGAGGGCCCGGCGAGTGACGTCGAATCCGCAATCGCCACGACCGCTCAGGCGGCTTCGGTAGCTATAAGCTCACCCCGGACCGGAGACACCGTCTCGGTGCCATTTACCGTGGCGCTGGCCGCAACCGGTGTTGAGGTAATCCCCGCCGACGGGACGGCTGTCGAAGGGCAAGGACATCACCACCTTCTGATCGACAGCGCGCTGGCGACGGATACACTGCCGATACCAGGCGCCCCCGCCGCCATTCACATGGGGAACGGCGCCTCTGAGTTTGAAGTAAAGGAATTAGCGCCAGGCCCTCACCGAATCATCACGGTGTTCGCCTACGGCAACCACGTGCCGATGTCGATGGTCAAACGCGACACGATCGACATCGTCGTCAAATAAAGTACGAATGGAGCGGACCGGGATCGAACCGGCGACCCCCTGGATGCAAACCAGGTGCTCTCCCAGCTGAGCTACCGCCCCAGATACTGCTGGAGCATGTGACAATAATCAACCGCAGCAGGCTCGGCCACCTCCTCCGAAATCTACAGCGCCGAATCCTTCAGGAGATAACCACAATGAGTCGCTCATCATCGTTTCCGCGCCGAGCCTTTCTTCCCCGACTTGGCGCCGGAGTGGCAGGGGCGCTGGCCGCGTTGGGAGCTGCACCAAAGCGGCTCGAGGCGGCCCAATCCGTCCAGGACTTCAAACCCACTCGTCACCCGCAAGACGACTGGATGGACGCGATCCCCGGCAAACATCGCTTCTTTTTCGACTCGACCACGCCCACGGGAGCGGGCGAAGCGATCACCTTCGCGAGCAATTTTTTCGCGGCCAACAAGAGCGGCTATGGCCTCGGCGACTCGGATTTGGCTGTCGTGATTTGCTTGCGCCACTGGTCGACCCCCTTCGCCTGGACGGACGACATCTGGAAAAAATACGGCGCGCCGCTGGCAGAGCGGATTCAGTTCAAGGATCCCAAATCACTTGAAGCGCCTAACGTAAACGTATATCTGTCAAAGGAATACGGAATGCAGCTCCCGAACCGCGGCACGACGCTTACCGCGATGGCTCAGCGTGGTGTTCACTTTGCTGTATGCGACATGGCGACGCGTGCGTATGCCGGAGTGATCGCCGGGAAGCTCGGCGGCAACACTTCCGAGATCTACGAAGAGCTGAAGGCCCACAGTGTGGATAACGTTCATTATGCAGCAGCCGGGATTCTTGCATTGAACCGGGCCCAGGAGCGCGGCTATACAATAGCGCCTCAGGTGTAGCGACGGGCGAGAGCGAGTGTCGAGACCGGCGCGCCTGTCTCGATCGTGGCGTGCGTTCATTGCGGGCAGCACGCTTCTGCTGTGCGCCGGCGCTGCTGACGCACAGGTCATCACCGGCACGCTGACTGATTCAGCCTCTGGGCAGCCGGTGCCCGGTGCATTGATATCGGCGACACACGGTACGACACAACGATACTCGACCGTGCTGTCTGACCCGCAAGGTGGATATGTACTCCGCCTTTCCGAGGCGGGGACTTACCTGGTAAGCGTTCGGCGCATCGGGCTGCGACCATCGACGGCGAGGACGGTACAGCTCGGCCAAGGAGAGCGCGTCATTCTGGACCTGCAGCTCGCCCGCATCGCCGTTGCCCTCGCACCCGTGGGAATTCGCGAAAGCAGTGTTTGTGGCGAACAGGCCGGAGGAACGCAGGCATCGCGGCAGTTGTTAGGCGAGTTCCTCCTTGCGCTGCAGTCATTGACGGCCAGCGCCCAACAGACCTACCTGACCGCCCGCGTGGCCAGCTACGTGCAATACCTGGACCCCAGTTCACAGGTGGTGCAGGCAGAGACCACCCAGGTCTCACAGGGCAGCTACCGTACGCCGTTTACCAGTCTTTCGGCGGCTGACCTTGCCGCGTCGGGCTTTGTGCGAGTGCTGCCTAACGGTGAGATTCTGTATCTGGCGCCCGACCCGACGGTTCTCGCTTCGCCGGAGTTTATTGGCCGTCACTGCTTCAAGGCGGTCGCACTGCCCGGTGAACCGTCGGTCGCGGGGCTTTCTATCGAACCGCTGCCCGGGATACGAACGCCGGACATTGAAGGCGTCGCCCGTTTTGACGCCGAGACGCGTGAGCTGAAGAGTCTCACCTTCCGATTTGTGAACCCACCTCCTCAAGCGGGCCAGTTTCCGGCTAGCGGCTTTGTAGAGTTCGCACGAACGTCAGCAGGCACCTGGTGGGTAAACGCCTGGCATATCACAGCGCCCGTACACCAAGCGTCGAGGACGGGACGGAGGATCCGCTCCGTCCGAGCGATCTTTCGGGGAGGTGGGTACGTCCACGCAGAAGGTCTCCCCGTCCGATCCAGCACCCTGCAGCTTTCACTTGCAGGTGCAGGTCCGAACGATTCGTCGTTTGCTGTGCTCTCGGGATCAGGTCAGGTGGCACGCCAGCTCGACGGCCCCGGCTTAACGTTCCAGAACGTGACCCCTGGCAAGTATCGCGTCGTGAGCGCGCGGGCAACGGGTTCGGGGAGACGCGGCGCCCTCGCCTTCGACACGCTCAACGTAACTGCCGGTGCCACGACAGATGCCACCATCGCGTTGAGCGACTCGGCCTACGGCTCCCGCAGTCGGCTGTGCGGCAATGGGCGTCGCGCGGAGTCACGCGGTGCTGTGGCGCTAGTGTTGTTCAATGAATCGCCAGATCGCGCGCTTCGCGACCGTGACGTACTGCTGCTTGGCGAGCGACAGACCAGAATGTCATTGGAAGGCTACCGCCTTGAGACCTTCAGGAAGCCCGCCCGCAGTGACGCGGCCGGCGTGGTGTGGTGGTGCGATCGCGAAGACAACGAAGAAATCACCCTGAGTGGTGGTCTCGAACCAGGCGCTGCGCGGAATGTGATCGGCAGGATACTCCCGGGGGCAGTGCTCATAGGGCAAGTCTTTATGTCAGGGCGTGACGCGACGGACACGTTGTCCGGCAGGAGGTAGCTGTGCGCACACCAGCTCCGCCGTTCACCGTGCACGCTCAAGACATGCCACCTGGCGTGCCAGATCCACCACACCCACGGTGCACCCTGCTGAGGAATATGTTGAGGCCGTGTTCCCGGTTGTTGAGAGTCGAGCGTCTCGCTCTCCCGCTGGTTGCCGCTCTGGCGCTCGTTTCCTCGCCGTGCGCCGCACAACCGCACGCTGTAGTACGCGGCACCGTCTTCGACTCAATCGCCGGCCAACCGCTGAATAGGGCCGAGATCACGCTGGCGGAGCGCTCCAATCCGTTGCGAACGTGGTCGGCGACGACGGATGTATCCGGGAGCTTTCAGTTCAATGCCGTCGCGCACGGGCGTTACATCGTCGGGTTCACGCATCCGGCCCTGGATTCGTTAGGCATTGAAGTCCCCGATCGCTCGCTGACCGTAGCCGATGCACCGTCATACGACATCGTTCTGGCTATCCCGTCGGCAAGAACCCTGGTGGCTTCATTGTGCAGTTCCGACCTGGCTACGGACTCCACCGGGTTGCTTATCGGGCGCGTTCTGCATCCGGGCCTGCCGCTCGTTCAGGAGGGAGGAGTGCTGGCGTCGTGGAGCGAACTGCAATTCACTAAACAAGGGATCAATCTCACAACGCCGTCCGCGAGCGCCGAAGCAGGACCGGGCGGGTGGTTCGCGATGTGTGGCCTGCCGATTAACACGCCCATCGTGGTGCGCGGCTGGATCGGCGCCGACTCCACCGGTCTGCTTGAGCTCGACCTGCCTGATGACGGGCTACTGCGGCGAGATCTTTTCGTTGGCGACCAGCGTGCGACAACCACCGTACCAGCTGAACGACTGGTCGCCGACGATACAACGTCTCCATTTCGCCGGAGCACCGCAGCGGCTGGAGTCCCACGAGGCGACGGACGAGTGACCGGTGTCATTCGGTCATTGAACGGTATTGCGCTGGCAGGATCCCAGATCGAAATCCTCGGAACAGGACTCCAGATTAGTACTGATGATGCGGGAGCCTTTGCGATCGATTCCGTACCCCCCGGTAGCCATTCACTTGTGGCCCGGCGACTGGGGTTTGTGCCGTACCGGGCCGTGATCGACGTTTTGCCGCCCCGTACGACAGTGCACGACATCACGCTCGCACCGTTCCTTGCCAGGCTGGATACCGTGCGTGTCCTGACTCCTCGTTCAGCAGGATGGGAGAATGACCTCGCGGCACGACGCTCCAGCGGACTCGGCCGTTACATCCTCGAGGCCGACATCATTAAGCGTAATCCCGTTCAGGTCACCGACCTGCTGCGTGACGTGCCCGGGCTTGACGTGGTGCCGATCGGTCTGAGCAAGATCCCGATGATGAAGCGCGAGGGGGGACAGTCTGTGTGTTTCCCTGCCGTGTTCATCGATGGCTTGAGACAGCCCCGACCGCAGGGGGACACCTTGGCGGTAATGCTCGATCTTGATCTGCTCGTCGGTCCCGCGAATGTGAAGGCCATCGAAGTATATGCGCGTCAATCGCGCGTGCCGCTTCAGTTTCTTGACCGAAGCGAAAATTGCGGTTCGTTGGTAATCTGGACCAAAGCAGCGAGAGAATGACGCGCCGCACGCACCTTCGCCTGGCGCTGCTACTTGCTGGCGTACCGCTCTCCGCCTGCACGCAGGGGCTGCCGCTGATTGCTTCCCCGCCCCGGTCTGCGGCAACTACCACAACCGGGCCATGGACGAGCATGATCTACGCCGCACGCACCGACAGCGGAGTGTTCGTAATTGACCTTGGATGGACCGGCACTGCAAAAGCGCTGCGCCGTGTGCTCGGTGAAATCAACGCAACACCAGAGGACGTACGGTGGGCATTCCTCACACACGCCCACCGCGATCACATCGGAGGTTGGGCTACCATCCGTCAGGCAACCTTTGTGCTGGGTAGAGACGAAGTGCCGTTCTTCGCGGGTGACGCAAAGTATCGGGGACCAATCACCGCGTTCGCTGACAAGATCAACTCGTACCGACGACCGACACCTGAGGAGGTACGAATCACGGCGTTAGGCAGTGATACATCGTTCGTACTCGGCGCCGATACACTGCGGGCGTATCAAGTTCCGGGACACACTTCAGGGAGTACGGTTTATCTCTTTCGCGGCACTCTCTTTGCAGGTGACGCCGTGTTCAAGGGCTCACTGCGAGGATTTCAAGGTGCACGCCGCGAGTTTTCTGACAGCACCCAACGGAGCCGGGCGAGCATGAGAGGGCTCGTTGCACGCATTGATTCATCTCGCGTTGGGTGGACTGCGCTCTGCACTGCACACGCAAAATGCGCCATCGCGGACAGTGCCTTGCGATACAGAATTCAGCAGTAGGTCCAACCCGGGTTGCGTCCCTGGCGCTCGAGTTCGCCACAAAACGTTGCGCAAATTGTGCAAAGAACGCTCGTCCCATCCCAGGCCGCTTGCGCCGACGCGAGACGCCTACCATCGTTAGCTCGCGAGTCGTTCAGGGCGCCCGACACTTACCATCCGCCTTGCTGGCTTAGGGCGTGAAACGGAGCAGCGACGATGAGAGAGAGAGAGAGAGAGAGAGAGAGAGAGAGAGATGTTAGGGCGGGCACGCGGGCGCGTCGCCATCGCCGCGTGCATCGGGCTCAGCGTTTTGGTAAGCTGCGGAGACCCCTTCGCGACGCCGCAGCGTGATACGGCATCGCTGCGCAGCCAAGCAAACCTCGCCGCAGAGTATCCGTCTTCACGTCAGAAGACCAGGAGTTGGAGGGACGCCACCGACGCCGCGCTCTGGGCCTCCGGTGCCCAAATGGACTCGGTGTTCGCCGTTGGGCTAAAGGCTCGCGCTGCAGTCGTGGGCAACCTGAACGGTCGGAGGCTTGCCACTGAGGCTGACTTGACGGAAGGAAAGGCTATGCTGGCGACTGAACCCGGCGTTCAAATAACTCTGCAAAACGACAAAATCGCGCTAGTACGGGTCAAGATTCCATCGCCGCAAGCCCTCTCGCGGATCCGTCAGCACCCTAATGTTTCCTACGTTGAGCCCGCGCTCGTAGCCAACTTCGACATTCAGACCGGTGATTCGGGTTGCAGCTGGCCCGCAGGCGGTGGCCTGTACCAAGTTGACTCCTCAGGGGACCTCTTACCACGCGCCTATGTTGATGCGCTTGTCGACAGGGCTTGGGCGTATAGCAACGGCCAAGGTGAATGGATTGGACATGTGGATACTGGGCTGAACGGTCATGCCGACTTCCTCTCAAACTGGGCCACCGGCCAGAGCTCCGGCCGGCCGGCAGTGGTCCAATCGAGTACGATTGGCGGCTGGGTCCCCTGCAGCCATGGCACGCGTCTAGCCTCCATCTTGGCGTCACCCAGGAATGGCGAGGGCCCGCAAGGCGTCGCGTGGAAGGCGAACCTGCGCGATATCCAATTTAGCAATAATCCGTGGGAAGTTACCGGTACGGACGCCTACCAGGCGACCGCCGATGCTATCAACTTCCCCAGCCGCGTCATCGTGATGCCGTGGACGTCAGTAACAAATCATGAAGCGATTGGCGATCTGATTCGATTCGCGCACCAATCCCTCGATATTGTGTTCGTCGCTGCCGCTGGCACAACGTTCGGCGCATGGAATCAGAACAATGTGTTATTTCCTGCCGAATTGCCCGAGGTGCTGGCAGTGTCCGCAGCCAACTTTGACGGGACGCGAGATATTCAGTCGCACTACGGACCAGAACTGGATCTAGTGAGCTACCAGTCCATCACATCCGTTGGCGAATATTTTGCCTCCATCTCGAACGCCGCCAACTCCTCGGCCGCAACCGCTCTTGTGGGTGGAGTTGCGGCACTGGTACGGGCGAGGTATCCCAGCTGGACGAATACGATGGTCGAGAATCGGCTTCGTGCCACAGCAGGCGCCCCGTGCGGAAAGACCACGGCATTTGGCCCAATCGTTAACGCTGAGGCAGCGGTTGGCGGCATTTGCGTTCCGAATGCCAAGCCGGTGGGTCCGTCGGCGTTTCTTTTTGATCACGTAGCGTCAGGCGACACTCGTACCAGCGTCACTGCGCAATACTGCGTGTATCCCACCGGTGGCACGGGTCCAATCGAGATCACGTGGACGAACGGTTCTCATGCGAACTGTAGATCCGTCACTTTCTCCCGCGGCAATTACACCACTCTGGTCACGGTGCAGGTGAGGGATACCGGAGCGAGCCTTTCGGCTTTTCCCTTTGTACTTCAGGTGACGATTGAGGACCTCGACTCCTCGTGCCCGACCTGCGTGTAGATGTCCTATTTTAGACGCAAACTTCGGCGAGCAGCCGGCACCTTGATGCCGGCTGCATTTCTGATGGCGACAGCCAGATGCGGAAGCATCTTCGGACCGGACGACAGCCCGTATCTGCGGGCGAACGCCACGAACGTCATACTGGTCTTAGGAGAGAGCACGGAGCTCGGCGTCACACTGCAGGACGGCATCACTAGCTATCACACAGCGCCGACTGGCTCAGCACCACCGTTTCCTTCCAGTATCCGCGTAAGCTGGTCATCTGAACAACCTGCGGTAGCAGCTGCAGATTCGCTTGGCCGAGTAACTGCCCTGTCACCGGGCCGCGCAACCATTCGTGTCTCGGCACGAGGATTAAGAGATACACTTTCTGTGTTCGTGGTTGCTAAACCTGACACAGCATCTTTTGTCACCATGAATCTGGGCGCCGCGCACGGCTGCGGCATCTCCGCGCTGGCCCGTGGCTACTGCTGGGGGAGCGCTTGGTTTGGTGCTCTCACTGGGGGGCCTGTCCGCCGCTATACAGCCACCGTTGCTCCGGAACGGGTTCGAATTACTGATCCACTGGTCTCCATCGCCGCCGGAACAAATCAAACCTGCGCGGCTACGACCGACGGGACCGTGTGGTGCTGGGGAGATAACGGTTCGGGCGCCACCGGCGACGCCCCAGAACCAGGTCCGGTACGAGTTCATCTGTCGCAGCGCGCCACGGCCGTCGGCGCTTTCGCAGAGCGCGCGTGCGCGTTGACGGTTCCCGGAAGAGTCCAGTGCTGGCCACTCAACAGAAGGCCACAGGCGCCGTTAGGCCCGCCCACTGGTGCGTTCGCTTCACTGGCAGTGGGCCTCGACCACACCTGCGCGCTGGATTCAGCTGGAGCGGCATTCTGCTGGGGGAGCAACAACGAAGGTCAGCTGGGTGTGGGGGACGTCGTGGGTCGTACGACTCCTACAGCTGCCGTTACCACTGAACGCTTCGCGTCGTTGGCAGCAGGAGCCCGATACACATGCGGAGTCACGCAAACGGGTCATGCACTCTGCTGGGGCTCGGGCATTTCGGGACAGCTCGGTACGGGAACCGACGCCTCGTCGACGGTTCCCGTACCTGTCCTCACGCAGGAAACATTTGTCTCGATCTCGGCAGGGTCGAGGCACACATGTGGAGTGACCGCCAGTGGAAAAGTGCTTTGCTGGGGACTGGACGACCGAGGACAACTGGGGGACGGGCCGCATCCGACTCCGAACCCTTCGCTCAGTGACCTCATTTCGCTCTCCCCCGTGCAAGCGCGAAGCAACGAAACGTTCGCGCAGGTTTTCGTGAGCTCGAGTGAAGTCACCTGTGCGCTGACGCGTACTTCGAAAGCATTTTGCTGGGGTACCAATCTTGCCGGCGTGGTAGGGGTCGGACGAAAAGACTTCTCTCCAGGACTTACGTACTCGCGCTTCGAACAGCCCGTTCCCGTGCGCATGCCTCCGGGCGCTCAATAGGCCAGAGTGTCCAGAAAAGCATTCCTCTGATCGGTGGCCAACTGGAGCGTCCCCCGAGGCCTACGCTGCTTCTGTAGTCCCTCAAGTTTACCGGTGACAAGCCGGCGTCCGACCGCTGTGACCGGTGCACGCGCCCCAATCGGGAGGTGACGCCTCTGTTTGGCTTGCCTGGCCCGTTCACATGAAGCATCCTCATGATCAGTTGCGCCGAACACGATTTGACAGCTCTGTCGTTATATTTCGACATGGATCGTGTTCCCGACATGCCGCCAATCGTACACCGGGCGTTGAGCCACGCCGAGGCCGCGGCGTGGGACATTAAGCAGCACTCGCTAATGACCTCGGAGGAGCGCCAGGCGGCCGCGAGAGTTTTGAAGGCGCGCGCGTATCCCGGGGTTCACAAGGACGTGCGCGAATGGCACCGCGGCGAATAGACCCGACACATTTTTCGCCCGACACTAAGGCGTTCATTGGCCTCCTGGGGCGCCACAACGTCCGGTACGTCATCGCCGGTGGAGAGGCTGTGATCTTTCATGGCCACGCGCGCCTCACCGGCGACGTCGATTTCTTCTTTGACAAACAGGCAGACAATCCGGATAGACTCTACGCAGCACTGCGCGAATTCTGGGGAGGTAAGGCCCCTGGACTCACGTCGAGTGACGATCTACGACAGACAGGTCTTGTCCTCCAATATGGAGTCCCGCCGAACCGGATCGATCTTATCAACGACATTGATGGCGTGTCCTTCGACGAGGTCTGGACCGGACGCGTCGATGCCGTCATGTCATCGGACGCCGACGACATTCGACTCCCGTTCATTGGTCGAGCGGAACTGATTCTCAACAAGGCAGCGTCCGGTCGACCAAAGGACCTCGACGATCTGGAATATTTACTCCGGTAAGCTAAGCCGCAAAGAGGGCGACCCTCTCTGGAGTCGCCCTTTCTACTGTCTGGATAAGCCGTCGCCCTACTCGTGCGCCGGCAGCGGCTCCATCGTGCGTGGATCCACAGGCACCTGCACCTCATCGCGATACGGTGATGTCATCAGCACAACGCGCATGCGCGGGAACGCGTCCATGAAGGCCATATAGCTCCAGCCCCAGAGACCAAGGAACCCAATACCGATGCCGAACTCCCAGATGCCTAACGGGAGGCTGGTCGCTTCGAGATGCGCATTGGGATAGATCTCGAGGTAACGATGTAGCCAGATGCCAATCAACGAACAGGCGGCGAAGAACGCCATCGTCGGTGTGTACAGCTTGGGCACTTTGCCTAACAAGCCAAAGAACGGCGCCACGAACACGAGCATCGCCACTGACACGGCCAGCTGCACCCAGGGTGCGGTCATCCGCAACGCGATGTAGTGCGTCTCCTCAGCGAAGTTGCCAAACCAGATGACCAGATACTGCGAAAAGGTCAAATACCCCCAGAACGCAGTGAATGCGAAGCACAGCTTGCCGATATCGTGCAGTTGCGTTTCGGTAACCAGATCAGGCGCGCCCATAAAATTCCGCCACACGCGAACAATGAGCGCAAAGATCATCAGGTTCACCAGGAACCCGCCCATGAACACCTGCCAGCCGTACATCGTCGACTGAAAGTGATAATCCATGGACATCGAAAGGTCCCATGCGAGCATCGTCCATCCAAAACCGAACAGCAGCGCCATGAAGACGGCCAGACGCCCCTGCAACGAATGCGTCGAATGCAGTTCCCTGCGCTCTTCGCCAAACCCGCTGCGCATCCGATCGCGCAACCCCTTGGCCCAGGCTGCTCCCCATTCCGGCAGGACACCGACGTCCAGACGCACTGACGTATAGATGTACCAGACGCTCAGCGCCGTGATAAGCCCGTACACCACAGCACCGCGGGCAACCCAGAATCCGGGCGTTAACCAGAACGCCTTGGCAGGAATAGTAATGTGCTCGTGGGTCCACGGAAAGATGTGACCGCGACCAAACAACAACGTCACCAGCAGCAGCACAAAGGCGATCGGCAGCCATGCAACAAACCCTTCCATCATACGAATGATCGACCGCGACCAGCGCGCCGTCGTGATTCGCTGAATGGCACTGAACACCACCGCCGCACTGCTCGGGATGGTGAAGTACAGCCAGTTCACGTGAAAGGCCTGCCACGCCCGATCTTCTCCCATCGCAGCGCCGACGATAAACAGCCCGAATCCGACCACTGCCATCAAGAGCGCGATGGTCTTGAGGCGTGGCGAAATGGGCCGCGCGTTCATCCGCTGAATGACGTCAGCGCGATCGGGAGCGTAGTTCTGATTCCCGCTCATTAGTGATTCTCCTGCGATGTCGCGGCTGGCGGGGCAACCGCAGCAGCCGGTGTAACGTGAGGCACCCAGTGGTTGGGGCCGAGTTGTGTGGCACCCGGCAGCTTATCGCCGGTAACGCCGGGCATTGCCAGCGGACCGGTCTGATGCGGCACGGTGGGAGCGAGCCCCTGCAGAGCACGCAGGTAGTTCACAACATCCCATCGGTCATGTTCTTCAATGCGGTTATAGGTCGGCATTGCGCCGCGACCATTCCGCATGATGGCGAACAAATAGCCGTCGCTGCGTGCCTTGGTCAGCTCGGTCACGATTGGCATGGGCACCATCCCGTACTTCACGGACGCACCATCCCCGTTACCCTCGTTGCCGTGGCACACCGCACAGTTGATCTGATAATACTTGCGACCATTCGCGAGCGACGTTTCAGACATCGGCGTCGGATTGCTGACAATCGCCGCAATCGAATCCAGAACGTTGGGGATGGGGCGGTAACTCACCTGCCAGGCTGCGACAGCTGTGCCACCGGTCGGCACCGACCCCTGAGGCGAGCCGCGAATACCCAGCACTGGATCGTTCTCCCACGTCGTCACCATTGGCGTGCGCTTGAAGTCGCTGAACCATTCACAGGCGCCGAGCGGCAGGAGTAGTGCCGCAAGTACCAGTGGACGGAGACGCGCCCTATTCACCCTATCGTTCATCACGAACCTCCACAGCGCCGTGTTCACGCAGCATGCGTTCGGCTTCCTTGAGTCGTTCAGGTGGTGCCTGAACGAAGATCCCGTAGTCTCCACCAGTAAAACGCGGATCAAACCCGGTCGTCATGGTGATCTTGGGGATGCGCGATGTAATGAACATGCCGAAGACCGTGGACAGCGCTCCCACGAGTACCATCAACTCAAACCCGATGATGGTATGCGGCACCCACGTCGTGATGGCCTTTCCGCCGACAACCAGCGGCCAGTATTCAGCCGTCCACAGGGGTATCCAGTAGCCGAAGCTCAGACCCAGCAAACCACCGATCAGTGTATACCGCCGAATAGGACTCGGCGGTGGATCCACGGCGTGTTCAATCTCGTGCCGAGGAGTTGGCGTATAGACCGTAAAGTCCTTGAACTGCGCTTTCTTGAGCGCTTCAATTGCGTCGCACGTGGCGTCGATATGTTGAAACGCGGCAATCAGACCGACTCGCATTAGTGATGCCCTCCATGGCCGACGGCGCGCCGCGTCTTGGGCGGAATAATTTCCTTGACCTCGGCGATCGCCACAACCGGCAGCTGCTTGATAAACAGCAGGAACCACATGAAGAACCAGCCGAACGACCCAACCAGAATTGCGACGTCAACCCACGAGGCTGAGTAGCCAGACCACTGCCAAGGCTCGAACTCGTGCGAGAGCGACGGGACAATGATCACAAACCGCTCAAACCACATGCCGATGTTGATGAAGATCGACAGGATAAAGAGCCACGCCGGATTACGGCGCAGTTTCTGACTGAACAGTGTCAGCGGCAGAATCATGTTGCAGGTAAGCATGATCCACGCAGCCCACCACCACTGACCAAACACCCGGTTCCAGAAGTAGTCGATCTCGATCTGGTTGCCGCTGAACCACGCGACCCAGAACTCGATCAGATACGCGCAACCCACCACCATCGATGTCGTGAGGCACAGCTTGGCGGCCGCGTCCAGATGATTGATCGTGACGTAATGCTCAAGCTTGAAGAACTTGCGGATCGGAATGATGATCGTGAAGACCATACCGATACCGGAGAAGATTGCGCCTGCGACGAAGTAGGGCGGGAAGATCGTCGCGTGCCAACCGGGGGTGAGCGCCATCGCAAAGTCGAACGACACGACCGAGTGAACCGACAGCACCAGCGGAGTTGAGAACGCGGCGAGGAACAGATACATCCGCGTAAAGTGGCGCCACTCAGGCTCCGAATTCCGCCAACCCAGCGACATTATGCTGAGGATCTGCTTGCGCATCGGGTTCTTTTCGCGATCGCGAAGAACAGCGATATCGGGAATAAGACCGACATACAGGAAGGTCGCCGACACCGTGAGGTACGTTGAAATCGCGAACACGTCCCACACGAGCGGGCTCTTGAAGTTCGGCCAGAGCAACCGCCAGTTCGGATACGGAATCAACCAGAAGAACTTCCACGGACGTCCGATGTGAATAATCGGGAAGAGACCCGCCGTCATGACTGCGAAAACCGTCATCGCTTCGGCGCATCGATAAATCGTTGTTCTGAAACCCGCCCTGAACAGATAAAGAATGGCGGAGATCAGGGTGCCGGCATGACCGATACCTACCCAGAACACGAAGGTGATGATGTACACACCCCACATGACCGGCGGGTTGTACCCGGCGTTGCCGAGTCCCCAATAAATCTGATAGGTCCAGGCGGCCGCACCAACGAGGAACATCGCAATCGCGACGCCCAGTGCAATAAACCAGCCGCCAGTGGGCTTGAGTGTTCCCGAGATCTCGCGATCGACCTGTTCGTAATCGCGGACCGCCGGCAGCTGAACGTCGGCCGTCGCGATATTCGGTCGCATGGGCTCAGCGGAGGTAGCCATCAGTGTGCCCCTCCCTGCGCTGTGGCCGCACTATCTGGCGTTGCAACACTCGGCGTCGCGGTCGCGGCAGGCGCTGCTGCACCGGCCGCCGGATGATTGACCTTCTTCAAGTACACCACCGCGGTGAAGGTGTTGAGTTCATTAAACACGTGGTAGGCGCGTCGGTCATTGACCATCTTCGCCACTGACCAGTTCTCGTCCGCGGCATCGCCGAACACGATCGCTCGCGACGGACACGCCTGCGCGCACGCTGATGTGAACTCATCGGGCCGGATCTCCCGGTTCTCAACTTTGGCCAGTGTCTCGGCCTCACGGATCCGCTGCACGCAGAAGGTGCACTTCTCCATGACACCCTTGCCACGCACGGTGACGTCCGGATTAAGCTGAAGATGCAACGGCTCCGGGAACGCGTACTGACGGCGGTCCTTTTCGCCAAACCCGTGCCAGTTGAAATAACGAACCTTGTAGGGGCAGCCGTTCGAACAGTAGCGTGTACCCACGCAACGATTGTACACCTGCACGTTCAATCCGTCCGGCGCATGATACGTCGCGTAGACAGGACATACCGGTTCGCATGGTGCGTTGCCGCAATGCTGACACATCATCGGAACGAAGCGCGTCTCGAAATCACTGACGCCGTCTTCGCCACCTTCGAAGTACCGTTCGATGCGGAGCCAGCTCATCTCGCGTCCCTTCAGGATGTTGGCCCCGGGTCGTGTATCCCAGCCGGCGCCATCCGCTGTGTGGAACGGACGCAATGATCGCCCCTGCCAACGTGCACCGACTGTCGGGATGTTGTTCTCCGCGTGACAGGCCGTGACGCAGGCCGAGCACCCGGTGCAGCGTGACAGATCAATGGTCATGGCCCAACGGCGCTTGGCCATCCCGCTCCAATGATTGGGATCGTACATCCCCTTGTCCTTGGAGTTGGCCACCGCGAGGTCACCCTGCGCATCGGCTGCTACAGGTGAACGTAATCCAGGAAGGAACTCATGTGACCGGTCGCCCGGCAGCTCGTGATGTTCTTCGGTTTCGCCGGACACCAGCTGAGCAACGGTCATCGCCTGCGCGATACCACGACCATGCTGTCTGGCCGATCCTTCGAGCGTCACCAGCGGAGAGTGTTCTCCAGCCTTCGCGACGGCAGCACGCGTCTGCGTGAATGCCAGTCCGCCTGCGGCATTGTAGGTGGATCCCAGCGCGTCGAGTGCGCGGACACCAATGCCCTGCGCGTAGCGACCGTAGCTTGAGTGTCCCTGGCCCAGTGCAACCGCTACCGTATCCTGACGGATGCCCAGATAAATGTAAGCAGGGGCGGTGATGGTTCCCGCAGCCGTTGTCACCGTTACGTGGTCGCCGGCCACAACACCCAGCTGCCGCGCCGTGGCGGGATGCAGCTCAACCCACGACTGCCATACAATCTTCGACACGGGATCGGGGAGTTCCTGCAGCCATGGCTTATTGGCGCCCTCTCCCATACCAAGCGTGGCATGCGGATAGGTCACGAGAAAATACGCGCCGTCTCCGCCGATCGTACCGGCGGTCGCCGCCAGCGTCGTCGAACCCGTACGTGCGGTGATTGTCCCCGGTGTCATTGCAGTGGGGAGCGCACCGGCGAGCGTCGCCGAGCCGTATCGTCCGACGAGCACATCCCGGAACGTTGCCTGCGGATACCCCGATGCTAGCGCAGGGTCTGCCTTGGCTGCGCGCAGCAGTACGTCAGCTGTTGCCAGCGTATCGAACACACGATCCATAACCGGCTGCTGCAGCCCGACCACACCGGGCACAGCCTGTACGTCACCCCACGATTCCAGCGCGTGGTTGTCCGGGAGCACCAGGTCGCACAGCTCAGTCGTCTCGTCCGGGTAGCTCGAGAACGAAACCTTGAACGGAATCTGCGCCATCGACTCGGCGAATTGTGCAGACTTCGGCAGATCGTAAGCCGGGTTGACGCCGCGTACAAAAAGCGCCGACACATTGCCGGCGCGTGCGCGTTCAGCCACCTCCGCCACTGACGCCGCGCCCACGGTGCCACCGAAGCCCATCAGCGCCTCGGCCGGCTTAATGGTTACGCCGACATTGCCCGCTGCTTTATTAATGGCCGCAACCGTACCGGCGACCGTCGCTGCATCGGGAGTGGACCCACCGGCAAGCACCAGACTCGGCCTCGTGGCGCGCAGTTCATCAACCAGGCGCTGCAAGGTTTCCACCGTGACGCCGCTCGCTTCGGCCGCGGCTGCGACTGTTCCGCCTGTGCCACCAACTGAGCTGAGAAGCGCAGAGGCAATGGCACCTTCGCTCCCTGGGCGGCAGGCAATCCATTCGTCGGCATTGAGCCCGGTGAGCGAACGCCGAGCGCCGATGTAGATGAACCGCGGACCATCCTGCAGCTTTGCGCGTGCGTCGGCAAAGGACAGCTGCTGCGGCACCGAGGCGCCCCATCCGTCCAGAAAGTCCGCGCCGATACCGATGATCAGTCGGGCTGCAGCAAAGTCAAGCCGCGGCATCGCCACACCATATTCGCGTGCATTCACCGCGGCAGTGACAACGTCTGCACCCGCGTCGTATTGCAGATGCGCCGGCATGCCGTAGGATGACAGCCATTCGTCGAGGAAACCGGCGAATGATCCGCTGTCGGGACCATTGATGAACGCTGCATTCCCTGCACGTCCCTGACTGCGCACTTCGCTCAGTTTCTGATTCAGCGTTTCGAACGCCTTTTCCCACGTGGTCGGGACCAGCGCATTGCCCTCGCGGATCATCGGCTGCCGATATCGATCGGGATTGTACAGACCCTGCAGCGCGGACTGTCCCTTGGCGCAGAGTGCACCCTGATTGACCGGGTGCGCGGGATTGCCTTCGAGCTTTATGGCGCGCCCATCGCGTACCTCGGCGACCACACCACACGCCGCCGCACATTCGCGGCAGGTCGAGCTGTAGTATGTCGAGACACCCGGGACCGTGTGGTCCGGCGACTCCAGATAAGGAATAAGCTGCTCGACCTTTTCCTGGCTGCAACCGATGACCGTTGTGGTTGCCCCGGCAGCACCGAGCACTTTGAGGAAGTCGCGGCGTTTTACGCCGCTCCGTTCCGTCTTTTCATTCATTGGCGTCCTCAGGGAACGTGAACTAGTAGTGACAGACGGCGCAGTCGTACCGCGCTTTTTTCTTTTCCGTAACCGGCAGCGCTGCTGCACCCGCTGAATCTCCCGCTGCTTCGAGCCCTGCTTTCAAATCGTAGCCTTTGACGTGGCACGACAGGCACCACCCCATATTGAGGGAGGCGTCCTGATAAACCTGCGCCATGTCCTGCACCGGGCCGTGGCACGTTTGACAGGTCACACCGGCACTCACGTGTCGCACGTGCGGAAAGCGTACGTACTCCGGGAGCTTGTGAATGCGGACCCAGGGCACGGCCGTCCACTTGTCCGGCTGACCGATGGGGGCATACTCCTGCAGCTTTTTGATTTCGGCGCTCTGGCGAGCCGGCTGACCGTCGATGGCCGGTCGCGACGGGCCAATGAGTGTATGACATCCCATGCAGGTGCCCACGGCCGGAAGACCGGGATCTGACGACTTGTTCGCCGCGTTGTGGCAGTAGAGGCAGTTCATCCCCAGCGTTTTCACATGCACGGGATGCGGGAACTTTATCGGCTGCTCAGGGGAAAACCCCTGCGATGAGGACGCTCCGCTGTAGGCGGAAAGCACCGTCGCCGTAATCGCTATCGCGAAAAAGGCAGGCACCTGCGCCCAGCCGCTCTTTCTGGTCATCAGCACGTTCGAAGTGGGATAATCCGAATGAAAAGATCGGGCTTGTGAACTATTTCACAAGGCATGAGTCTGCGCGGAAAAATGACCGCAGTCGTGAATGGGCGCAAGAGTAACGTGCATAACGCGACGACGCGACTTTCATCTGCCTCAAAGTGAGCGCCGGCTCACCGTGAGCGCTCACCCGGAACGCCCAGAGTTATCGAGGCGACGTCGATGTCGCGGAGCTCAAGATTGGCCCGTGCCAACTGCGTGAGCCTGAGCGGCCACATCGTCCCGAAAAGGAAGTGCGAACTCCCGATGCTTCGCAGCAGGTGAGAGAAATCGCCCGTGGGCGGTCCCCACAACCACGAGATGTCGTACTGCACGAAAGATCGTTCGTGGGGAGTCAAACCCCAGTGCACTTCCTCGATGAACTCGCGTCCCGCTGCGGTCACTATGAGGCTGGCCCCCGTCTGCTGACGCGCCAGCTCCCGAATGTGCGCTGGTGTGAGATCACTGGAGCCATCTATTGAATGGCGCTGTCTCAGGTCCTCAAAGCGCACGGTAAGAACGAGCGGCAGTGACAGTTCCGCGCCTGCTACTGCTACATCGCGAAGCCGCGGATCACCGGGGGCAAGTCCCACCAGCTGCGGGTAAGCGCGCACAGCAACGGCACCACCGTCTCGCAGCGCGCTGAGCCCCTCAGCGGCATACGGCCAATCCGGTCGGACCGTCGGAACGAATCGCAATCGGGCCGAATACGGCGTCAGGGCAGCGGCGAGTTCGCGGTTGCCGTGCGTTGGATCCCGGTGAAAGGCGGAAGGCAGGTGCCCCACCCAGGCGCTCTCGATTTGCTCGCGGTCGAGCACCCTGACGAGCACGTCGGGATCGGGATGCGGCACATACCGGTACGGGTACGCGCCGATAAATGTGTTCACATCGACTGCCACGGGTGAGCGCGTGCTCATTGCACCTCGCTCCTTGCACTGAGCCCCGGAAAGGCGCCTGGCGGAAAAATCCTCGCTGCATTGCCCCACCGGATCGCGGACAGGTCGACGGCGGAGAGCCCGATAACCTCGAGCGCCCGAAGTTTGGCGAGTCCGGTACACAGCGTAATGTCCGCCCCCCAGAGCAAGCGTTTTGCGCCCACCGACTCCAGCGCATGGTCGAGCATCCCGCGGTCCACGCCGCTCCCCGAAAGATCCAGATAGACGTTAGGCACATCGCGTACGGCGGCAAAAGTGTGCGCGTAGTCTCCCCCGCCCCCGATGTGCGCCAGAATGAACGACACGGTCGGGAATCGCACCGCCAAACGCGACAGATCAGCGCCATCCGAAATGTCCTGCCCCGGCCAGTGGCGCCGTCGGTGTTGCCAGATATGGTGCAGCACGGGAAGACCGTGAGCAGCGGCGCGCTCAAGGACAGCATTTACCTGCGCGTCGTCAGCACGGCGCGCAGCCGCGAGCTTGAGACCAACAGCGCCGCGTGCCACACAGTCGTTGATACAGGCGATGGCGGTGGCGGTGTCGTTGGGATTCACGGCCACGTAGGCGCGCACGCGATGCGACTCGGTGTGTGCCACGCCCAACATGGCTTCGTTCCCTGTGATCGTGTCATCGGGCGACTGGAAATACGTCGGTGACTGCGCTCCCCAGCTGCCGAGTATTGAGGCCACATGCCAGGTGATACCGATACGGTCGCCAAACGTGAGCCGGTTTTCGTTCAGCTGCTTCCAATCGGGCCGCCCGCACCCCTGCTGGTAGAAGTGTGCGTGGACATCTATCAGCGGCTCGGGACCCGCCAGGGGTGCGCTCACGCGTTCAGCTGTTCCATGACGTCAACAAAAGCGCCGCTTGCCACCTGCTCAATCTCCAGAAGAATTTCTTCGTCGTTGTGGGCCACCGACGCGTAGTTGTATGCGCCCCGTTTGAACAGCACGCCGCCACGCGCCGCACTCCGAAGGAAGGCGGCCTCCAACCGTGGATCTTCGAACCGCAGGAACCACATTTGATCGAGCCCCTCTACCGTCACACCGGGTACTCCGCTGGCCGTGACGGCGGCCTGCACGGACTCTCGCATGCGTTTACCTGTGGTGCGCAGAATTTCACAGACGTCCTCTTCCGCATCAACATACCGTGTGATCACGGCCCCAACGGCAGCCAACGACGTCGCCTCCGCCGCCGCCGTGGAAGAAATCCAGGTGCGCGTGGCCGCGTCCATCACGGCCGCCTGACCCACCAGCGCAGCGATCGGAAATCCGTTGCCCATCGCCTTGCCGAACGTCGCCATATGCGGCGTTACTCCGCTCAACTCCTGGTATCCAGCTGCAGCTAAGCGAAATCCGGTCTTGAGTTCGTCAAAGATGAGCACGGCGCCACTGCGTTCGCAGAGATCGGCGGCGGCCTGGATCCATGCCTCGTCAGGTAGCCGTTCAACAACCGGTTCAAGCAGGATGGCCGCGAGGTCACCGCCAGCGGCATCCACGGCGTGTCGCAGGGCATCGATGTCATTGAACGGAACCAGATGAACGTCGCTCGTTGCACCCGCGGGCACCCCTGGCCCGGCATTGGACCAGTCGTGCCAGCCAAAATACCCTGAGGCAACGACAGTGGATCGTCCCGTGGCAGTGCGCGCGACACGCACCGCGGCAGACACGGCCTCCGCGCCCGTTTTGAGAAAGCGAACCCGTTCTGCACACGGGATGAGATCACATAATCGCTCAGCTATGCCGACCTCAAGCACATGAGGCAGTCCGCTCACGTGACCGGTGAACATCGCATTCGCCGCCGCGCGACCTACCTCCTCGTCAGCATATCCCAGCCCCACAGCTCCCAGCGCCATGGTGCAGTCGATCAGTGTAGTCTGAGACGGAGTCGTGATGAGGCACCCACTCGCTCCGACAAAATGCGACGGCCCAACAGGCGCGCCGACCTCGTCCTCTTCGCTGAGTCCGCTCGCCGTGCCATATAACGCTTCGGGACGTTTGCTGCCGGTGGAACTCCCCCCGGGGATAGCCGCACGGGCACGCTCGCTCCACGACGTTTCAATCGCGTCACCCTGCAGATCAAACTCGGGAACGACCTCATCGACCACCTCGTCGGACTGCTCCTCCTTCGAGGCGCCGTAATCATCCGGGGTTTCATCCTGCGACTTCCTGAAAAAACGGCCGAGAGGCATGGTGACGGTTGGTCGTGGTGAAAGGCGAGGGTGTCGTCAGGATTCGTCTGGCGCAAGAGGTCGCTCTTCGACCTCGGTGAGTCCGGCCTGCTTTCGGTATCGATTCATCGAACGCACAACTTCGATCCACAGCGCGCGGACGAGTGTAATCTCTCGCGCGTCCGGCCGCATCCTGAAGCCGAGTGAGCGCAGCTGTCGCAGAATGTGCGTGCGCTGGCGCGTCTTGAAGAAATCAATCGCTTCGAGTGCGCGCTCCTGATCAACAAAAAGGCGCTCAAATTCCTCGCCGCTCGCCGAGGGAGCATCGTGGCGGGGAGCGGCCACGATGCGAGTCGCATCGCCCGCTGCCACATGCAGCTCATACAGTGCGATCACGATCGCCTGGGCAAGGTTAAGCGACGCGTGCTCCGTGGTAGGAATACGAGCCAGGGCATGTGCACGATCCAACGCCTCGTTAGGCAATCCGTCGTCTTCCCGACCAAACATCAGGACCACCGTCCCCTGCTGCGCGTGCTCCAGCAGCGGTCCCGGCAGGTCACGTGGTGTGAGGTGGTCCCACCGTACGCGCCGCCGGCGAGCCGTGAAGGCGGTGACGAACACCGTGTCATTCAGCGCCTCATCCAGTGTGTCGACCTCGCGAATGCGCTCAATGATATCCAGCGTATCGTGCGCGATGCCCTCAAGGCGGTAGGCCGTCCAGGGCACGGGGCGAATCAGGACGAGATCACGCACGCCAAAATTTTTCATCGCTCGCACGGTGGCCGCGATGTTGATCAGATTCTGGGGCTCGTACAGGACGATGCGGACTTTGTGAAGCAGCGATTCGGTCAAAGGACTCCTGCTTTGCTGCGGCGAACGGCTTTGAGAAACCAAGGGGGGGGACAACACGGGCCGGAGGGTGTTCGGCCGCACGGCGAACACTAATCGACCTGCACCACGCGAAGAAATGCGTCGAGGGGCTCCCGATCACCGCGCAGGTAGGCCCACTCCCCGTGGGCACCGGTCAGCACCAGCTGGCCGCGACGTCGCTCCCGATTCCGAGCGGTCTCATTGATGACCACATGACAATAGAACTCACGAGGGACTGGACATTCAACAAAACATTGCATCTCATACCCCTCGCCGTGTGGCTTCCAACCACCCTGCAGCCGGCGTGCTGTTCCGGCTGGATTATCCGCGCGCACTGTGGCACGCAACGAACCGTCCGGCTGCCCAACAAGAATCCACGCTGCATGAAATCGGTCGGGAGCGTAGAGATACAACTGAACGCCGTCGGAGTTGATGTCCGGATGCTCGTTGTCCAGCGGGTTCGTATCCCGGGGTGGTGCGAAACACACGTCCTCCTTGCGTACCAATACATTGAGCCGAAGACCCCCAGGCTCCGTGCGTAACTCGACGCGCGCCGTAGGTGACCCGGCCTCAGTCCATGACTGCTCCGTCCGTCTGTAGTGGGGTGCGCCGAGTTCGATAACCAGCGGCTGAGCGCGGGGCAGCGTTGCCACCAGCTCATTAAACTGCGCCGACGGCGTATCGACCGATGCAGCGTCATCTGCGGGGGTTTCGATTCGCGCGTGAGAATCTCCCTGCCCGTTCGTCGCGTGCGCGCGTCCCCTTCCGTCCTCCCCCATCTCCTGCCCGCCATGTGAGTCACCGCTGGTCGCTCCGGCGTCTGCCGCTCGGCGAATCGCTGCACCTGCAATGTTTAGCTGCAAGTCCATGGCTTGCGCGCCGCCTGCGGCTCCCGAGTGTTGAATGCGCCAACCCTCGGGCACCCGTTCGTGCCTGTCCTGGGAGCCATCGGCGCGAGCAACAACTACGACGTCGCCACTGAACTGAACGCTGGCCACCGCCGATCGTGGTCGATGTCCGTCGGCCGACGATTTCTGGACATCAAGGCCCCCGTGTGTGCCCCACGCCAACACGCTTCGCATGGTGCCAACGACGCCATACGCCCGCTCCACGAAGAAGGTTCGGCTACTCCCAATACCTTCGCCGGGCGGACCAGGAGCCGCACAACGAAACCATTCCGGTTGCAGTTGATCATCAAACCACACGCGCAGTTCCTGCGTGTCCACGTGCGCGACCATTGTCGAGATCGGTGACGCAGCTCTTTCGACCGAAGTCACCAGACCTGCTCCTCCCGCGGCGTACTGCAGCGCGTCCAGCGCATCCGCGTCCACCGACCAGGATGTCCCGAATTCTCCGTCGACAGGACCTAGATGCCAAGGCAGATCAATGACGACCTCGTGCGGAGCCTCCCACGCGAGTTCGTCGATCAGATAGTCCTCCATCACGGTGACGCTGCGCCTCGCCATGACCTCAGGAGCGAGCGGGAACGCGGCCGATATCCACGACGCCGGACCCTGCTGCTGCCATGCAATGACATGGCCGGTGCCGTACGGCTGCCCCTGCCCGGCGAGCATCGGCGCGTTGTGCGCGAGCGTTGAGCGGTACCAGAACAGCGATGGATCCACATACGATCCGGTGCCCACGTCCTGCAGCCACCGCGCGTTACCGTGAATCAACCACAGATTAAGACGATCGGGATGACCGTGACCGCCACCGCCTACACCATAGTCGAGTGCAACATGCGCGCGGCCGCTGTCCCTGCGTATCACGGCGTAACCCTGAGCCGGCAGGTGCACCGATTCGTCCTCGCCCGCCCGCTGGGTATCGAGCCCCGGCAGTTCCGGACGCGCACACAATAAACTCTTGAAGCCTAACGATGCTCGACTCAGACGAACGGGCGGCACATTGCGCTCGGCTTCCGCAGTCGAAAAGGATCGTCCCGTATCCCCGGGTGCCACGTCGTCTGCATACAAACTGTGCAACGCACGAACCAGTCGAGGATCATCCCCGAAGGCGAGCCCCAGCTCACATGACTCCGCTGTGCGCCACTGGCGCAACGAGACACCATACTGGGAATCGCGCCGCGCGGGAAATGTCATGTCGGGGAGCGCGGTGAGAAACGGGGTGGCAAATCCCTCGCGAAACCGACGAAGTCCCTCATCCGGCAACACCGCACCGAGCTGCTGAGCCATCGTCACCCCGTACCACAGGCCGCGATGCGCAAAGAGATGATAGTTCTCGCCCTCGTACCAGGTGCCGTCGGCGAGGAGTTCGTTCATTAAATGACGCGCAATTCCGGAGCGACCATGAATCGCCTCGTCCACGAGCCGGTCCTCCTGCAGCAATGCACCGGCGCACATGATGGCCGCATTGTTCCAGACCTGGCGATTGGATCCTCCTTCGTCATAACTGCTCACGAGCTTGAGGCTCGGCGCCAACACGTCGTCGAAGGTGCGTTGCACCAGAGACGGATTCGATCCGCGTGCCTGCAGTACAGATACGGCGATCGAAAGCTGCAGCAGCCAGATGGACTCGAGGTACGTGCTGAAGAACGGGCGACTTGGGCCGAGGACGTTGTCCTGATTTGGATACGTCAGGTACCGATCGCAGGCGGCGGACAGAATACGCTCAGACAGAGCGAGCGACTGTTCGTCTCCGGTTAATGCACCATGAACCGCGGCATGCACGGAGCGCTCGGCGATCCACAGCTGGTAATTCATGATCCACCAGCGGTAGTGTGCGTCGTCCGCGTACGATGTGGCGCAGGCAGTACAGCTATGCAACCGTGGAGACCACGGGTCAAAGTTGAGCAGTGTCCCATGGCGGCCGCATCGCCCGCCGATGCGGGACAGCCTGGCCTTCTGCGTTGGCAGTTCAATTGCTTCGAGCTGAATCAGTGGCGTAAGGTCGTTGCGCAGTGATTCAGCCAGTAAGCGCAGCGGTCCCCGCGCCACGCTGGCGCGTGACTTGAGCGTCGCGTTGATCTCGCCGATCACCGATCCAGACTCCAGCGCGCAATCCCTTCTAGTTCACCGCGAAGATCCATCGAGACACCGCGCACTCTGCGGCGCAGGCCCTGCACTCCGCGAGCGTGGTAAATCCACGAGACCGGTGCCTCGATGTTGAGCCGATCATCGATGCGCTGCCACTGGTCAGCAAGCGCGCTGTCTGTCGTTGCCGTTCTCGTGGCGGCGAACAGCGCGTCGAGTTGTCCATCGTGAAAGCCGGCATAGTCCAGCGCGCCGCCGCTTTGGCTGCTCTCGAACATCGCTGCCACGTGTGATAAGCTGAGGTCACCGGGAATCCCGGTGAACAACATGTCAAACGATCGGGCTGGAGAGCGGGCATCGGCCAGAAACGCGCCAAGTTCCATCTGCTCAACCCGAAGCTCTATGCCCACGGCGCGCAGGTCGGCCTGAATCAGCTGTTCAATGGAGTTGTCACCACTGCCTACTGAACGCAGTGTGAGCCGCAGGGGGCGCCCGTCCTTCGAACGAAAGGCGCCGCCAGCCGATGTCCAACCGGATGCGTTCAGCAACGAATCAGCGAGTTGACGTCCGTTCACGGGAGCCTGACTACTGCGGTTGGCCAGGGGGTGATCCGGGGCGATGGCGCCTGATGCGGGTCGCCCATACCCCGCGAGTGCGACCTGCACGATACGCTCCCTGTTCAACGCATTGCCAATGGCACGCCGGATTCGCGAGTCGTCGAGCGGGGCCTTCCTCACATTGAACACCAGCGCCGTCGAGAACGCCACCGGATAGTCGATCACGCGGAGCGAAGAGTCTGCCTTGGCGAGATTGGCCATGACCGGAGAAATCCCGGCCGCATCGAGGTCCCCTGCGACGAGTCCTGCGTACTTCGTGGTTGCTTCGTCGACCACCGCAACGACCACTCTTTCGATAGCAGGCGCACCGCCGAGTGCGGATGGGAAAGATGGATTGCGGATAAACGTCCACCGCTGACCGGCGCGGCGCTCACTGAACATCCAGGGACCGTTCCCAACCGGAGCAGTGGAAAATGCGTTGCGTCGCCACTCCCCGCGAGGAACAGATCCAAGGATGTGTTCCGGTACAATCGGCAATTCGCAGAGGACCGCCGGAAAACGCGCCTGCGGCGATTGGAAGACCACAACCACCGTTGAGTCGTCTGACGCTGCGATTGATTGAACAGCACGCAGATCTGCGGCACGATGGTAACCGACCTCGGGATCACGGGCAGCATCAAGCGTGAAAGCCACGTCGCGCGCAGTTGTCGCCGTACCGTCGTGCCACGACAACCCACTGAACAATCGAAGCGTGAGGGTGGTTCTGTCTGCAGACCAGTCCCAGCGTTGTGCAAAGTACGGAACGGGGGCCAGAAGGCTGTCGTACCGGGCGAGCGTCACGAAGAGCACGTACCGATGGATCTGACGCGCCATCGGATGCACGGTGACCAGAGGATTGCCGCTTTCGAGATCGGCGCCGGAGGCGAGAACGATCGTTGTCGTTTCCGTTGCCGGCACAGCGCACGCCCCCGTCACCAGCCCCCCGGCAAAACAGGCCGCGACGGCGCGGCAGGTTGACGTGCGCAGCGCGCGACGCATTATGCCCACGTGCACCGCACCCCCGCCCTACGACGCCTCAGCGAATCGCTCATCCTCGTGTGGCTCGTCGTGTCGCTCACGTTTGTCCTCGTGCGATTGGCCCCGGGTGACGCCGCCGACCTCCTCGTACCGCCGACGGCGAGCATCGAGGATGCGGCCCGCATCCGCTCGACGCTCGGCCTCGACGCTTCTGTTGCCTCACAATATGCACGCTGGCTGGGCGCTGTCGTGAGCGGTGACCTGGGCTTTTCATATGTACAGAACGAACCTGTCACCCGAATTCTTGCGCGCGCAGCGCCGGTCTCAGCGTTGCTCGGAGGCGTGTCCTATCTCCTGACCTTCCTTGTTGGCGTGGCGCTCGGCCTGTGGCAGGCGATGCGTCGGGGATCTGCAGGTGAACGTTTGACTGCTGCTATCGGAATTGCGGTGTACGCGGCGCCGAGCTATTGGCTCGCACTCGCACTGCTCGCACTGTTCACCTACGGTGCGTCGCGACTCAATCTACCCATGTGGATGCGCCTGCCAGCGGTAGGGATGGAGACCCCCGGGGGGCAGTTCGCCGGATGGTCACGAGTGGTCGACATCGCCAGGCACGCGGTGCTACCGGTGACAGTGCTCGCGGCGATCGGCGCCGCTGGGGTGGCGCGCTATGTTCGCGGCGCGGCGAACGAACTGACGGCCAACGATTGGCTGCGCACGGCGCGGGCCAAGGGAGTACGCCCCCGTCGAATCATGCTCCGTCATCTCGGCGCCAATGTGCTGCCGCCGATCATCGTTTTGGCCGCGCTGACCCTCCCCGGGGTGATAGCAGGTTCGGTTTTTGTGGAGAGCATCTTCGCCTGGCCGGGTATGGGCCGAGTGATGTTGTCGGCGATCTCTGCGCGCGACTATCCCGTGGTGATGGGGGCCACGCTGTTGTACGCCGCGCTCGTAATCGCGGCGAACTGGATCGCTGATGTCGCGCTCCAGCTGAGTGATCCCCGGCATCGCACAAAATGACGCGCGCCACACACCTTGCTTTGGGGTCCCTTGGCGTGATCGCCATCGGCGCCCTGCTTGTTCCTGCCTTGGCTTCGCAGGATCCGTTGGCGATCGACGACATGCTGCAGGCACGGCTTATTCCTCCGTTCGGGCGCAGCAGCACCGGCACGTGGCACATCCTCGGTACCGATCCTTTCGGCCGGGATCTCTTCACCAGACTCATGCTCGCCGCGCGCATCTCATTGATGGTCGGCGTGATCGGATCACTGCTGGCCGCGGCACTCGGCGTTTGTGCCGGTGCGGTGAGTGCATGGAAGGGCGGCGTGACCGATTCGCTCATTATGCGCATTGCAGACGCGATGTTGGCCTTCCCACGCCTCATTTTGCTGCTGCTGTGTGCGGCGCTCTTCACGCCGGGCATGTGGATGGTCATCATCGTTCTGGCTCTCACAGGGTGGATGAGTGTGGCCCGGCTGGTTCGAGCAGACGTTCTCACCGTGGCAGGAGCGGCGTGGGTCGACGCCTCGCGCTCGTTAGGCGTGCCTCACTGGACCCTGTTGGCGCGTCACGTGATGCCTAACGCGCTCGGATCGGCGACGGTCGCAGCAACGCTCGGTGTCGGCAATGCAATCCTCCTCGAGAGCGGTCTGGCGTTTCTTGGACTGGGAGTCCAACCTCCTACTCCAAGCTGGGGAAACATGATCGCTGCGGGACGCGAGTACATTGTAACGGCACCATGGATCGCGCTCGTGCCGGGTGTTGCGCTGATTATCACCGTGCTGGCGTGCACCACGCTGGGCGACGCGTTTCGTGATCGATGGTCCCCGAACGCTGAACGTACCTGACATCGGATACGCGAGGCGCCCTTGCATCCGCCGGGATATGTGCGCCTATTCGGCCAATCGTAAGTTATTTCTCATTTCCACGGAACATGTCATCATTACTTGACGGATTGATGGAGCAGCTCGGTCCCTCGGTTTTCAAGCAGATGGGTCAGCAACTTGGCACCGACAAAGCATCCACAGCTGCCGCGGTGTCGACGGCAATACCGGTGCTCCTCTCGGCGTTGGCCCGAAACGCCGCGCGCCCAGGGGGCGCCGAAGCGCTGAATGCTGCACTAAGCAAAGACCATGACGGGAGTGTGCTCAGCGACCTCACGGGCGCCGTGTCAGGATACCAGAGAGGTCCCGGTGGTAAAATTCTCAAGCACGTGCTGGGTGATCGTCAGGAGGCAGCCGCGGCGACGATCGGCAGGACGTCGGGCATTGATCCGGCCAAAGCGGGGGCGCTGCTCGCGATGCTGGCGCCGATCGTACTCGGCTCGTTAGGCATGGCGCGTCAAACCAAGGGCCTCGATGCCGGCGGTTTGGCGGAAATGCTTGGACAGGAACGGCAGGACATGCAGAAGGCCAACGCCGGCATCGGTGGCCTGCTCTCATTTCTGGATGCCGACAAAGACGGATCCATCGTCGATGACGTTCTTGGCATGGCCGGCAAGTTTCTCAACAAATAACCCAATTCATTCACAGGAGATCTATCAATGGCAATCGCAAAAGTCACCGAAATCGTTGCTTCCTCAAAGAAGTCCTTCGAAGATGCAGTTGAATCCGGTATCAAGCGGGCGAACAAAACGCTGCGCAACGTCCAGGGCGCATGGATATCCAGTCAGAAGGTCGTGTGCAAGGACGGGAAGATCGTGGAGTACCGCGTCCACATGAAGGTGACGTTCGTACTCGCCGACTGACACACGTGGCTGGAGGGCGGTCCCAGCGGCCGCCATTCAACGCGCCAATACGAAGGTCAGTACCGCGTGGGGTTCTGCAAAGAACTCCACGCGTTCGTTTTCCACCGGTATCACTGCCAACTGCCGTTCGTCCAATCGTGCCAGCCACGCGGCGCGGAGACCCGTTAAGCCGAGGCTGCCACGCTGACGACCAGGGCTGATGTTCTGCACGCGGACCACCACCCCTGCGCCGGACTCTGATGGCTTAACAGCGGCGATATGCAGGCCTTCTCCGCGGAGCGCCGGCCCGTGCACTTCGTTCGGCAGCGTTGTTCCATACCGCGTCTCTCCCCGCGCGGGGGCAACAAACGCATCGGCCCGCTCTGCGATCCCGTCCATGACCTCAGATGTGTGAGGACCATGCAGATACACGCCAAGAACGCAGGCGAACGGACCGTTGCACTGCGCATCGGGCACCGCTGACGGCCAGCCGGCATGCCCGGGCCGCTCAAGCAGATCCCCACGAGACAACTCCCCGGTTGCCCTGACAAGCGTGACAGCAATGTCGCCAGACCGTCCGCATTCGTACTCGCCCATCCCATCGGACAGCACGCTGAGTCCGCGATCAACGCTGAATACGGACACGGAACGATGCAACGGATGCGTTGGCGGAACGATCTCAACATCACTCGCCTGACCCTCTGCGGCTTCGCATGGCCGTTCAACGAATCCGAAAGCGGCATCGGCCATGTGCGTGGACACCGGACAGCCACTGCGCACCACGGCGCGCAGCCGATAATCCGCGATCGCATTCTCTCCTGAGATTTTCAGGCGGAGCACGCGAGATCCGGCGTCCAGTTCAACGATTACGTCCAGTAACGCCGCCGCGTGCTTGCGCGAGATGGGCACGCCTGTTGCACTTCCCAGCGTACGAGCGGTCACGGGAACGCGCCATCGCAGCGCGAGCGCCGCACGGAGCGGGCCCCGACGCGTGATGCGATGCCTCGTGACTACCCCGACGCGATGCGATCCCGGTATCTGCGAGTGCGTATAGAGATCCCCCTGCTCCCCAATACTTTCGAACCCCAGAACGTCCGCGTGTTCACGATTCTGGTCGTCCCGTACGCAGAGCCCGCGCTCGCCGTCGAACCAGACACTGAGCAGGCCATTGCTTAGTATCTCATCTTCTACGACCACCCGTTGCGGGACTCGTCGCCGGGAAGTGCCTCCCCGATCGATGCGCAGCGCGCGAACACCGTACGCAGGTACGTCGCTGATCCAAACCAGCGTGCGGTGTCGATCCACCAATTGGTTAATCGGGTAGTGTCTCGGCGATTCGACCCGTGTGTGCAGGTACTCGCGTGCCACCACCTGCTGCGGCGCGAATGGATTGCCGATTCCGAATGCCTGGCGCTTTGTTTTTACCGGAGTTGTTCTGGTGGCGGGAGGTAAATGTCCAGCCGACCCCGGACCGACCGGCACACGTGCGATCGGCAGATCGATATCACATTCCACGACACCTGAAAATGTGCGCGCAGACGGATTCCTGATCTCCAGGTACGGTGAGTCGGCCGCGGCGCGCCTTTGCTCGGCTCCTGCACCACTGAGTGTACCGAGAACGAGCGTGCGCAACTCACGCATTGCATGTTCGACGCGTTCGCACCGCGCATCAAACTGGTGCGCCACAGCATCGATCGAGCACCCGCAGAGCGTATCGTGCGGATGATTGGTTAACGTTTCGCGCCACAGTGCCGTCAGATTGTGGCTGAAGTCCGTTCCCTGCCAACTCGCCAGGGCCACCCACGGCTCAACGTCATACAACAGCCCCCATTCGATCTTCGCGTTGCGACGCTTTTGATGTGCCCGGGCACTGAACGTGCCTTGTAATGCCCAGACATAGGACGGCGAGGCGCGCAGCTCGCCTCGGAAGACGGGGAGTTCCTCCGATGCCTTTTCGTAAGTGAACCGGGCGACAAACTCCGCCAGCGATGCGCGGGCCACGGCGGCAGGAGCGATGGCTGTCGCCGCCGCGTCAACCGCAGCGTCGAGATCGAGCTGTGGCGCATGATGATCCGCGCCATTGAGCGCCAGCAACACGCCTCCGGCAGATCCCCGGGTGGAGCGCGCGCCAAGAACATTAAGCAACGAGGCCCATCGGCTGGCCGCGGCGGCGGGATCAGTCGGAATGTTGGCCGCCTCTCCGTATCCGGCCGGCGGCAAATGATAAACGAGCACCTCCGCGCCGGATTCGTGCTGCCAGCGCATTGCATCATGCTCGGGCCAGCCCCTCCCTCCGAGCCCGCGCCACACCACCGCCATCGGCAGACCGAACCCGTCAGCGACCAGCGGCATCGCCGCAGGATGCCCAAAGGAGTCGGGACAGTAAAGCACCGTCGGCGCGACGTCAGCGACTCCCAGCCCCAGCAACTCCTGTCGACCGAGTAGCAGATTGCGCACAATCGTCTCGCCGCTCGCAATCAGGTTGTCGCCGAGCACGAACCATGGGCCGGCCTCGATAGTGCCATCGCGAAGCGCCAGCACCAGATACTCACGGCGCTCCGGTCGCCACTCCAGATAGTCCCGCAGGACGATGGTTTGGCCATCGAGCAGAAACGGGCCGGTGTCCCGCCCCTCCAGCAAATCGTCAACAAGGGCGACGAGATGCAATCGAAAGGCCTCGGCCGTTTTGTACCACTCCCGATCCCAATGCGAGTGGGTCACCACCAGAACCTGCGGTTCGCTTTCAGACATGCATTGAAGTTTGCGCAGGTGGCCCTTTGTTGGTCAGTGCCATCCGGCGAAGTTTGATGCAATCGCGTTATCCACCCATCGCTCCAGCAAATGCACCCCGAATCAGTTTCCTCGACACCTCTTGCAGGCGGCAAACGTCCCAACGTTGTGAGGCGACTCTACAATTGGACACTCGGCTGGTCTGATCGGCCGGGTGGAACGTGGGCCCTGTTCGGGGTGTCGTTCGCCGAGTCCTCGTTTTTCCCGATCCCGCCCGATCTGCTGCTGATGGCGCTCAATATAGGGCGTCCCAAGCGATCATTCTGGTTTGCCGCCGTGTGCACCGTCGGTTCGACGCTGGGAGCCATTGCCGGTTACTACATCGGACTCCTGCTGTTTGATCAAGTCGGCCGCCCGGTTCTGGAGTTTTACGGTGCCACCGACTCTTTTGACAGAGTGGGCAATTTGTATCGCGAGAATCTTGTCCTCGCGCTCGGCTCGGCGGCGTTCACGCCGATACCGTTCAAGGTGTTCACCATCGCCGGCGGCGCTTTTCAGGTACCGCTGCTGCCGTTCGCCATCACCGCACTCTTCGGCCGTGCCGCGCGCTTTTTTCTTGTGAGCGCACTCGTGTATGTGTTCGGGCCAACGATCAAGGCATTCATCGACAAATATTTCAACATCCTGTCGATCGTGTTCCTGGTGGTGCTGGTGCTGGGCTTCGTGGTCGTGCGCACCTTTCTCCACTAAGGCGGAGATAGCCCGTACGGGATACGCCCGCGACTCCCGAGCGGCGAACTTCCGATCTCGTGAGTTGGTCGCCAGTTTAGAAGGAACAGGGTCACGGGCCTGCCCGACCGCCGCAGAGTGTACTCGTGCGACGGTTTTCCTGTGAACGACTTTCCTTTTGCCCAAGCGACTATGCCACATACACTCCCCGAACCGCCTTACGCGCACAACGCCCTCGAGCCGCATATCGACGCGCAGACCATGCAGATTCACCATGGCAAGCATCATCAGGCCTATGTGAATAACGTCAATGCAGCGCTCGACAAACATGCCGAGTTGCACGACAAGTCTCTGGATGATTTGCTCGCGAACCTCGACGGCGTCCCCGAGGACATTCGCGGGGCGGTCCGCAACAACGGCGGCGGACACTGGAACCACTCACTCTTCTGGACCGTGATGGGCCCGGATGCGGGTGGCGCACCCAGTGGAGCGCTCGGCAAGGCGATCACCGCATCGTTCGGTTCCTTCGACACGTTCAAGGAAAAATTTGCCACCGCTGCGGCGACCAGATTCGGATCAGGCTGGGCTTGGTTAATCAACAAAGATGGCGCATTGACCGTGACGTCCACTCCGAATCAGGACAATCCGTTGATGGACGGTGTTAAACCGGGGCAGGTTCTGCTCGGCATCGACGTGTGGGAACATGCCTACTACCTCAAGTACCAGAACCGACGCCCGGACTATGTCACGGGATGGTGGAACGTCGTGAACTGGGCTGCTGTCGGCGCGCGCTTCGGCGCCTGATCGTTGTCACCGGCGTCTGGGACACCAGACGCCGGCCCATCGCGGGTTGGTTTAACGCGCGGCTTCGCCTTCCAGATACGTGTACCCCTCGAGCCCGGCCACGTACTCCGCAATAAACTGATTGGCATCCGCGCGCGTGACTTCGGTTGCGCTGCCGACCTTGCGCCGAAAGGTGGTCAACAGACTCGATGCGCTGAACTGCACGTAGTTCAACACTTCTGTCACGGTATCGCCGTGCACGAGATCGGTAATTTCGTGTCCCGTGTCGGTCAGCCGGATATGCAGCGCGTTTGTATCACCAAACAGGTTGTGCAGATCACCAAGAATCTCCTGATAGGCACCCGTCAGGAAGATCCCGATGATGTAGTCCTCACCGTCGCGGAAGTCGTGTAATTCCAGATGTGGGCGCCCTTCCTTACCACCGACAAATCGATCGATCTTTCCGTCGGAGTCGCAACTCATGTCCTGAATGGTTCCACGTCGCTCCGGACGCTCATCCAACCGATGAATGGGCATGATCGGAAACAGTTGATCGATCGCCCAGCTGTCAGGAAGGGACTGGAACAGCGAAAAATTGCAGAAGTACCGGTCGACGAGTGTTGCTTCCAGTTCCTTCTGGATATCGGTGAATCCGTTTGGCGAATCCACGACGATTTGTGCGAGTCGTCGCATGGTCCCGACATAAATCGTCTCAGCGAGCGCCCGTTCGCGCAGAGAAAACACCCCACTGTTGAACAGCTGTTGGGCGCGCTCCTTATCGAATGACGCATCGTGAAAGATCTCGGTGACCTTGCGCTTCGGCACCTTCCTTTTGCTCACCATCTTCAGATCGTCACTCATCTCATGCAGGAGAGCGTGATCGTCATCAGTGAGATCGGGTGCACCAGTGCCAGGCAGCGATTCAACGTCGGTAACACGCAGCAGCAGCATCGCGTGATGCGCCGTGAGCGCACGACCGGATTCGCTGATCAGATGTGGCATCGCGAGATCACCCTCGCGGCAGGCCTCAGCCAGAGTGTACACCACGTCGCTGGCATATTCCTGCAGCGAATAGTTCACGCTGGCCTGATTCGTCGAGTTGGTGCCATCGTAATCCACACCGAGTCCGCCGCCAACGTCCACGTGCGTCACGTTCACACCCAGCTTATGCAACTCACGATAGAACCGCGAGATTTCCTGCAGCCCTGACTTAATGAATCGGATATCGGTAATCTGGGATCCGAGGTGAAAGTGCAGCAGACGCAGGATGTCCAGTCGTCCCATGTCGCGAAGCCGATCAATCAATTTCATCAGTTCGGCAGTGTTGAGTCCGAACTTCGACTTTTCGCCGCCGCTCTGTGCCCAACGGCCCGCCCCTTCTGACGCGAGCTTGATCCGAACACCGGCCTGTGGCACCACGCCCAGATCGTCGGCGGCACGAAGCAGCACGTCCAGTTCACTCAGTTGTTCGATGACGATGAACACCGAATGTCCAAGACGCTGCCCCATGAGGGCCAGACGCATGAACTCCTCGTCCTTGTAGCCGTTGCAGACGATGAGATGCTCGGTTGATTCACCCATGCCGAGCACTGCCATGAGTTCCGGCTTCGATCCGCATTCCAGGCCTACGCCGTGTCGAGCGCCGAACTCAACGATCTCCTCCACCACGTGTCGCTGTTGATTGACCTTGATCGGGTAGACGGTGGTGTACGATCCGGTATACTCGAATTCCGCTATGGCCTGCGCAAAGCTCTCGCTCAGGGTCTCAATGCGCTTCCTGAGAATGTCCGAGAAGCGCAACAGCACCGGAAGCTGAACACCTTGAGCCTCGAGATCCAACGCCAGATCATACAGATCAAGGGTGCGGGTCGGCTGTTCCGGATCTGGACGCACGATCACGCGACCCGCGTCACTGACGTCAAAGAAACCAGCGCCCCATCCATCGACGTTGTAGAGCGTTTTGGCGTCGGCCACCGTCCAGCCGGGGCGTGCCGGCGATGATTCCGGCGTCGATGACTGCGTGTCCGAGAGTCGTGTGTGTCCCATGGCGCGAAAAGGTAGAGTGTGCGAAGGGGTGGCGGTACTGTCTGGCCGAGGTTCCTGCGCACAACGGCTCAACGTGCCCTCCTCGACTGTGGCCCAATCCGGTCCCTGCTGCCGGGCGTAGGCAACCTGACGACGTCGTTTCGGAACTCGCGGTAAGGCTCGCGGATATTGGCGCACCTTTGTCAGCCTCATCACGCCCCCATGCCCACACATTCCTCTCCTACTGCATCACGCTCGCCGTGGATCAAGCTCGGCCTGCTCGTTGCGATCATCGTCGCGGTTTTTCTGGTAGCTCGCGCTGCGGGTCTGGGCCGCTACACGGATCCCGTGGTCCTGGTGGCGGCGATCCGCGATTTCGGGGACCTTCCTGCCGCGCCGGTGCTCTTCATCGCCGCCTATGCCCTGATCGCCTCGTTCGGCCTGCCGGGGACTCCGCTCACGCTCGCCGGCGGCGCAATCTTCGGAGCAGTCGGTGGCACATTGTACAATTGGATCGGAGCCACGATCGGCGCCACGGGAGCCTTCCTGCTGGCGCGCTCGTTAGGCAAGGACGCCATCAGATCGTTCCTGGGAGCCAGAGCCGACAAGCTTGAGGCGATCGCAGGCGCAAGCGGTTTTGTTGGTCTGCTCCGACTGCGCTTGATACCGGTGGTACCTTTTAATGCGCTCAATTTCGGCGCCGGCCTCGCTGGAATGAAAATCAGGGACTACATCACGGCCACGGCGCTCGGAATTCTTCCTGGCACGGCGGTTTACACGTACTTCGCGGACTCACTGCTGGCCGGAGCCGAGGGTGCGAGACAACAGGCTCTCGTGCGCGTCGCGATTGCCGGAGCGCTTCTCATCATGTTGAGTTTTATTCCCAATATCGCACGCCGGTTCGGGTGGCTGCCGGCGGCCGCACTGGTGCTGATCGCCTCCCCCATTCAACCCATTGGCGCGGAGGGTATGGATCACCCCGCATTCGATCGTTTGCTGAGGAATCACGTGGTGGATGGCAGGGTCGACTGCGGCGCCAAAGCACTCACCGTACGGTAAGCAACGCTCGTCGCTCGGGGAGGGGCCGTTTCAATGTCATCATCTTTGCCGTTGTGCATCGTGCGGGTGCCCTGAGCAAAAGCACCATATCGCCCCGCATAAGTACAAGTCCCCGACGCAGTGTTGGCCGGCGCCGGGGACAACGTCCTATCGAACTGGTTCTCCGCGATCTCGCCCGATCAGGGAATGACGTTCCGCAGCTGGTCCTTGCCCTTTTCCAGGAATGGAATGCCATTCTTCATCCAGTCTGGCGCTGGCTCTCCTTTGAGCTTGTTCGCGAAGAACTGCTGCATGCGCATATCAATGTCGAGCTGATTGGCGCGCTTGCGCGGATTGTGGGCATCGCCGTTGTAATTGATCATGTACGCCTCCTTGCCGAGTCGACGTAATCCCACAAACAGTTCGATGCCCTGATACCATGGGACAGCGCCATCCGCGTCGTTATGCATAAAGAGGACGGGGGTGGTGACCCGGTCGAGGTGAAAGAGGGGAGAATTTTCGATGTATCGCACCGGATACTCCCACAGCGATCCGCCGATGCGGCTTTGCGTTTTTTCGTACTGGAATGAACGCGCCATTCCCGATTCCCAACGTATGCCGCCGTAGGCGCTGGTCATGTTTGCGACTGGGGCGTTAGGCACGGCGGCGGCGAACATGCTGGTTTGGGTAATCAGGTAGGCACTCTGATATCCCCCCCACGATTGTCCTGCGATGCCGACCGCTTTGGGGTTGACGTAACCGCGTGCGAGAATCGACTGGACGCCGGGCACGATCGCCTTCATCGCGCTGGGTCCGGGCCACCCATTCTCGTACACGATATCCGGGAAGAAGACCACGTAGCCTAACGATGTGTACACTGACGGATTCACCACATTCCGGCCCGTCGGCGAACTGTAGTTGTGCAACCCATCGCTCAACATCTCATAGAAGTACACGACCATGGGCCACTGCTTTGACGGATCAAAGTTTCCGGGCTTGTACAACATCCCCTGCAGCTTTTCACCATCGCTACTGATCCAGTCGACGAGCTCGACAGTTGGCCACAGGTACTCGGACTGTTGCGGATTGGCGTTCGTGATCTTCGTCAAGCTGGCCAGAGAGTTGCCTGTCCACAGGTCAGGAAATTCAGACACCGTCTGTTGCGTCATCAGGTACCGATCGGCGTTGCGCGCCTTGGTCGGCGTTCCATAGTTCCGATCGCCGAAGACGATCTGACGCGGCGCGGCAGTGCCGTCCAGCTTATCCTCGTAGTACCCACTGGCCTTCGTGACATTGTTGAAGGCGCGAAGCAGCAGAGGCTGCGCGGGATCGATGAACCGATCGTCCCGATCAAGGTCGACGACGCGATACGTCACCTGCGCGCGGACTCCCGTTGAATCCGTGACCACTTTCGGCGCGCGAACCCCGGCGGGATCCATCTCCCAGACATCATAACGATCGTAGATAAGCACACTGCGATCAGCCCGCGTCCAGCCGCCGATCCCCCACGCCGGAGCCGTGCTGGGGCTGTCGTGCGTCTCCTGGTCAAAGCGGACACCACGCAGCTGACCGGTCAGGTTTTTGGTTTCGCCCGATGCCACGTTGAACGCGTGCCACTGTTTATCGTTGAAATACACGACGTACTTCGCGCCGGGCGAAAGCTGGGCGGGGGACTCGAGTCGACGGGCCACCGGAGTCATGCGACCGGAACTGACGTCGGTCACGAACACATCGTTCCCACCTTCTCCCCACATGGCCTCTACCGCATACGGTACGTTCGTCACGGTGAGTGCGGTCGCACCGTCGTCGCTTACTGTGACGTTCGGCATCGTATCATTGGCGAGCACGAGAGCTCGTTTGGTGCGCAGCGTAAACACGGAGAGAAAACTGCGATTGCGATCTCTCGCACCTTCGATGCGCTGCTGCGGCTGCAGCTTACGATCCTGATAGTGCCAGAGATCAAAGACGGCCTTGTCAGCCAGTGAATCCGCCGGAATCGAATCTTCGGGCGTAGGGGCGACACCAAATGTGATGGCGCTGGCGTCGCGGGTGAACGACACCTCGCCGTTCGCCGACGGATGCATGCCGTTCAGGACAGCGGGTTTCACGATCGGAGCGGCGACGCCACCAGAGACGCTCGCGTGATACAACGTGTACCGCGGTTTCATATCGCGGAACTCGGAGGTGTTGGCTACGAATGCCACCTGCCGTCCTGACTGATCCATCGCCAGCTGAGCGTACTCACCTTCACCTTCCAGCAGCGCGGTGGTTCGGCCGGTACTCATATCGCGCACATAGGCACCATCGCCACCGTCGGCGCGCGTCGCAACGATATACGCGAGCGTGCGGGCGCTGTCGTCAATCACAAACGCTGACACGTCCTCGATGCGCGTTTCGTTCCCCGTCGCCAGCTCGCGAATCACCAGCGGAGTGCCAAAGGTGCGGCGTACAGCAACACGCGCCGCCTGAGTGGTATCGCGACGGACCGTGGAATCGCGCGGAGGCGCGTCGGATTCCAGCTGATACACGACATACCGACCGGCATCCCGCGGGAGTATAAAGCTGCGGACACGATCGACCGTTGTCACCTGCCCACTCGCCAGATTCGTGATACCGAGAGACGCCTTGGGTTGTTGTGGGACAGCAACCTTTTTCTGGCGCGCCTCTTCCAGCTCCGCCTGCGTCGGGTAAATGAGATACACACCAAAACGCGAGTCCGCCGAGATTCTCGCCGGGCTGGCGGTGAAGCCCTGCGCCGTGCCCACCGTGTTCAGTGGACGACCTGTCCAGCCGCGAGGCGTGCGATACTCGGTGGCACCAGCCGTTGATCTGAACACCACGTCACCGTCACCTACGACGGGAGACAGCGTGTACGCAGCCCATGCGCCATCGTTCGACAATGTTGGCGCCTGCAGCTGGCGCCAGAAGTCGTAGGTATCCTGAGTTAGAACCTTCTTTTGTGCGCCAACCGCACACGGGACGGCAAGGACAACGGCAAGCATGCCGCGGTAGAATCGCATGGTGGAATCTCCAAGTGGGGGCTGGTAGTGCGCCGGGACTTCCATAGGTTACGGAGCGCGCAGGCCGTGCGTTGCCTCGAGCACGTCTCGCCAGACAATAGCTGTTCTCGTCGCCGACAGCGACCCATCGCCGCACCCAGAGCCTGAATTGTCCTCCTCGCCTCCCCCCCTCTCCGCGCCTCCTTCTCCAGTTCCGTCCCTCACTCCTGCCGGCGCCGGTCCTCCGTCCGCGTCGCCGTTCGCACGCGCCACGCGTCGCCTCCTCGCGTATTTTTTTCGCGGGGTCGTTTTTATGGCCCCCGTGGTCATCACCGTCTACATCTGCGTCGTTCTTTTCCGGACGATCGACGGATGGCTCGGCCTCCCCATTCCAGGGGCGGGATTCGTTGTGACGACCGGTGTGCTCACGCTGATCGGATTTCTCGGATCGGGTTTCATCACCCGTGGACTGCTGGCGGCGCTCGACGACGTCATGGAGCGCCTGCCCTTTGTGCGCTTTTTGTATTCATCCACACGCGATTTCGTGAATGCCTTTGTGGGCGAGAAACGTCGCTTCGATAAGCCGGTGGTCGTGCGCCTCTTCGACAACAGTTCAGCACACGCTCTTGGATTTGTCACGCAACAGTCCCTCGAAGTGATGGGCATGGCTGAATGGATCTCGGTGTACATGCCGCACTCATACAACTTTTCGGGTCAGATGTATCTGTTTCGGAAGGAGTCCGTGACTCCACTCGACGCCAGCAGTTCCGACGTCATGGCATTTATCGTCTCAGGCGGTGTGACCGAAATTCCCGCTGTCGCTCGCATCACACCCAGCCTTCCTGAATTATGATTTCCGCGCGATTGCGTCTCCTCAGCCTGCTGGCGCTCACTTCGTTAGGCACGGGCAGCCGTGCGCTGCACGCGCAGGTTCAGCCGCCACAGACCACGACGGTCCTTCGTCCAGCGCGCGTGTGGGACGGCATCAGCGATGCGCCTCAGGCGGGGCATATTGTCCTGGTGCGGGGAGGACGGATCGAGGCCGTCGGCACACCGGACCAGGTGCGTGCTCCACGCGATGCGCAAGTGATTGATCTTCCCGGACTCACGTTGATCCCTGGTATGATCGACGCCCATTCCCACGTATTGCTCCACCCATACAATGAAACGCCTTGGGACGATCAGGTATTGAAGGAATCGCAGGCGCTGCGCACGGCGCGGGCGGTGGCTCACCTGAAGAATACGCTCGACGCTGGCTTCACGACATTGCGCGATCTGGGGACTGAAGGCGCGGGTTATGCGGACGTGGGGTTGCAACAGGCCGTCAATCAAGGCGTGATTCCGGGACCCCGCCTGCTTATCACAACCAAAGCGATCGTTGGAACGGGAAGTTACGGCCCCAAGGGTTTCACCCCGGACATGAAGGTTAATCTGGGCGCGGAGGAGGCCGGCAGTCTGGATGAACTGGTGCGCGTGGTGCGTGATCAGATTGGCCATGGCGCCGACTGGATCAAGATTTACGCGGATTATCGCTGGGGCCCCGACAACGATGCACGCCCAGGATTCACCGTCGAAGAACTGAAAGCAGCCGTTGCGATCACCGAGATGAGCGGCCGTCATGTCGTGGTGCACGCGTCCAGCGCTGAAGGAATGCGCCGCGCCGTCGAGGCCGGTGTCACGAATATTGAACACGGGGACGGTGGCACCGACGAGGTCTTTCGTCTGATGGCTTCGCGTGGCATCGCGCTTTGCCCGACACTCGCCGCTGGCGACGCCATTGAGCAGTACCGAGGGTGGCGCAAAGGAGCTGCAGGGGTGCCTGAACCGCCTCGAATCGCCGCCAAACGTGCGTCGTTTCAACGCGCGCTCGCGGCAGGCGTAACTATTTGTAACGGCAGCGACGTCGGCGTTTTCACACATGGGGACAACGCACGTGAGCTCGAGTTGCTGGTGGACTACGGCATGACACCGCTGCAAGCGATGAAAACCGCCACGTCCACCACGGCATCAGTGCTCAAGATGAGTGATGAAATCGGATCAATCAGGCCCGGACTATCGGCTGATCTTGTTGCGGTGGAGGGTGATCCGACGCGTGACATTGCGTCCACACGCAAGGTGAGATTTGTCATGTTCCGTGGCAAGACGGCTCGCCACGATGGGCGATGAACAGAAGCTATTTTTGGGACACATTTCGCGGAGTGGATGAATGAAACGAGTTCTCGTGGCAGCATGTGTAGCGGCCGCCGTCGGTTGCGCCGGTTCAGAACCTGCACCAGCGCCAACGGCACGCACGCTTCCCTCGCCCGCCGTCGGTGTCAGCGGCGAACCATTTCTGGCAACTGATAGCAAAGGTGTGATCCATTTGACGTGGATTGAAGCCACCTCTGACTCCTTGCGGGCGGTCCGGTACGCGCGACTCGACGGCGACACGTGGTCGACCCCGACGACCATCGTCGAACGCAACGATTTATTCGTCAACTGGGCGGATTTTCCCAGTGTGATCGCGAGCGCGAACGGCGCCCTGACGGTGCATTGGCTCCAGCGCAGCGCGCCGGGCAAGTATTCCTATGACATCCGCGTGGCACGCTCCGCAGACAGCGGTCGCAGCTGGAGCGACGGGGTGTTGCTTAACAGAGATGGCAAGGCAGCGGAGCACGGTTTCCTCGCCTTCTGGCCGGCGTCGGATTCCACGGTTGAGGCCGCGTGGCTTGACGGGCGCGATATGCCCGAGAGCCATGGAGGGACGCGTGGTAGCATGCGCGTCGCCACAACGCTGCTGCACGCAGACGGTTCGTTAGGCGCCGAAGTGTTTCTTGATAATCGCACCTGTGAATGCTGTCAGGTCAGTGCCGCGATGGCGACCGCGGGGCCGGTGGTAGTCTACCGGGATCGGTCAGAGGCGAATATCCGCGACATTGCCATCGTGCGCCGCATCGACGGACAGTGGACCACGCCTGCGGCGGTACACCAGGACGGCTGGTTTCTCGAAGGGTGCCCGGTGAACGGTCCCGCGATTGAAGCCGATGGCCAGTCGGTCGTCGTCGCGTGGTACACCGGTGCCAGAGACACGGCGCGGGTTAATGTGGCGTTCTCCACAGACGGCGGCGCGACCTTCGGCGATCCGATCCGCGTGGACGGTGGCACGCCGGCGGGGCGCGTTGATCTCGTACGGCTGTCGGACTCGGAGGTGGTGGTCAGCTGGTTGGAGCGCATGACCGATGCTGACGCGGAGGTTCGCGTGCGGCACGTACGCAACTCAGGCGAGATGGGCACGCCGGTCACGGTTGCGTCGACCGGAGCGGCCCGCGCGTCGGGGTTTCCGCGGATGGTGAAACGGGGGGAGGAACTGATCGCTGCCTGGACCGAATCTGGCGCTGCAGCGAATGTACGAATCAATGCGGTGCCGCTCGCGATGATTCGCAAATAGATTAATGAATCAGGGGCGACCGTTGGTTCGATGAGTCGCATTGCAGGGGGCCTCGTCGCCCCCCCCTGTGGGGGAAGTTATCCTTTTTCGCAACAGGCCATGTCATCCGTTTTCTCGCACCATCGCCACGTTCGCGCATCCGCGCTGTGCGTCGCCGCGGCCCTGCTCTCCGCGTGCGATCGCAAGCCAATCGTCGTCGAAATCGGGCAACCCATCCCTGCGTATCAGACGCTCAACCTTGCCGGTGACTCTGTCTCCGTTGCATCACTGCTCGGCAAGGTCGTCGTACTCAACGTGTGGGCCACATGGTGCGCGCCCTGCCGCGAGGAAATCCCGTACCTCCAATCGTTGTACGATGAACATGGCGGCGCCGGACTGACGATCGTCGGTGTCTCCGTCGACACACGTGGCGAAGATGACACAATCCGCGAATTCATGAAAGACTTCCGCATGACGTATGAAATCTGGCGCGATCCCGATGAACGCATTCAGTCGGCGTATCTCGCGTTAGGCGTACCCGCGTCGTATCTGATCGACCGTGAAGGCATTCTGCGATGGAAACACCTTGGAACCGTGAGAGCCACTGATACAACGTTCACCACGGCACTCCGCGCGGCGCTGGCCGACGCACCGGTCTCAGCCGCGCTCCTCACCCGCTAATCTACCAATGACTTCTTCGTACAGAACTCTGCTCTGTAGTACGGCGCTCACGTTGATGGCCGCCGCGAGCGTGCATGCGCAGGGCACCCACACCGACTACGCACGTGCGGAGCAATTGCTCAGCTGGAACGCCAGTGAACTGGTGGTCAACGACGGGGTGCGTCCGAACTGGATGAATGGTGATCGCTTCTGGTTCCGCAACCGTGGCCCGTCCGGCTACGAGTTTCTCATTGTCGACATGGCCACCGGTGCACGGCGCACGGCCTTCGACCACGCTCGACTGACCGCGTCCCTGTCTCAGGCCGCGGACACCACATACGACTCGTCGCGACTCCCGTTCCGGGATCTGGTGTGGGTGAACAACGAACAGGCCATTCGATTCTCCACTGGAAAAAATCGCGCCTGGACGTGCAATGTCTCCACGTATCAATGCACAGGGCCTGATACACTGCCGGTGCAGAAACGCAGCGAAGTTGCGAGTCCCGATGGCAAGTGGGTAGCCTACACCACAGCCGGCAACCTGTTTATCAAACCCACCGCCGGTGGAGCTCCCACACAGCTCACACGCGACGGCACGCCGGACTTCGGATATGGCCTGGCAAACATCGGCTGCTGCCAGCAGGTCACCAACGTGCGCAATTCGAACGAACTGGTCCCCATCCTCTCGTGGTCACCTGATTCGCGCCTGATCGCGACCCACAAGTTTGACCAGCGCAACGTCCGTCAGATGCACCTGCTCGAGACCAAAAACCCCGGTCCGATTCTGCACTCGTATCGGTATGCGTTACCTGGCGACACTGTTATCCCGAAGTTTGATCTCGTCGTCTTCGATGCATCGTCCGGTGCCATGACGAACATTCAGCAGTCAGCACAGGACGCAGTGAATACCTCCTGCTGCTGGCTCATGACCGACACCGTGTGGAAGGACGTCCGCTGGAACGCACGAAGTGATCGGCTGTTCTTTACCGCAGGCAAACGCTCGTTCGACGAGCTTGATCTGTTCAGCGCCGATCCGCGGACGGGCACCTCGACGCGCGTTGTTCATGAAACGAACAAAACGTTCGTTGAAACCAACCAGAACTCCGGCGGGATCCCGAACTGGCGTCCCGTCGCCAACGGCGCCGAGGTCATCTGGTGGTCGGAGCGAGACGGGTGGGGCCATCTCTATCTCGTCGATGCCGCCACCGGCACGGTCAAGAACCGGATCACAGCCGGCGACTGGATGGTCAGCGACCTGCTGCATATCGACGAGACGGGGCGCTGGGCGTATTTCACTGCGCGCGGCAAAGAGGCCGGACGAGACCCGTACTACCGATTTCTCTATCGTGCCAAGCTGGACGGCTCGGCCATTGAACTGTTGACGCCCGAAGACGCCGATCACGAAGTGTCCATGTCACCATCCGGGAAGTTCATTCTGGACGTACACTCCACACTCACTCGTCCTCCTGTCACGGTGCTTCGACGCACAGACACCCCTCGAGTGGTGGCGCTGCAGGAGGCCGACGTGTCGCGCCTTCGGACCGCCGGCTACCGCGATCCGCTGCCGTTCCGGGTGAAGGCGCGCGATGGAGTCACCGAGCTGTACGGAATCCTGTGGTATCCCTCGCATTTCGATTCGACGAAAAGCTACCCGATCGTGAACTACATTTATCCGGGTCCGCAGGTGGGATCTGTGCGCACTCGACAATTTAATGTATCTGCCAGCGGCAGTGCGAACGCCTTGGCTGAACTGGGAATGTTTGTCGTGCAGCTCGACGCCATGGGAACGCCGGGACGGTCCAAAGCTTTCCACGATGCGTATTACGGGAACATGGGAGACAACGGCCTTCCCGATCACATCGCCGGCATGACGCAGCTGGCTGCACGGGTGCCTCAAATCGATATCAGCCGAGTTGGCATCTACGGCCACTCCGGTGGCGGATTCGCATCGACCGACGCCATCCTGCGGTATCCGGATTTCTTCAAAGTTGCCGTGTCGAGCGCCGGTAATCATGACAACCGCAGCTACGACTATACGTGGGGTGAAAAGTACCACGGCCTGCGAGGCACACTCACGGACTCGCTTGATACCTTCGATGCACAATCCAACTGGCGGTTGGCCAAAAACCTCAAGGGCAAGCTGATGCTGTCGTATGGCACGCTCGACGACAACGTGCATCCCGTCGCGACACAATTGGTCATTGACGAATTGATTAAGGCAAATCGTGACTTCGATCTGGTCGTCATGCCGAACCGCAATCACGGATTCGCAGGTGAACCGTACTGGGTGCGCCGGACCTGGGACTATTTCGTCAAACATCTGCTCGACCTTGAGCCCCCCAACGGCTACGAAATCCGGGCGCAGCAACGCTGAGCCGACCGAGATGCCCTCCGCCGGTGGAAACACCCGGGGTGGCATGGGGCGGGCGCTTATTCATTAATCCGGCCTTCGGCACCGGGAGTGAGCGCGTGGCGCCGACTGGCGCCTTTCAGACGTATGCCGACACAGTTGTAAGGGTTTACCCGGGGCAAACCACCGCGTTGGCACCTAAGGTGCTGGTGTGGCCTCTCCCTCATCCCTGATACGGACGCTCGCAGCCCTGCGCGGGAGTTTTTCGATCACCGCCCAGCGCCAGCAGAGAGATGCACTCAAGCAGGTGGCGCTGGCAGCACTCTCCACCTCACAACAGATTATTGATCTGCATCGGGAGTTGCTGTTCCTCTCGGCATTTCCGCGCAGCAGCGCACAGTGGCAAACGACACAACGTCTGTTGGATCACTTTCATGGACGGCTTCGGCAACTTCCTGCCGCCGTCGTGCGGCGTCTGACGGACTCAGGCATCGCAGGCACCACATCACTGCACACGTTCATGTTCGGCACCGTGCAGTGGCTCGCTGCCGCGGGCGAACGGCTCGAACCGCACTGGGCGAACGTCGAGAACGAGAGCGCGCTCGATGTGCTCATACGCAGCACGCTCCTGCCCGCCGAATGGGATGCATACGACGGGAGCGATCTCGATACACTGGAGTGGCTCAGCCTCGCGGCCGGTGTGCAGCACAACCAACTCCCGTGGCTGGTTCGACGATCCACGGTCCCCGCAATGCGAAGTCTTTACGACGCGGCCGAGCTGCCGGTGGGTTGGCACATCCACAAGTCACCGCGATCGGTAACGCACAATCGCGTGGCCGCTTCCCGGACTCCCCCAACCCCGCGTAAATCGTTTCGGCGACTGCCCGATGATCCCTTAGCATGGATTCGCACCCCGTTGCGCGGCGTTCAACGCGTCTCCCCATCGATTGCAAAACAATGGCTCGACGGCTGCCGGGCCGCTCTGGTTGCCCGCTGCCGCGAGGTGGCACCGACGATATACGCCAACAACACCGAGGTGTACGTCGCTGACCTTGGCGAAGGATGTGATTTGTGCGTGATCGGCGCGCACCCAAGCGATCGTCTCGCCCTTGAAGCAAACTATGGGTACGTGCTGTTCTCAAACGGAATACCTATCGGGTACGGCGGTGTCACTCCTCTGGGCGATCAGGCCAATACCGGCGCGAACATCTTTGAGGAATTTCGCGGATCCGAGGCGGCATTTCTCTTTGCACAGGCGTTGCGAGCGTTCCGAACCCTTTTCGGCATCTCACGGTTTGTTGTTAATCCGTACCAGTTCGGTGCTGAAAACGATGAAGCCCTCCTCTCCGGTGCGTTCTGGTTTTATGACAGACTTGGCTTTCGTTCTGCGGCCGCTGCAACCCGACAGGACGTGGACCGTGAACGGAAGCGCTTGCACGGCCGCGTTGGTGCGCGAACTCCACTGAGGACACTGAAACGTTTCGCAGCAGCAGATCTCATTCTGCAAATTGATGCGAGAGGTACAGTCCCGCTATTCAACGAACAGCACCTGATTGAAACAGGTCTGGATGTGGCAACCTCATTCTCGGGTGTTGACGCTGGCTGGCGCCAGGATCATGCGCTGTCCCTCGCTCAGGAACACAAGCGCCAACTTACGGGCAGCGTTCGCCCACTGACACCGCAGGAGAAACGCGGCGCTCTGCTGCTCGCGCCGATAATTCATCTGATCCGTGGTTCGTTCAACCGATGGACCCCGGCTGAACGCAAAACACTATGGGCCATGGTTCGCGCCAAAGGACTTTCCACCGAACGCCGCTTTGTTCAACTATCACGCCGTCATCGGGCCTTCTGGAAGGCACTTAATGCACGTTGCGCAAGAAGCGGCACCAATGACACGTTTATGGCTTGCGATTGAGGTATTTCGAAGGAATGGGGTTATCCGGCCGCTCGGAATCCCAGACCACGTTGAGAATCCAGTACCGCTTGCCGTCGTTCAACAGCTGAATACTGTTTATACCACGCGCGAAGGGTGCCTTGTCCTGGAGGGTGCGCTTCGAATCGTAGGCGCTGAAGACATGCACGATGTTCCCGAACGTCTCACTCATGCGACCCAATTCGCTTTCGAAAAACCCATCGCGCTCAAGCGACGCGCCCGCGGTGGTTACGTACTGCTCAGCTGACATGGCCCGGTACCCGTGAGTTCCGTCAGCGCGGGGCCCTGTAGGTATGAGACGTGCTTCGGGCGCAAACAGGCCTCGGAATCGATCCCAGTTCCGTGCTTGTCCCGCCGGTCCCGAAATCACGTCGTACAACGCGGCAATCATACCATCAACGGTCCGGACATCCGCTGACAGTTCAGTGCTTTGTGCCGTCATCATCGCCGGCGACGCGGCCAGCGCCATGGCCGCCACTGCGACTCGCAGGAATGGAACGTGGTGTGGCATCACTTGGACTCCTCATAAAAAGAGATCAGAAGGTTGCACATGTGTCAGGTCAGCGTCGCAGCAGCCCCCCACGTACCCCTCGCGCCACGCGCTCCTGAAACTCAAACGTACTGTCAGCACTACCGGTGAACGTCTCGGCCCAGACGCTCGAATCGTTTG
>JBGTBX010000179.1:0-32147 GCA_041749115.1 Gemmatimonadaceae bacterium
GTCGCGTTCTCGATGTGAAAGATGCCGGCGGGGTTGGTCACGTTGTGCGTCTCGAACGCAGCCGACGGTCCGTAGTCCACACTGGGTGTGTCGATCCCCATACCGACAATGCCGAGGCTCTTGAGATATTCAGCTGCTGCGGCAGAAATGCCGGGAAAGTGTTTGGTGCCATCTCGGTCGTTCAGATAACGTTGTTGATCGGGCCAGCGCGAGTCCCAACCCGTGGCAAACAGCACGATCGCACCTTCGGGAATTGCGCCGTGCACGGATTCCCACTGCTTAATGTCCTCGACGGTGATCTGATAATCCTCAGAGGAGTCCGCAACAGAAATGTTCACCCCGGGTCGCACGAGTCGATCAACGGGAATCTTATCCACAGACCATTCGCCGCCGAAATGTACGGGAGCGTCCAGATGGGTGCCGAAGTGTTCATCTGTGGCGATCCGCCCCATCTGCGGAGTCCCGCTGCGTTCAAAGGTGGGTGTGCCGGTCCATGTGGGGTCTGATGCCGCCATCGAGTGTCCGAGGTCGATCACCGTGGGCGACTTCGACACCACCTGAGGCGGCGGCGGCGAGGAACATGCCGACAGCTGAACGAGGCAGATGAGCGGCAGGAACCGGTGGGCGGAGCGTTTTGTTGGTGTCTTCATTTGATTCTCATCAGAGTAAATGCTGTACGGCAGCGCCTCTCGGTACCTCCCGACGCCCCCCGAAACCTCCCGCTGCCCCCGCTGCCTCCCGATGCCTCCCTCGCCTCGCGCTACCTCCAGCTGTCTCCCCGGGATCTCCGGCATCGCTTGCGACGTCCTGCTGGCATGCCGACACATCACCCCAGGCCCCCTCCGTCCTGCTCGCTGTGGCGCCCTGACGCTTTCTACTTGAGCTTTGCCAGTGCTTCGTCGAGCATTTTGATGAGGGTCTCACGGTCATAACTGAACTTGTGACCCTGGTTCAGCTGGACTAGTTCGTCAATCGCCTTTCGAATCGTGACCTCCGCCTGACGCGCAGCCGGCACCACCATGTATCGCATTTGTGGCGTGTCATTGGAGAGTGCGTGCAGGGCTGCAGTGGCAACGTCGTCCGGCTCCGGGTAATTGTCGTACCCGCCCATCGCCGTCACCATGTTGCGCATCTGGGCCTCGAATGGCGTGCCTTTGAGACGGTCCAGCGCGGTTTCGACCTGCGCCATCGTGTTGCGACCAATTTCAGATTTGTAGTTGCCCGGTTCAATCAAGCTGACGCGCACACCGAACCGCTGCATTTCGGCGGCCAGTGCATCACCGTACGCTTCGACGGCATGTTTGCTCATACTGTACGGGCCGAAGTACGGGCCTGACAGAATTCCCGAGATGGAGCTGATGGTGACGACGCGTCCTTTCGATTCGACCAGCATCGGCGCGAACGCCTTGGTTACACGGTACACTCCGAAGACATTCACGTCGAAGAGACGCGACAGTTCCGCTTCTTCCGTGTCAATCAGCGGCGAAACAATTGCTATTCCTGCATTGTTCACCACACCATACAGTCCGCGGCCACCGCGTTTCACGGTCTCCACGGCTGCCGAAATGTCGCCCGGCACTGTGACGTCCAGTCGGACCGACTGTACGTTCTTTATCGTGTTGAGCTCGGCGAGGTCTTCGGCCTTTCGCGCACCGGCGTACACAAAGTAGCCCTTGCCGGCGAGCGTTTCGGTAATCTTGCGACCAATGCCGCTGCTGGCGCCGGTAACCAGCACCGCTCGCTGCCCCCCCCCTTGAGCAGCAGCCTGCGCATGGGTCGGTTGTGCCCCCATAACAACCACACACGAGAGCACTACCAGATGAATACAATACCTTAAGCGGGACATGAGAGAGTTCCAGATGGTTAAAGTATGCGTGCATCCTGATGGACACAGCGCGGTGAGTGAGGCACTCGCGTGCTGATGGTCAACGTTTCGTGCGCGTCTTCTTTTTGGCAGCCGGTGCAATCACGTTGTACGCGAGCGCCATGGTAATCCAGCGGTGGAGGTCCGCAACTTTGCTAAGCCCTTCTGATCTTGCCATTTACCATATACGCCATGCCACCGAACATCGCCCGCACTTCGTAGGGTGCATGGCGGCCGAGTTCGGTGGCCGCCCGTTGAGCAAGATGTTCATCGTATGCCATCAGTGGATGCGGCCGAGGACCCCACGCGCGGCGCCCGCCCTACGCCTGAACAGGCACCCAGCTCCATGCTCAAAATACTATAGCCTTTTGGGCGCCGTGGTTATGGGTCGCCGCGAATCCCGCGTTGTCGAGTGACTCATCAACGTTGACTGCAGCCCCAATAACGCGTGAACGCCTGTCCCATCGACTCGTGTAGTCCGTTCCGCACCGGCGCGACTACTGGGTGCCCGTCACCCGCCTGAACCGCAGCGAATCGTTGCGTCCCTGCAGGGAGACGCGCAGAACATCGCCGACAATCTCGAACTGTTCAGCGTTTTGCAACGCGTCGAGATACCGTGTCTCAACGGTTATGATCGGGTCGCCGCAAAACATCCGCGTAGTCGCGAGAGGACCAAATTTGATCCGCGAGTTCTCAATGATGGCCGTTCCGCTGAATCTGTTGCACCCCGCGGAACCATGCGCCGCCATGTCCTCGGCGAACTCCAGGGTCGGGCGTGTTGCATCCGACAGGTCATGTCCCGGCAGTTCAATCAGCTCCCACTTTGTGCCGATGAGGGGCGGCGACTCTGCAGATTCCCGAACCCGAATTCGTACCAGCTCGATGATGGGACCAACCATCGATATGGATGCGATGTCATCCCGGCGTTTGGCCTCCGCCTCAATCTGCAGCCCTTCCGTGCGGAATCTTTCGGGCAGATTCATCGGATTGTAGTTGGTCTCGCCGGAACGAATCACCCAGACCCCTCCTTCGATGTCCAGGTGCGTAACGGTCCCGGCAAGTTGCAGCGATGGCATGGCGCTCTCCGACGCAGACGACAGTTCAACCCACCCGTTTCCCCCGGACTGCGCGCAGCCACCGAACAGATGTGTGATCACCACAGCGACAATAAGCCACGACCACGTTCCCCACCGGTAATCCGGGGTGCCGTGGCGCCTCCATGGGACGGCAGCTGAACGTGTCCTGGTGATCATTTCTTCCTGAGAATGTCGTCCACCTCGGCGTCGCTCAGGCCGGCGCGCATCCTGAGGATAGTCAGGTATTCGGGCGCAGAATACAAGGGATAGTCGGTGCCGAACACGATGCGCTGCGTGCCAAGTCGTCGAATCAAGGCAGCAAGCTCGGCGAACCGCGCGTCGTCGAGCTGAGGCACTCCGTCACTGTCCTTATCGAGCGCGACACCTGAGAGATCGAACACCACCGAATGGCGTCGGAGCACCTCGCCGGCCTCGAAGAGTGCAATAAACCGGTTTATAACAACAGCTGTCTTTTCGCTGAAGCCCCCCGACGTGCCGAAGTGAGCAATCTGGAGGTGCAGTGAATCTGTCCCCGCCAGCACGTCATTCACCAACAGATCAACGTCATCCGCGCCGAACTTCGGATGTGAATTGTCAAAGTGGAGCAGGACGGGCAGACGATGGCGGGCAAACAACGCGAAGATCGCTTTCACTTTCTGGAGGTGTTCGGGCTCAGTCAGGTACACCTGATTGGCGTTGAAGTGCAGCTTAATACCATCGGCACGCAGGTCACGCACACATCGTTCCACTTCTTGCTGCGCGTAGTCGCGCAACGGATTCACTCCGCAGTACGACGTCACCGCGTATTGTCTCGGCGCCGAGTCCCGTGCGGCGATGATAAAGTTGTTCTCCGCGCGAACCGCTGCGTATTCGTCTTCGACGCGTCCGAACTCTGGATGACCATACAAATACGCCATCGACGCCAGATGCACATGGCTCGTTCCGTCGCGTTTTACCAGCGAGTCCAGAACAGAATAGTCGTCGAACGGTCGGGAGAAAGGGATCCCGACATCGGTGAACAGCTTCATAAGGCGCGGACTCATCAGATGCACATGATGATCCACAACCTCGCGCTGCACCTCGGTTCCTCGGCAGGCGTTCAGCCCAAGGATCAGGACCACTGCAGCGGCAAATACCGATGGAGCAGCGACTGGCGCCGCTACCGTCACGAGCCAACCAGGGAGGCCACCAGGGTGTTCCATCCTGCCACATTGAGTCCGGATGGCGCTCCAGCGCAATACCGACCGCCACGTTGAGTCCCAAGGGCGCTCCCGCGCGAGATCGGCATCGTCGGCGAATGACCCTTCCCTTGAATTTCGAGGGGAGGCGGATACTTTCCCCTAGACATCATAGGGAAGCCCATGCCTTCGGACGACTCACTCGAAATTATTCGCGGCACGCTCGACCTCCTGATCCTTCGGGCGCTGCGTGTGCAACCCACACACGGATACGGCGTGCTCCGCTGGATCGAAGCAGCGACCCATGAGGCGCTGCACATTGAGGAAGGGTCGTTGTACCCGGCCCTCTATCGGCTGGAAAAGCGCGGATGGGTCGTCTCGGAGTACGGCGTCTCCGAGAACAACAGACGCGCCCGGTTCTACCGGCTGACCGCCAAGGGGCGTCGGCAGCTTGATGTGGAGGTTGACGAATTTGTCCGCTTCGCGCAGGCTGTGTTTCGTGCGCTCGATGTTTCACCCTCTGCGGGATAGGAGCATCCATGTCCGGCTGGAAACGTCTGATATCCATTGTGGGGCGTCCGCAGCTCAGCATCGAAGACGAAACGCGGTTCCACATTGAAATGCGCGCCAGGGAACTGGAGGCCCACGGTTTAACGCCCGATGAGGCGTTGACAGAAGCAGAACGACGCTTTGGTGACCGTATGCGTTTCGAAGCGGAGTGCCGTCAGCTGCAGCGGTCAACGGCCCGGGCGACCGCCAGCAAACAGTGGATTGTTGATCTGTGGCAGGACATTGTAAAGGGTGCACGCATGCTGCGCCGTGAGCCCGCCTTTGCGATTGCCGCGATCACAACACTGGGACTGGGCATCGGTGCCAACGCGGCGATCTACAGCGTGGTAGACGCGTTTGTGTTTCGCCCCCTCGCCGTGCAGCACTCCGATCGTCTGCTGTCTGTGGGAATGACATTCCGGGACAATCCCCTGTTCAGCAATGTGGATTACGCTCTGTGGGATGACCTGCGCGCCCTAACAGGCGTATTTGACGATGTCGTGGCGCACAACGGCGAGATGGTCGCACTCAGGGCCGACAGCCAGACGACCCGTGAATTCGTCGGCTTTGCCTCGGGAAACTATTTTTCGATGTTGGAACCACGCGCGACCATTGGGCGCCTGTGGGCCGAAGCAGACGATGCCTCGCGGGCACCGGTGGTTGTGATCAGCCATGACCTCTGGCAACGTCGCTTCAATTCCGATCCCGGCGTCGTCGGCAAATCCGTGTCGATCAACGGCGCGCCGTTTGCAATCATTGGCGTTGCGCGCAAAGGATTCAACGGTGTCCAGCCTCTGGTGCATCAATCGATGTTTCTCGCCACACATGCGCTTGAGCTCATCGGCGGAATGTCGTGCGTCGTGGAGGAACCAGGGTGCCGCTCGACGCGCATTCATGCATTGATAAAGCCTGACATTCCTCTGGCGCAGGCGCGTGCAGCGCTCGCCGACCTGGCAAGCGAAGTAAACGCGATCCTTCCCGCCGCAGCGAAAGGGATCGCTTTCGTTGCTGACTATGAAGTGAACAGCCGACCGGATCCGGTGGTCTCTCAGCGAACGCCGCTGCTCGCATTCACGTTTATGGGACTGGTGTCGCTCGCCCTTCTGGTCGCGTGCGCCAATGTCACCAACCTCCTCCTCGCACGCGCGAACGCGCGCCGCGCCGAGATCGCGGTGCGCCGCGCCCTGGGCGCAACGGCGTGGCGAATCACACGCCAGCTTATCACAGAGGGTTTGCTTATCGGCGCGATGTCGCTGAGTGTAGCGTGGCTGGTCGCACATGCAGCCATCAGCTGGATTAACAATCTGGAATTCAGCGTTGATGTGCCGATCAAGTCCGGCATTCAGCTCGATCAACGCGTCTTCTGGTATACTGCGGCCGTCGGTTTGTTCGCCGGTACGCTGGCTGCGCTCGCCCCCGGGCTGCTCGGTCGCAGGGTGGAGCTCACTGAGGCCATGGCCGAAGGGGGACGAGGCGGCATTGGTGGGGACAAGCGAGGACGTCTGCGCAGCGCGCTGGTCGTCGCACAGGTGTCTTTCTCGCTCGTGTTGCTGATATGTGCCGCACTGTTCACACGGAGTGTGCGCGGGGCTGCAGCGCTTGATCTCGGCTTTCGTACCGACAGCGTGCTGCTCGCGTCGGCGGATTTCAGCGTCGGCGGCGTGTCAGCGGCGGAACGTGAGACCTTTCAGCGCACAGTTGTCGAACAGGTCAGTGTGCTGCCTGGCGTTATCAGCGCAGCCTGGACGAACCATGTACCGTTCAGCGGGGATTTTTCTGCAGACGTTGCCGTACCCGAGAAGTCGCTAGCAGGTGGCGCGCCACCGGAAATTGAAACGTATCGGGCGAGGTCGTCTCCGGGTTTCCTCAACGCGATCGGGTTCCGACTTGTTGAAGGGCGTGATTTCACGGAGCAGGACGTGGCCGGACGACCCCGTGTCGCCGTGATCAACCGCGCCGCGGCCGAGCTTCTGTGGCCAGGACAGGCCGCACTCGGCCAGCGCGTGCGCTGGAGCGACGATACCACAACCATTGAGATCGTAGGGATAATCCACACGGCAAAGTATCTGTTCCTTAACGAATCACCACGACCGTTTCTTTATCAACCGATTGCTCAGCGACCGGCAGGCATCACGACGCTTGTGGTGCATACTCGGGTTCCCCCCGCCACTCTTGCATCCTCAGTTCAACACGTTTTCGCCGCGGCGAACCCCGACGTCCCGGCGTACGGCGTCCGTGACATGCGGAGTTACCTCGATCATGGACTGGCCTTCTTTTTTCTGAGGCTTGGCGCAGCGCTGGCGATGGGTATCGGGTTGATGGGGCTCGTGCAGACGGTTGTTGGATTGTATGGCGTGCTGGCGTATTCCGTCACGCAGCAACGGCGCGAAATCGGCATTCGGATGGCACTCGGAGCTCTCGGCACCTCAGTTGCCCGGAGGGTGGTGCGCCAAGGGCTGCTTTATGTGGGGCTCGGCATGTTCCTTGGTCTCCTGGCCGCCGCTGCCGTTACGCGCAGTCTCGGCACAATCCTGGTGGGTACTTCGGCAACCGATTGGGTCGCATTTGTCGGATCGAGCGTCGTCGTTTTACTGTGCGCACTCGCGGCGTCCTACCTCCCGGCACGAAGGGCGGCCCGTGTTTCACCCATCACATCGTTGCGATAGTCGCCGTCGGCCCCGTCCAATCGCGAACGTCCGCCCCCGCCTCTGGCCGAGAGGGTTGCTAAGCAGAACCGCTCGGGTGGAGCGACAACATGGCGGATCGTGGACCGTTGGGCTCGGCCTACCGTGCGCCAAGGCATTGCGCGACCTGCGTGACAGACGCTGACACGCGCTGATCAGCGCGCATTCCTCCCACCACGTGCAGGGCGCCATCGTACACGACAAGTCCCCGGTGATCCATCGTGCGTTCGGGGGCCGAGGGACGGTTCAACCAAAGGCGTGCATTCACATCGAAGGCCACAACTTCATTCATCGGCGCGGACGGGCGCCCATCGTACCCGATACCATTGTAGTTGTATGGATTGTCTGTTCCTCCGGCAAAGATCACCTGCGACCCACAGAAATACGCCGCGCCGCGATATCGGGGCGGGCCTGGATGCACCGGCGCTTCGCGCCACACAATGCGATCAGGCTGTCGGGGATCGATCTCACCGGTCCAGCTTTGTGAAGTGATCGAATATCGCGGCGCCTGGGTGTTGCGACGGGTACCGTCGATGAGGATGATGGTATTCCCGGCAATCGAGCCAGTAGCACCAAACACAGGGATGCCGGGGAACGCGGTGGCCGCGATCCATCGATCGCTGGACGGATCGTAGATCTGCACGTCGGCGACGTTATCCGTATTGTGCCAGCCGCTCACCAGATAAATCAGGGAGTCGTTCCAGACACCACCGACGGCATCGTCGACAGGTACGGGAATGTCCGTCCCCCGCAGCCAACGCTGTGTCCCGGGTTCCCAGATGTTGACATCAGGCGTCGAGACCTCAGCACCAGCTGAATCCACGGTGTACCCGCCGAACAGGTATATCCGCCCCTTCACAGCGAATGCCAACGCCGCAAGGCGACCGTGCCGACCGGGCACCGGTGGGAGTTCGTTCCAGCTGCTGCCGCCCGCTGCCAGGTAAAACGCGCGTCGCGTAATGCCACGCCACGTCCTTGTTGAATCGATGCCCATGAACGAATACAGGCCCCGACCGCGACCGCTGGTGATATGTGCGACGGCGTTATTGGCCACGGCCAGCGGAAGGTCCGGAACCGTGGCACGTGGCTTCAGGACGCTTGCAGAAACTCCCAGCATGCCGACCACAGACAGCGCCGACAACAGTGTAACGCCACGAGATCTCCGCCACGCATTCGCCATTCACGACGAGCCAGTGTTCGTGTCGTGCCGGCAGAGTGCCGGCACGTACACATCGTTCAGGACAAAGCCAGTTCAGTGTAACGTCAGCAGATTTCCGTCACGCACACACGACTTACGACCGAACCAGTTTTTTGTATTTGATACGATGCGGTTGATCAGCATCCGGGCCCTTTCGACGCTTCAGATCCTCGATATACGCGTCGTGATTGCCCTCAAACCATACCACCTCGGAATCACCTTCGAACGCGAGAATGTGCGTCGCCACACGATCCAGGAACCAGCGATCATGCGAAATCACCACGGCACATCCGGAAAAATCCAGCAATGCAACTTCGAGCGCCCGCAACGTGTCCACATCCAGATCGTTGGTCGGTTCATCAAGCAACAACAGATTTCCGCCAGCCATCATCGTCTTCGCCATGTGCAGCCGATTCCGTTCACCACCGGACAGGTTCGCCACCAGCTTCTGTTGATCGCTCCCGCGGAATCCGAAGGAACTCACATAAGCGCGCGAGTTCATCTCCCGCTTACCGATGGGAATCATTTCCCGCCCGCCACTTATCTCGTCCCACACGGTCCGCGCGCCGTCCAGGGTGCGTGTCTGATCCGCATACGCAATCTCGACTGTCTCACCGAGTCGCAGCTCGCCACTGTCCGTCTTCTCGTTGCCGGCGATCATCCGGAACAAGGTCGTTTTGCCCGCACCATTCGGTCCGATAATCCCGACGATGCCGCCGCGCGGCAATGAAAACGACAGGTTCTCACACAACAGCTTATCGCCGTATGCCTTCTTCACTTTATCCGCGATCACCACATCGTTGCCCAACCGGGGCGCGGGTGGAATCACGATTTCGTTCTGAGTAATGCGATCGTTCTGTTGTTCACTCGCGAGCTCTTCATACTTCTGGATACGCGCCTTGTTCTTCGCCTGCCTTGCACGTGGCGACATGCGCACCCACTCAAGCTCGCGTTCAAGACTCTTCTGTCGGGCGCTCGCCGTTTTGTCTTCCAGGGCCATGCGTTGCTGCTTCTGCTCAAGCCAGCTTGAGTAGTTCCCCTCATAGGGGAATCCGCTGCCACGATCAAGCTCGAGAATCCACTGGGCGACGTTGTCGAGAAAATAGCGATCATGGGTGATGGCCACGACAGTCCCGGGAAAGGTCTCCAGAAACTTTTCCAGCCACGCCACACTTTCGGCGTCGAGATGGTTCGTCGGTTCATCGAGCAACAGCATGTCGGGTTGCTCCAGCAACACACGACATAAAGCCACACGACGTTTTTCGCCGCCCGAAAGCGTATCCACGCTCGCGTCGGACGGTGGAAGCCGCAGTGCGTCCATGGCCACTTCGATCTTGTTGTCGAGGTTCCACAAATCGAGATGATCGATGCGCTCCTGCACCCTGGCCTGTTCATTCAGCAATTTTTCCATTGCTGCGTCTGACATCGGCTCAGCGAACTCCATCGCAATCGCGTTGAAACGATCGAGATACGCACGCTGTTCAGCTACGGCGAGTTCCACGTTGCCGCGTACATCAAGCGTGGGATCCAGCTCGGGCTCCTGCGGCAAATAGCCGATACGGGTCCCCTGCGCGGCCCATGCCTCCCCGTTCCAGTCCTTGTCGATCCCGGCCATGATGCGGAGCAGTGACGACTTGCCTGCCCCGTTTGAACCGAGCACGCCGATCTTGGCCCCCGGGTAAAACGAGAGCCAAATGTCGTTGAGAATCACGCGCGACGGAGGAACGACCTTCGTCAGCGCCTTCATGACGTAGATAAATTGCGGAGCCATAACGGATGTTTGGGAGGGGTGCGAAGCGCCGACGGAGCACCGAGTGGGAGCACGGCCAGATCGCTCGCCCTGAAAGCTAATGGAATGGTTTGCCAAGCACGCGGCTTCGATGCTATTTCCGGGGTCCTCTCACCACGGCCCACATGTCGGAACCCGTTCTTTCCCGCCGGACCTTTGTCGAACTCGCGGCGGCAGCCGCAGCGGTGACGGCCCCTTCTCTCCTCTCCGCACTTCCGACGATGGGCAACTCACAAACACAGTGGCCTGGATACGAGCGCGCCTACGTTCTGGACATGCTGGCAACCGCGGGACCTTTCAACGTCCCTGACATGCTGGCGAAGCCGTTTACGGCCGAAATGGTGCGCAATGCCAGGGCCTCCGGCATCACGGCCGTGAACGCGACGATCAGCGCGATCGGTGACGTGGAGAACGGTTTCGAGGAAACCATGCGCAACATCGCCGCCTGGCACCATGAAATCGAAACACACCCGGACACCTTCATGCAGGTGCGGTCGGTCGAAGACATCCGTACAGCTAAGCGCACCAAGCGGATGGGCGCTATCCTCGGATTTCAGGATACCACACCGTACTGGGACAAGATCGACCGTGTCGACCTCTTCCATCGACTCGGTGTGCGCATCGTGCAATTGACGTACAACGGTGCTAATCTGGTCGGGGACGGTTGTCTGGTTCCCGACGACCGTGGCCTTAAACCGTACGGCCGCGAAGTCGTCGCGCGTCTCAATGCGCTTGGTTCACTGGTTGATGTCAGCCATGTCGGCTGGGAAACCACTCGTCAGACGATTGCTGCATCGACGGCGCCTGTCGCGGCGACCCACTCGGGCGCAGCCGCCGTCAACAACGTCCCGCGCTGCAAGCCGGACGACATCCTGCGCGCGCTCGCCGACAAGGGAGGCGTGGTGGGCGTGTTCATGATGCCGTTCCTGCGCGGTGAAGGTCAACCCACGGCCAGCGATTTCATGCGCCACCTGGAACATTGCATTAAGGTGTGCGGCGAAGATCACGTCGGTATCGGCAGTGACCTGTCCACCACACCCCTCGACCTCACTCCCCAATTCCGCGCCATGCATGGCGGATTTGTTAAGCAGCGCCGGGCGATGGGTATCTCAGCTCCCGGCGAAGACGAAAACGTATTCAACTACGTCCCTGAATTCAACACGCCAAAACGCATGGAGCTCGTCGCGAACGCCATGCAGCGCGCCCGACACAGCAGCACGCGCATTGAGAAGGTGATCGGAGCCAACTGGATGCGGCTCCTCGGCGACGTGTGGAAGGTTTAACGGCGCGCTAGCTTCCCATCATGGATTTCGCCCAGATCACCGCGCAGCTGTCGCAAAGCCCGTGGACCGCATTTCCGATCCTGTTCTTCGCCGGCGTGCTGACCAGTCTCACGCCGTGCATTTACCCAATGATCCCGATCACCGCGGCGATTGTTGGCGGAACTGAGCTAAAGCCGGGTGAGACCAAGCCGAATCGACTGCGTCCGCTCCTGCTCTCTCTTACATATGTAGTCGGACTCGCACTCGTCTATGCTCTGCTCGGCCTTATCGCGGGCCTCTCAGGCACCATGTTCGGGCGCATCAGCACCAACCCATGGCTCTACTTTGCCATGGCTAACCTGTTGGTGTTCGCAGCTTTGGCCATGTTCGACGTGATCCCGGTGAGAATGCCTGCCGCAATCATTCAGCGCGCGGCCACGGCAGGTGACGGGGGCCGTTTCGGAGGCGCCTTCGTGATGGGGGCGATGTCTGGGCTGGTTGCTGCACCCTGTTCCGCGCCCGTCATGATTGCCGTGCTGACCTGGGTTACGGAAACCAAGAGCGCCTTTCTCGGCTTCATGTACTTGTTCGTTTTTTCACTCGGGATGTGCACCCTTCTGGTAATCGTCGGGGTTTCATCCGGGACACTGTCGCGGCTACCGCGCGCTGGCACGTGGATGGTACGAATCAAGAAGCTGTTTGGATTGCTGATGCTCGGCGTCGCTGAGTACTACCTCATCAAGATGGGACAACTCCTGATATGAAATTTTTAGCCGTCGCCGCGTTCGCCGCGTCCCTTGCTGTCGCGCCGCTCCCCTTGGCCGCTCAACACGCGATCGACCTCCCGGTCGGCGCGATGCTTCCAGACATCAAGATCGAGACCCTCGACGGCAAGCCCGCCTCGCTCGCAGCGTACATCGGCAAGGAGCCGATGCTGATTGAGATCTGGGCCACCTGGTGCTCGAGCTGCGAGCAGCTCGCCCCGAAGATCCTCGCTGCCAAGAAGAAGTATGAAGGAAAGGTGCGGTTTATCGGTCTCGCTGTATCGTTCAATCAGTCGCCACAACGTGTGAAATTGCACATGGAGAAGCACGGCTTCGACATTGAGACGTACTACGATCGTAAGGGCGAGGCAGATGGCGTTTACGGAGTCAAAGCGACGTCCACTGTGATTGCCGTCGACAAATCCGGCAAAATCGTCTACGCCGGCGCTGGTGGCGATCAGGATATCGAAGCCGCCGTTCGGAAGGCTATGTAGCGGCGGTTCCGGCCGTCGAGGTCGGACTCTGCAAGGCACGTTAAGGTTGGGCCACGAGGGATCGGCACAGGGGTTCCGGTGGAGGTCATGTGGGACTTAGGTTGCGACATGCGAGTGAAAGAATATCTCTGCACTTCGTGCGGCCATGAGACCGACGCTCCAATGGCGCCGGGAAGCCCCGTCATCGGCACTGTTCTGCTGTTCCCCTTTATTGTGCCGGGGGTCCTTTATTTTCTGTGGCGGCATTCCGTCGGTCGTACGAAATGCCCGATGTGCAAGCACAGCGCCATGATTCCTTCGGACGCGCCGCTCGCACGCACGTGGCGTTCATCCGGCTGGCTTCCCGGCCATCAGATGGACGGCCCCCTCGACGCTCTGGACCCGCGCCTGGTCCGTATTGAGCAGGCGATCGACGCTATCGCTGGTGAAGTCGAGCGTGTAGGCAAGGAACAGCGCAAACAGCTGCAAAGCTCAACGTAGTTTTCCGGCCGCACGGTCGCGTGGCGAGAACCGGTGCCCGCGCGCGCTCAGGCTCCTGCGTTCTCTGCTGACCCGATTGGCAGATCCAATATCGTGCGCGGGGGCAGCGGCTCATCGGTGAGCGAACAGCGGATCTGATCGATCCGGATGGGATCGGTGATGCGCACACTGAGCAGCTCACGCAGCGACGCCTGCGACAGGGAGCGATAAAACGACAGCGTGATATGCGGGGTGAAGAAGTGGCGCGTGCGGGCAAAGGAGAGGCCCGATGCGCCGATGCGCTCGTGCAGGGCGCGAATCGGTCCATTGGGATCCAGCGGGAGCACGACGATATCCGTTTGAATAAACCGTACGGGGTTAAGCAGTTTCAGGTTCAGTGGTTCCATCGACCGGCACACCGGCAGCAGAACCTCTCGAAGCCGCTTCACCGAGGTGTCTGCGGCAATGGGCCCGAGTCCGGATGACCCGACGATCGTGATGTGTGGCGGCAGAGCATTTGCGAGTTTCGGATCGTGATGCCGCTGTATGCTGCGGATAAAGTCGCCCGCAGGGCCTCCGATCTCCGCGATGACGAAGATCCCGGGAGGCCGTCTCCAGGACTCAGCGAGTTCCAGATCGATAGTTGACGACACTGTGGTGTTACGCTCGGGTCATTGATGACAGAACGTTCCACGATCGGTGCGCACGCCGGGGTCCGTAGTGACGTGCGCAGCGGCCGCGATTACTTGAGGAGTTTTGGAATACCGGCCAGCCCACGTTGCGCTGGTTCCCTGACGTCCTCGAGGAAGAGCGAAAGATGGGGATACGGAATTTCGATGCCGGCATTGTCCAGTGCGAGCTTGCACGCTTCGACGGTCGCAAAGGTGGTGTCCCGCTCAAGGGAGGCGTCGGAAATCCATACGCGGGCGCTGAGATCGACACTGGAACTGCCGAGTCCGGTGGCGACAATTTGCGGACTGGGACTGTCCAGCACTCCCGGAATTTGCGCAAGCACAGGGAGGAGCACTTCGCGCGCAGCGGCCACTTTCTCCTTGTACGCGATGCCGATCGGGACGTTGACGCGGATTTCGCCGTACATCGAATGATTGACCAGCAGATCGCCGATGATCTGTTTATTGGGGATGACGACGTAGGTGTTCTCCATCGTGCGGATGCGAGTGGTACGCATCGTGATTTCCTGCACCCTGCCGTATTGAGACTGTGTCGTGATGAAGTCACCGATTTTGAATGGTCGGTCCCAGAACACAAGGAAGCCGGCGATCCAGTTGGCGACGGTTTCCTGCGCTGCGAAACCCACCGCGATGCCCGCAACACCAAGCCCTGCGAGCGCGGCCGCCACATTGATGCCGAGCTGTGCAGCAGCTGCGATGAGCGCAATCACAACAAGGCTGCCTTTGAAGAGACCCTCGATCAGCATGTGGGTCAGGGCTTCGTGGAAGCCGGCGCGATTCAGCGCTTTGCGCAGCAGCGGGCGTGACCACCGCAGGGCGAGCCAGAACGCCGCGAGCACGACGATCGCCAGGAATAGTTTTGGCAGCACGACCGCGAGCATGGCGCGGAGTTGTTCTGGATCCGAGAAAAAGGCGACGAGGTCCATGGAAGGGGTGTCGGAATGGGATGTCGTGCCCGGGAGCACGTGGAACGAGCGCGGTCATCGCGTCGGGAAGGGTGCGGTCAGACCTCGATCTGTGCCCGCAGAACCCCCCTATATTGACAATTTATACAAAATGTATATATTAGTAAATATGCAATTGTGCTAACGGCCGTGTCTTCGGGGCACGGCTTTGTGTGTTGACTACTCCCAATTTGTCGCTCGAATCTGTGGCTTCCCCTAAACGCAGCGGTGTTGCTCCGCTCTCACGCATTGCCTCCTCCGAGGCGCGGGAAGAGCTGGCTGAACTGATCAATGCCGTCGCCTGGTCCGGCACCCGAATCATCCTGCAGCGGCACGGCAAGAACGTGGTCGCTCTGGTATCGATGGACGACCTCAAGAAACTCGGTGTTCGGCTCCCCAAGAACATCCCTATCTGGCCGGAAACTACTACGCGCCGCGAGTCATAGCGCGAAACGCTGGCCGGAAGCCATGAAGCACACATTCGCAGCGTCTCACTTCAACCGAAGGAGAAACGCGCATGAAAAACAACATGAAAACCACCGCGACAACCTCGTCGCTTATGGCCGTAAGAGATATGAAGGACTTCACCATGACGCCCGACATGGTGGACGTTCGTGCGTGGGACGTCGTCGGGCCCGATGGAACGGTAGTTGGTAAAGTCGACCGCATCATGATGGACACGCACGCCAAACACCCTCGATATCTGCTCGTAAAGCTGCTCGACCGCGGCGAGTATATGCTGCTGCCCATCGGTATCGGCAGGCTGAACCAAACGAAGAAACTGTTGCTGCTCAACATGCTCAGCATGGACACGTTCAAGGCCATACCTCTCCTTTCCACAGATGTGGTTACGGTGGAAATGGAGTGGAAAGTGCTCGGAGCAGTCGGCAGCAGAAAAGCCTACACGACGGTCAATGAGTGGTACGCTGATCCTCTCTTCGATGCCACACGGATCATGGGATCGACCAGGCACACGCTCACGTCCTGACTCCACTCTCGTGCGCGGTGCGAGTATACCTACCACGCATCAGCATAACGGGACATTATTCCCGATGTTCGCGCCACTCCAGTCAGGAATATGAGCCGTTCAGTTGAAAGCAGTACGAAAACCCGGCGCGTGACGATCCGTGAAGTCACCGATCCAACGGATCCCGCCGCCACCGACGCATATGCGCTCCTCACGAAGACCTTTCATCGTGGGGAGCGTGTTGCACGCAGAGACTGGACCAGTACCATGCGCGAACAGAAGCAGGGGCTTCACACGGACGTCTTCTGGCACCTGCTCGTCGCCGAGCGCGGCACGAAGGTGATTGGCTTTGCGTCGGGCACGTTTCTGGGGAACGTCAATCTGGGAGTCATCGGTTATCTGGCAATCGCCAGGAACGCCCGCGCCGGTGGCCTCGGTTCGCGCCTTCGCACCACACTCCGGCGCCGCTTTATGCGCGACGCTCAACGCATCAACGCTCGTGAGCTTGATGGTGTCATCGGAGAAGTGAGCGGTGGCAACCCGTGGCTCAGGGCCCTGAGTCGACGACCTGGCGTCGTGTTGCTGGACCTTCCCTACTATCAGCCAAAGCTGCGGGAGGACGACGAGCCCTCACCGTTTGTGCTCTACTACGAAGCGGTCGGTCGACCTGTTAAACGATTCAAGGTCGCCGAACTGCGTCGCATCCTGTACGCCATGTGGCGACGGGCGTATCGCATCGCACGCCCGCTCGACCGGCCGGCATTCCGGCGAATGCTCGCGTATCTCTCCCTCCGACGGAGCGTTGGAAAAATGACGCTTCCTTCCGTTTCCCCCACGCCAGACGCTTAGATGATCATTGATTGCCATGTTCACCTGAATAACTACCACGAGCAGATCGCGGTGAAGCTGGACGACAGCCTGCGGGAACTGAAGGCGGCAATGAACGAAAATGGGGTCGCGCATTCACTGGTGCTCACGAGCTATCTGGTGAATGAACACCGCCCCTCCACCGCCCAGGTCGTCGCGGCGATCGCGAACGAACCAACGCTCAGCGTCGTCGCTGGAATAAGCTATACGCACTACCGGCAGCGTGACCTCCGTGAACTTGCCGACTTCCTCGAAGCCGGCCTCGTGAAGGCGCTCAAACTGTACCCGGGCTACGAACCTTTCTATCCACACGACCGTCGGCTCCAGGTGGTCTACGATCTGGCCGAGGAGTTCGACGTACCGGTGATGTTCCACTCGGGCGACACCTACAGCCCCAAAGGCAAGGTGAAGTATTCGCACCCGCTCGAAATCGACGAAGTCGCGGTAGACCACCCGAACGTAAAATTTGTCATCTGCCACCTCGGAAATCCGTGGCTCACAGACTGCATGGAACTGGTCTATAAGAACGCCAACGTCTACGCCGATATCTCAGGATTGGTCCTTGGAGAGTTCACCGACTCGTTCGAGGACTACATGAAGGACGAGATTCGCGACGTCATCCTGTATGCCGGCGACCCCAAGCGATTCCTGTACGGCACAGACTGGCCGATTTGCTCGATGAAGTCGTACCTCACCTTCGTGCGTCAACTCGGCCTCGACACAGAAACACAGCACATGATCATGTACGAAAACTCCCGGCGGCTGTTCAAGCTTCCTCTTCCGGAGGCCACCCCCGAGCCGATTGAGGAGAAAGCATAGGGGACACGGCGACATTTTGTCCCTGAGAGCACACTCGGACCCGAGATCCGCTATCTTTAAGGCATGAAGACATCCAAGCGTCGCCAATTTGCCGAAGCGTTCACGTTTACCGACGAGGGTCGGACTTTCTCCTGCTCCAGTGAAGTTCGCGAGGGAGAGGTGGATGAGAGCTGGTGGTGGTTCGAGGTATCCGGGGACAACAACAGATACGCTCCCTTTCGCGGCTCTCCAGACGACACCGAGGAAAGCGTGAAGGACGCAGTTGCCAAGTTTTACACTGAACTTCTCGCGGCCAGAGCCCGACCGGCCGAGCCGCGTGGCCACTGGGCTCGCCGACAAGCGGCCGTCAAAACCGCCCCCGAAACTCCATCCGTGTCAGAGGCGAAGGCCGAGGCGAAAGCCTGAGCACTGCGCGTCAGGCAGCAGCACGCTTGCACGCGCCAGCACCTGCCAGCATCATCCGGTATTCTATTCGCGCCGCACCGTGTGCGGCGTTGTTCGCCGCTCCTCGTTCCTCCTCCCAAGAGGTAAATCGCATGTACGGACGTTACCTCTCGCGAACCGCTCTCCTCGCGCTGATCGCGGTATCGCCGCTCTCCGCTCAAACGGTCGCCAAAATCGTGGCCGAGCCGGCTCGAGTTGTTCTGAAAGTCGGTCAGTCAGTCAACCTCAAACTCACCGCGGTTGACGCCCAGGGACGTACAATCGAAGGCGTCGATTTCCGCGTCACCGGACCACGGCTCGCGCTCTCGTTCCGTGAGGGACAGGTCACGGCACGTCAGGCGGGATCGTTTGTGGCGGTCGCCATGGCTCTCACCGAAGGGGGCGCTCCGGTCACGCTCGATATTCCCGTCATCGCCGAGAATCCTGCGCTTAACAAAGTAGAAGTCAAGGCGGAGGCGGGTGCGTTGTATACCGGCGTAATGCTGGCGCATTCAGCTACTGGGTCTCACGCCGACGGAAGCGCTCGATCAGACCTGCGCGTCACCTGGCGCTCATCTGACGCGAGTGTCGCTACGGTCGATCGGCACGGAAACGTCACTGCGCTCAAGCCGGGCAACGTCACCATCTCTGCCGAAGCCGAGGGAAAGAGCGCTGAGAAGCGTTATACCGTGGCGACAAATCCCGTGGTATCCATCGACATGGGCATCACGGCGAATACCGCAAACACCGGTGATGTGGTCCACCTCAAAGCCACGCCGAAAAACGCATCGGGCGGCGCGGTCACCGATGCCAAAGTGACGTGGTCGTACGCCTACACCCCAGACGATACCACCGTCGCTCCGGGTGGAGCAGCAACGATCGACGGTGGTCTTTTCGCTGCCGATCACCCCGGTCTTTACACATTGATCGCCACCACTGGGAATGTGGTGGGCCGATCAGTCCTTGATGTGAAGCCGCGCGACGTAACCCGCCGCATTAACATCACGGGACGTGGCTCAATCAACACGACGGCCACGTCTGATTTCTGGCCGTGGACGGGCAAAGACGGCCGCGACTACGCGTTGGTCGGAACATGGGGAGGCGATGGCTACGCGATCATTTTCGACATCACCGATCTCAACAACATCGTCCGCTCAGATTCGGTGAAGATTGATGCACGAACGATCAACGACGTCACCGTGTCACCCGACGGACGTTACGGTGTGCTGACCCGTGAGGGCGCATCCAACCGTCGCAACGGTGTCGTGATTCTTGACCTCGCGAACCCCGCACATCCCAAGGTTGCTGCCAATTTCGACGAAGATCTGACGGGGGGCGTGCACAATGCCTTCGCCACGAACGATTATCTGTACGCGATCTCCGGCGGCCAGAAGTACATCATCATCGACATGAAGGACATCTACAACCCGAAGCGGGTTGGTGAATACAAGCATCCCGATGCGCGGATTCATGACCTGTGGGTTAACGATGGTATCGCGTACTCCGCTCAGGGTGGGGCTGGTGCAGTGATCGTGGATGTCGGCAACGGCAAGTACGGCGGCACGCCGTCCAATCCGAAGTTGATCAATGTGTTCCCCATCAACTCAGGCCACGAAATTTTCCCATACTTCCAGAAGTCCACCGGCAAAGTGTACCTCTTCCTCGGTGACGAGGAGATGAACCGCGCCGGACGCGTCTGGGAGGGCACGAACTATCGCAGCACGCTCGGAAGTGCGGGTGGGATTGCACAGACGTCGGGCGGATATGTGCACATCGTTGATGCGACCGATCCAATGAATATGAAGAAAGTGGGTCGTTATCATCTCGAAGATTACGGAGCACACGATATCATCGTGGAAAACGACATACTCTACCAGGCATACTATGACGGCGGAGTTCGCATCGTTGACGTCTCAGGTGAACTACTCGGTAATATTGCTGAACAAAGGCGTGAGATTGCGGTGTTCAAATCCTTTGATCCCAATGGGCTGACAGCCAATGCGTCCTTCGTGATGAACGCGATGCCATGGAAGGGTCAGGTGCTGTTTACTGATTTCAATTCGGGGCTGTGGGCGGCCAAGCTCGAACCGAAGCCGAAAATCACGCCGTAAGAACGGCTGAATGTTTTGAGAGGATGCCCGCCTGATGTTTTCGGGCGGGCATCGTCGTTGTGATGGGTTGGTCAGCGGCTCAGCGATCACGTTGAGCGCGCGTCGTTTCTGAAGCCCGATCGTCCTGACGTAAAGCGCACTACCCGTCGATTCGAAAGCCCTTGAATACATCAGCGACATCGCCCCGCTCCGCGGACGAGACCAGCGCCGGCTCGACCCCTCTCCGCAATGCCGTGCAGGCATTGCTTGACGATCGCACCCTGCACCTGCCCGCGTTCGGAACCGCCGTCGCGATCATGCTCGTGGCGCTGCGACAGATCTGGATTCCGACAACAGAGGTGGCGAAGGCCCTCGACTGGTTCACTTTCATCCCGCTGCATGCCATTGCCAGCGTGCTGCTTGGACGTGCAGCTGAATCCACACGTCTGAGTCCGCGCACCCGACGAGCATGGCGCCTTTTTCAGGCCGCAGAAGGCCTGATGGTCGTGTACCTCGTATTGGCTGGTACCGACGCACTGCGAGGCGGTGGCAGTGTAATCCCGACGATAGTCGGCGCCATGTCGTATATCCCCTTTGTGGCGGGACTGCTGATCATTCCCGCATCACCACGGCGCAGCAACGCCCCGACCAGCCGCTACCTCGCCCTCGCCTTCATGATGGTGACGATGCTGGCCGCGTGGGGAATTATCGCCCAGCCCATGTTGCTCTCCATCGGGCAGGAAGGCATTCGAGGATACCTCGCCATCTGGTGGGCCACCGTAGGCGATCTCGTTCCACTCATTGCACTGGCGTTTCTTTTGCTGCGCGGCGTCATGCCGATCAACCGCAGCGCAATATTTATTGTGGCAGCCGCGCAGCTTGTCTACGCCATCACGGACATGATGACGGCCCAGCTTACCGTCGCTGATTTTGGTGGAGAGGCAGCCACACGCGCAGACGCAGGGTTCTTCATCGGAGCGCTGCTGATGGGTGTCGCCGGCGCGTATCAGTCTGCACTCCAACGCGAGCATGAAGGAGCGGACGCTTCGGCGTCTCCTCACGCGCTGTCGTTCCTGCGCGCCGTTGTGTACCTCAGCATTATGGCCGCCACGGCGGTCACCATGCGCTCAGCCTTTCCGATCCTGTCGTCGCCGTTCGGAGTCGTTCTGTTGTCGGGCGCGACGTTCACCGGGATGCTCGTTGTTTTGCCGATGGTCACGTTTCGTGATGCGTCACGCGCTGTGCGCGAACAGCGAACACAGGAGGCCCGCTTCGCCGCACTCGCCGACCATTCGTCGGATCTGACGTTCGTCGTGCTGGGCGATGGCAAAATTTCGTACATCTCGCCAACCGCACAGCGCCGCCTCTCACCCAATCAGTCACCCCTCGGCGTATTTATCTGCAGCTTTCTGCACCCGGATGATGCGCCGCAGGCACGCGCTCAACTTGCGGCCGTGCAACGTTCACCAAACGTGCAACCGCACCGGTGGCGCGCCATCGCCGTCGACGGTGCCATCCTGACACTCGACGTCGTGCTGCAGGATCGCCGATCCGACGCATCGATCGAAGGCATTATTGTAAATGCCCGGGATGTGACCGAATTGATTGCCATAGAACAGCAGGCGCTCAATGTACAGAAGATGGAAGCGGTCGGACGTCTGGCGGGAAGCATTGCGCACGATTTCAATAATCTATTGACCGTCATTCGCAGTTCGGCGACGCTCGCACGTCTCCACAAACCGGGCTCGCCGCAGCGAGAGGGTGAACTGGTCGAGATCGATCGGGCCGTAGACCGTGCCGCGGCTCTCACCAGGCGACTTCTGGTCTTCGGACGCACGCGCGAACCCTCGGTTACCCGGGTGGATCTTGTCGCGGTCGTGCACAGCATGCAATCGATGCTGCAACGCCTCGTTGCCAAGGACATTGCGCTCGACATGGCTCTGTCGGACGAACCGCTCTGGATTGATGCCGATGTGAGCTATATCGAGCAGATCATCCTGAATCTTGCTCTGAATGCGAGGGACGCGCTGAACGGTCGCGGTGCGCTGATCATTTCGGTTCACCGCCGACCGGACTCGCCGCGTAATAGCGCACAGATTATTGTGCGAGACAACGGGGCCGGTATCACGCCCGCGGTGATGTCACGGGTATTCGAGCCGTTCTTTACAACGAAGCCGCTCGGCGCCGGGAGCGGTTTGGGGCTGGCAACTGTGGCCGCAATCGTTCGCGAACTGCACGGAACGATCGATGTCGCCAGTGAAGTGAACGTTGGAACAACGTTTACGATCTCGCTTCCGCTCCGTGCCCAGATCGACACACCGGTGCCAACACCGGTTGCGCTGCCCGCGCCAAAAGGTGCCACCGGACATATTCTTGTCGTCGATGACGACAACGACATTCGGAACCTGCTCTCCACGTATCTGGAACGGGTGGGTTACAGTGTTACAACGGCTGCGAGCGGCGATGAAGCCCTGTCAAAACTGACGGGCGCGCCGGATGTGGATCTGATTCTCACTGACCTCGTTATGGCGAATACCAACGGCTGGCAGCTTATCGATCACGTCCGCGACCGTCCCAACGCCCCTCGTATCATCTGCATGTCGGGTTATGCCGATGGCAACAGGAGCGGGACACCCGAAGACCTCAGCGTCACGTTCATCGAAAAACCGTTCGTGCTCACGGAACTTGATGCAATCATTCGCGCATCACTGGCTGAGGTCTGATCGAATGCGCTCACTCACGACGGCACGCGATCGTCTTCTTTCACTCCCCCAGGCTGCGCTTGGTGCGCTGCCGACGCCGATCGATGAGGCTCCACGTCTGCGGGACGCGATCGGCATGGGGGCGCGCCTCGTGATCAAGCGTGACGACGCGCTGCCCTTCGGCTTCGGTGGCAACAAAGTACGAAAGCTCGGCGTGGTAGCCGCTGATGCATTAAACAAAGGGTGCGATACGTTGATTACCTGTGGTGGTATACAGAGCAATCATTGTCGCGCGACGGCGGCCGTGGCAGCAAAGCTTGGGCTGGCCTGCCATCTCGTCGCCAACGGCGCTCCACCAACGACGCCTACCGGCAACGCGCTCCTGAATCGCCTCCTTGGTGCGCAGATGCACTACGTCACCGACCGGGCAGACCGCGCGCCCACCATGACCCGCGTCGCCGACGCACTACGTGCCGAGGGCGGGTCACCGTGTGTGATTCCACTCGGCGCGTCACATGCACTCGGCGCACTCGGCTTCGCCCGTGGCGTTGCTGAAATCGTTCAACAGGGTATGGTGCCGGATATCATTGTGCATGCTTCGTCGTCCGGTGGAACGCAGGCGGGGCTCGTCGCGGGATGCGCGTTGTTTGAACTGCCAACGCGAGTGATAGGCGTCAGCGCGGACGATCCGGCGGTGAACATTCAGCAAACCGTGCTGACGCTGATTGACGGAATCGAGGATGCGCTTGGTTTGGATCAAGGCGCCCTTGCATTAAACCAGCGTATCTTCGTGGATGACACGTTTGTCGGCGACGGATACGGCATCGCCAGCGACGCGTCGCGCGAGGCACAGCATTTAGCCGCGGGCCACGAGGCCCTGTTCGTGGACCACTGGTACACAGCAAAGGCCCTCGCGGCGCTCGTCGCGCTGGGCCGCGACGGTCACCTCAGCGACGGTACCACCGTCATGTTCTGGCACACCGGGGGTCAGGTCGGACTCTTCGCATAGCTGATTCAGTTCTTCGTCTTGCGCAACTTGAGCGTCGGCTGAGGCGCAGGCTGTTCGAGCGTCCCACCCACCACCTCATCCGCGGTTACGGTGAACTCCATGAAGAATCCTTCAGGGAGGGTCGCCGCGGGAAGTGTTAAACGGAAACGCGTCTCGTTCACGGGGACCAGTGTATAGGCTGGTTGTCCCGGCACTGAGAACTTCAACAGGCCTCCGACTAACGCCACATCGAATTGAACCGGAAGGCCCTCAGGCTCATATTTGCCTGCGAACCGTCCCAGCTGCTCAGGCGTCAGGGTCACGACTGCCCGTGGGTCTGCGGGTTTCGGACGTTTAGTGAATGAGTGGTCAGGGAAGAGCGGCGATTTGAGATCCGTGACTTTCCCCTCTCCGTTCAGCGCAAACACCAGAGGCGCATTCCCCATGCCGTTGTCGAGCGTTGCACGAAAGGTGTCGTAGTGCCAGTGCTCAATCGGCCCCACCAGCGCGCCGTATTCGAAGCGCAGCGCATTGCCCTGCTGCACAATCTCAATATCGCCATACAATGAATCGGTCCACGTCCCTACGTACGCGTCAAGTCCCAGCGTGGATTTGGTCCCCACGACACGTGCTTTGTCAGCCGCTTCCTCAGCGGCCTTTCCTGCTGCCCTCACGCCGCCGATCATTTTACTATAGGTCGCATTCCAGTCCTGCGGTGTCTGACCGAGCAACAACTCAAACACGTACGGGAAAATGGTGTTCGGCGCCGGTGAACCGTTCATGTTGGTGAGCACCACCACCCCCATGTTCTGCTTCGGCAGCATCGCGACAACCGCGGAGAAACCGTCGATGTTTCCTCCGTGATGCACCGCCAGATGTCCCTTGAAATCCTGAACGAACCAGCCGAGTCCGTAGCTGGACAGATTCGCACCTGGGGCGAGATACGAGGCAGTGGGCCCCTGCAATCGGATGTGAGTATTTGGTGTCCACATCTCTTCGACTGTCGGTGAAGTGATAAGCTGCTTGCCATTCACCTTGCCCTGTGCCAGCTGCAGCCGCACCCACTGGGCCATGTCGGTAACCGACGAATTGATGGAACCAGCCGGCGCAATGTTGTCGATGTTCTTCCAGGGGATCACGCGCACCGTGTCGCGAATTTCGCTGTGCGGCGACGAAACGTTGTCCATGCCCGACAGTGTACGCACGGACGTATTTGATCGCGTCATGCCCAGCGGCACGAGGATCCGGTCGCGTATCAGTGAATCCCAGTCACTCTGCAGCGCCTTGCCCACTGCCTCGCCCGCGGCGAGAAACATGACGTTCTGGTAACCGAACGCAGATCGGAACCCCCAGCTCGGCTCAAGATACCTCACGCGCCGCATGACTTCGTCGCGCGTGTACTTCCCTGAGTACCAGGTGAGGTCACCACGCGAGAGTCCGCTGCGATGCGACAGCGCGTCGCGCAGCGTGAGATCACGCGATGCATACGTGTCGTTCAGCTGGAAGCCCGGGAGGTGCTTGGCGACAGGATCGTCCCATGACATCTTCCCGGCGTCGACGGCCATCCCGACCAGCGCCGCGGTGAACGCTTTTGACGATGACCCAATCGCGAAAACGGAGTTGGCATCGACTGGCGCCGATTGACCAAGTGTACGAACGCCATACCCTTTCGCCAGGATGAGCGAATCGTTCCGTACAATAGCGATCGCGACACCAGGCACCTTCCACTCTTTCATCACCTGCGTCACGTAGCCATCGAGGGGGGCCAGCACGTCACGGGACCGAGCCTTGTTCTGCGCATCCGCAGGCAACGCGACGATAAGCAACGTGACAGCCATCAGATATCTGCGTTTCATGGTGCCTCCTTGGGCGTTTATCTGTTCAAGCCGGCGCCATACAGCACGCGCCCGGCACGCTTGTCGGTCAACTGGCCATTTTCAATCGCGATCACGCCGTTTACCAGTACGTATTCAATGCCGACGGGAAATGTTGTTGGACGTTCGTACGTCGCTACATCGTCGAGGCGGTCGAAGTTGAAAATTGTCACATCTGCCCAGTTGCCTGTCTGCAGGGACCCGCGTTCAGCTAAACGCATTCGTGTGGCGGGCCACGACGTCTGCTTGCGAATCGCGTCTTCCAACGAAAGGACCTTGCGATCGCGCACGTAGCGCGAGATCACTCTGACAGCATTTCCGTATGCGCGGGGGTGCGGCAGGCCGATGCCATCGTCCACTCCCGGAGTCAGCGCGGCGCCGGCATCACTCCCGATGGACGTCCATGGGAACCGCAGCGCGGTCTCGACATCCTGCTCACTCATCATGTGGTAAATGGCAGTTACTCTGCCGCGACCGGCGAGCATGAGATCCCACGCGGCATCGGCGGGATCTTTGCCCATGGTGCGGCCAATTTCGCTCAGCGTTTTGCCCTCGAAGCGTGTATTGTCGGGATTCTGTGCCGAAGCGAGTACGACGCCGTCCCAGCCTCCCGCGGCTTCGATGATGTTCCACCATCCCGGGGAACCCGTTTTGTGCTCCCGCTTAATACGTTCCCGCACGTCGCTCCGCCGCAGCCTCGCGCGCAGTGAATCAGCGCCACCTTCCTGCACCCAACCCGGCACGGTCGCGTCGAGCCCGGTCCCTCCAGCCGTGTACGCGTACACATCGGCCGCTACGTCCACGTTGCGCTGGCGCGCCGCCTCAACGACCACACGAACACTGTCCATGAGGACACCCCAGCTGGGGCGATGGGCCACCTTGAGGTGAAAGATCTCAGCAGGCAATCCGGCACGTTCCGCGATCTCGATCAATTCGCGCACGGATTGCACCACCTCTGCGCCCTCTCCCCGGATGTGACTCGCGTAGATCCCTCCGTATTTGGCCGCAACCTTTGCGACTTCTACGAGTTCATCCGTACTGGTGAATGAACTTGGCGGATAGATCAGGGCCGTGGTCATACCCATGGCACCCGCACGCATCGCGGTGTCCATGCTCGCCCGCATACTGTTCAGCTCGTTGGCCGTTGGCGAGCGGGACACATAACCCATCGCTGCAACACGCGCCTGAGTTTGTGAGTAGTAGTTTCCGAAGTTAATCCCGATGCCCTGCTGCGCAAGCTTATCGAAGTACCCACTGATGCCGGATGCGGGCACGGGGAATCCGCCTTCTCCACCGATTGCGGTGGTAACACCCATGCGAAGCTTATTCTCGGCGCTGCCATTTCGAAGCAGAACCGACGCACTCTGATCCATCATATCGATCCACCCCGGCGACACATAAAGTCCGGTGGCATCGATCTCCCGTGTCCCTCGCTGTGGAATGTGGCCGATGCGTGTGAAACGTCCGTCCTTGATACCGACATCCGCAAGAATCCACGGATTCCCCATGCCGTCGAGCACGCGACCGTTGCGAATGATGATGTCGTATGAGGGTGCGCTCTGCGCCGAGACCGGTACCATGGGAAGCAGAGCGGCAACAACTACGGCGCAGCGCACCATGCGGATCCAGCCACGAGTGCGCATCGTCATCGTCCCCAGATCGTCCCGAGGACACGAACGAAATTTCCACCCAGCACACCACGGATGTCGCTGTCAGTGTGCCGACGCTTGATTAACGATTCTGTGATGTCATACATCCGTTGCGGATGGTCGATGCCTTCGATATCGATCTTGTCGCGAAATGCGTAGCTGCCCTTGTACTGTGCCTTCAGGCGCCGATACGCTTCCGCAGGCATCGCGTCGTATCCATGGAGATCGATGTCGCTGCCGATACCCACATGTTCAATGCCGATCTTCCTGGCCACATAGTCCATGTGGTTGATCATGTCCTCAATGGTCGTCGGCTCGGCGTTTTTCACGAAGTTGCGCACACCGGTTATCCCCATCACAGAACCCGCCTTTCCGCAGGCGACAATCACCTCATCCGGTTTGCAGCGTGGGTGACCGGGATTGAGCGCCCGTGCGTTCGAGTGTGTGATCAGGACCGGACGTTCCGACAGCTCAAAGGCGTCCAGTGACGTCCGATCCCCGCAGTGCGACACATCCACCGCCATCCCGACGGTGTTCATCCGCTGAATGATCGAGATACCGTAATCACTGATGCCTTCATCGCGCCGCTCGGTTGAGCCGTTCCCGATGTTGTTACGTGCGTTGTACGTGAGTTGCGAAACACGTTGACCGAGCGCATAAAATGCGTTGACGTCATCGACTGTGCGGAAGTGTTCAGAGTTCTGCACACCGAGGATGAGCCCGATCTTTCCCAGAGCCTTCGCACGTGCAAAATCGTCGGCGCTATCGATACGCATGAATTCTTCGCGCGATGCCGCAAAGCCGTTGAGGCCTGACAGGAACTGCCACGTCTGCTGATACACGTCGGGGCCGCCGGTTCCGGTGGCGGGATGCAGCACGGTGATACCCGAGGACTTAAAGCGTTCCCAGTCTGCCTGAGTGAAACTGTCAGGATTGGTGATCCACTTCGCATTGTTCGGTCCCAACGAGAGCAATCCCAGCATGTCAATCACGATCGATTCGTTGATCAGGCGAACGCATCGTTCTGAATAGGCAGCGCCGTGAAACAGTGGGAACGAATTGCGATTGATGAAGGGTGCGCCGATAGCGCTCAGCGCGATGGTTTTCACCGCGTCTCGCCGGGTCGTCATGTGATTGAAGGAGTTGAACTGTGAATGAGCGGGATTACCATGAGCCGCGCTCTCCGAGGTCCGCGATCACGGTGCCGAGGCGGATGGCGGCGTTACGCCAGTTGGCCTGCACGCTTGCCTGCGCGTCATCGGGATTTCCCGCAGCAATGGCGCTGACGATCCGTCCATGTTCGAGGATGGACTGACGCATCGCATCGGACAGGAGGCTGACGTACAGTCGTTCATAGCGTTCAGCCTGCGGCTTAACAACATCGTGCAGCGCAATGATACGCGCGCCCTTGCTGGCTTCGACGTACCGGCGATGAAATCGCTCGTCGTGCTCCCACAGCGCGTTGTGATCACGGCGCGGCTCCGACGCGGTTCGCCGGAACGCCTCGTTGATCGCGCGGAGTTCAGCGGCAAGCGCCTTGCGATCCGCCGGCGGCTGTGTGGCACAATATCGTGCCGCAAGCCCCTCCACCTCCGCCACAATGTGAAAGAGTTCGCGCATATCTTCGGCGGTGAGCGGCGCCACGAACGGTCGCGACTGACGCAACGCAGGTGAATCCACGATGTAGCCTTCCTGCTGCAATCGTTGCAGGGCGCCGCGGACCGGTGTGCGGCTCACGTGGAGCCGCCGCGCAACATCGGCCTCGACGAGTCGCGCTCCCGGTGCCAGCTGCCCCCGGACAATGAGTTCGCGCAACCGGCGATAAACAATGTCGGGACGTGCGGTTCGTCGTGCTGATGTGGACGATGAGGTCATGGGCAACGTGATCAGGTCCGCAGGCGTCGCGCACAGCAAACGGAGTTGCGCGCGAACGAATTTGTATACAATTTGATGCGTTCCGCGATACCACGCCAGACCCCACCCGCCGATTCAGGTCATGACCGCACCGCTCCCGCCCGCCATCCGCGACCTGAAGTCACTCGCCGACTACGAGGCGTGCGTGGCCCTGCAGGAAGAAACGTGGGGGCCCGGATTCTCTGAGCGAGTGCCACTCGCCATTCTGCGTGTGTCGCAGAAGATCGGCGGAGTCACCGCGGGAGCCTTCGACGGCAACGGGACCATGCTGGGATTCGTCTTTGGCATGACGGGTGTTGCCAACGGCCAGATCATTCATTGGTCCGACATGCTCGCGGTCCGCGCGGAGTACCGCGGCCAGAAGCTTGGGGAACAACTCAAATTGTATCAGGCGGAACAAGCGCGGGCTGTCGGCGCTCGCACCATGCGCTGGACTTTCGATCCGTTGGTCGCCCGCAACGCGCACCTCAATATCAATAAGCTGGGAGCCCTTCCAGTGGAATATCTTCCCAATCTGTACGGCGAGGGGACGGGGAGCGCGTTGCATGGCGTGTTACCCACAGACCGTCTTGTACCTGAGTGGAATCTGATCAATCCCCTCCCCCCCCTGCCCCATTCAGACCCTGCCCGCGACCAGGCCATCACATTGGTGAACCCTCTCGACGCGGAAGGGCTCCCCGTGATCGACACACTCGGCTCTGAACCTGAGGTGCGTGTTCAAATACCACGTGATGTCGCGGCAGTACATACCGCCGGTCGCGACGTCGCGATGCGATGGCGGCTGACTGTGCGTGACGGATTGGTGCATTACATGGCGCAGGGCCTTCGCATCGTACGGTTCGGCCGCGGCGATGACGCCATGCTCCCCTACTACGTTCTCTCCTCAGCCGCCACATCCCCATGATATCCGTCGCGCGAATCAACCTCCACGAGATCTCACTTCCCCTCCGCGAGCCTTTCCAGATCTCGTCAGGAACGATGGTCGCCCGCCGGTGCGCTCTGCTGGAGCTGACCGACGTCGAGGGCCGCTCATGCTGGAGCGAGTGCGTGGCCGATGACTCTCCGAACTACTTGCCTGAAACGATCGATACCGCGTGGCTCGCAATCACCAAATGGATCGCGCCACGCATTCTCGATCGCACCTTCGAATCACCGGGAGACGTGCACGCGGCGCTCAGCGAAAACATTCGCGGGCATGAGATGGCGAAGGCCGCGGTCGAAATGGGGATCTGGGGGCTGCACGCGACGGCGATGGAGGTGTCGCTGGCTCGCCTGATCGGCGGCGTGCGCACACACATTGACGTCGGCATTTCGCTGGGCATTCAACCGACTCCCGAAGCATTGGTGGCGAAGGTCGGCGCGGCGCTCAGCGAAGGCTACCGTAAGGTCAAGATAAAGATTAAGCCGGGGTACGACGTCGCCTTCGTCTCTGCAGCGCGCGCGGCGTTTCCCGATGCGCCGCTCATGGCCGATGCGAACAACGCATACACCATGGACGATCTGCCATCGTTACAGGCGCTGGACTCGCTGAATCTGATGATGATCGAACAACCGCTGGCGTGGGACGACATCGTCAGACATCGCGACCTGCAGGCGGTCCTGCGCACCCCGATCTGTCTGGATGAATCAATTACGTCCCTGGCCAAGGCGCAGGATATGGTAACACTGGGCTCGGGACAAATCATCAATATCAAACCCGGGCGCGTGGGCGGCTTCACCTCGTCACTGCGTATTCACGACTTCTGCGAGGCGCATGGCATCCCGGTCTGGTGTGGCGGTATGCTCGAAACGGGCATCGGACGCGCGTACAACGTCGCGTTGGCTTCGTTGCCCAACTTTACGAAACCGGGTGACGTGAGCCCCAGCGCCAGGTACTGGGCAAAAGATGTCGTCACGCCGGAGTGGACCATGAGCCCGGAGGGAACCGTGGCGGTCCCGCTCGACCGGCCAGGTATTGGCGTGGACGTGAACCGCGACATGATCGATGATTTAACGCTACGCACGGAGACACTGCGTGGCTGACCCCGTCGTTCCGACACTGAACGACGGCGACCGCTCAATGCTCACGGCGCTGCGCGAGGACCTTCATCGCCACCCTGAACTTTCGTGGAAGGAAGAGCGCACCTGTACTCGGCTTCACGACGCGCTGATAAGCAGTGGGGTCCCCTCGGTTACTCGGGTGGCAGGGACCGGGCTTGTGGCGCGCGTCGCCGGCCGGTCTGTCGGCGCGCCTTGCGTGGCAATTCGTGGGGACATCGATGCGCTGCCCATTCGCGAGGCGACCGGGTTGAACTACGCCAGTGCCGTTGAGGGCGTCATGCACGCCTGCGGTCACGATGTTCATGCGACGTGGGCCGTGGGCGCGGCGCGCTTGTTAAGCCGCCATCCCGCGGAGGGAGACGTACTCATAGTCCTGCAACCGGCCGAGGAGTTGGGCGAAGGAGCCGCGGCCATTCTGGAATCCGGAGCGCTGGACGGCGTCGCTGCCATCTTTGGTGGGCATGTTGATCGGAGATTCGATGTCGGCAAGGTGGTCGCCGAACCGGGGCCCATGGCCGCCTCCGCAGACACCTTTACCATGACGCTGACCGGACGCGGCGCGCATGGCGCCCGCCCTCACGAGGCGCGCGATCCCGTCGTCGCCGCAGCGGCGATCATTAATGCACTGCAGACCATCGTCTCCCGATCACTGGATCCCTCGCGTCCTGCTGTGGTCAGTGTGGGGAGTGTTCACGCCGGCGTCGCGGCAAATGTCATCCCCGAACGCGCTGAATTAAGCGGTACCCTGCGTGCGATGGACGCCGCGACGCGCGCCGCGCTTCGCGAAGGCGTGAGTCGTCTGTCCAAGGGCATCGGTGAAAGCTACGGCGTCACCGTCACAGTGGAATTCAGCCGTGGCAC
>JBGTBX010000180.1:0-2252 GCA_041749115.1 Gemmatimonadaceae bacterium
AGGGACGTCGACAACTTCTTCGGAGGGATGTTCGAGAGCGCGTTGGCGGACCTACAACTGGACAAGGATGGGATTGCAGCCAGGGCCCTCGTCGATCCTGACCTGTATCGCCGACTACGTCCCAAGGTGCTGCTTGATGGACAGGAAGTCGGTCACTTCGTCGCCAATCAGAAGACACCGAAGCAATTCGGGGAACTCCGTTTCGAATACGACAATCAACAAGTAACGCTCGGTCTCAAGGCGTCAAGTGAGCAATTGGCTGCAGTCACTCAAACCTCCGATTGGGAATTCGAAGTGTCTCGCGACTTGCGAGTGCCGACGGTAGTGTCGGTGTTGAAGGCAGCGCATCTGACCCTGTTCGAACTTATGGGCTACTCGTATGCGCTGCAGTCGGGTGGGATGTGGCTCGGCCACGCCCTAGGCACTTTCTATCGCGCCAACGTTGGAAGGCCAAAACAAATCGTGTGGCAAAACGCCGCCGAACACTTCACGCCGCTGGCGGCAATGGTTCGACCAGTTAGCGACGCGCCACCGGCATTCACCGGCAGCATCGACGATTACAGGGTTCACTTTTGCTGGTCTGAAGACGCCAGTGATCGGAAGCCGTGGGGAATAGTCATTTACGTTCGCACCGGCAAAATCTTGAATGCCGTGGTTGTCTCGACGTTTGAGCACGAAGCTGGCGCAGAAAGATTCTTCAAGTTTTTGGCCGCCGATGGCGACTTGTTCGAGATTAGCCCTGCTCGCCTCCAAGGCCAGGTGTGGAACCTAGACACGAGGCGCCAAACAGCCAGATGGCCTAAGGCGGCGTTCAACGACTAGATAGCACCGGGTGGCTTGCGAATACGAAAGGTAGGTCGCAGAGCATGCCTTGAGAGTGAGCGACGCTCTCCACCCAAAGCGACCCCGCTCAACCCGAATGCGAATTGCCGCGTCGGTCGATGGTCCCGATAATCGGCTTGGCCATTCAATGGCACCGAAAGGGGATTGTCGATGCGCGAATACGATCCGCGCGATCAGGACGCTCGCGATCGAGACGACGGCATTTGCGACCGCGAGGAGGATTGCCTAGCAATAGAGCGTGGTCCGGCCTTGGAACCGGAATCTAGCGAGCGGAACCGAAGCCCTCGCGATCGCGAGAACGATCGCGGCTCCATCGATCCGCGCGATGTCCTCTCGCGTGATGGTTGCGCCGCTCGGAAAGTAGACCAGTACGCCGCTCAGAAAGTGGGCCACCTGAGGGGCCTACATTCTACGTGTTCTGACCCCAACGACAGTAAATCTGACCCCCTCTCTCTTCGTCCTTTCCTGACAGCGTGAGCCGGCCTGGGCCGGCGAGCGCCCCACCCCGGTGGTGCTGACCGGTACGATGTGATCGATCAGGCAGGATCCTCGCGCGGCCGCCGCTTCCGCATGCGATAGCTTTTGCCCTTGGTCGTGATCACCGTCGCGTGATGGGCGAGGCGATCAAGGAGCGCCGTCGTCAGCTTCTCGTCGCCGGCAAAGACCGTCACCCATTCGGCAAACGCGAGATTCGTCGTGACGATGGTGGCGCGTCGCTCGTAGCGGTCCGTGATCAGATTGAAGAGCAGCTCGCCGCCGACGCGGTCGAAGGGCACGAAGCCGAGCTCGTCGACGATCAGGACCTCGACCCGCAACAGCCGCTGCTGCAGACGGGTCAGCTCGCGGCCGTCGCGGGCTTCGAGCAACTGCCGCACCAGGTCGGCCGCCCGCGTGAAAAGCACGCGGCGTTTCTGTTTGGTCGCTTCGACGCCGAGCGCGATCGCCAGGTGCGTCTTGCCGGTCCCGATCGGCCCGGCGAAGATCAGATTCTCGGGGGCGGTGACCCACTCCCCACGCGCGAGGGTGTGGAGCTGGGTGGCGCTGACCCCATCGACGGCGGCGAAATCAAACGTGTCGAGCGTCTTCACTTCGGGAAAGCGCGCCTCGTGCAGCCGCTGACGGATCACCGACTCATGCCGCGACGCCTGCTCGGCACTCAGGACTTCGTGCAGATAGTCTTCGTGGGGCCAGTGCGCGTCACGGGCTTGGCGCGCCAAGCCGTCAAACGTGCGCGCGACGCCCGGTAGCTTGAGGGCGCGGGCTTGCGCCACCACGAGCTCTCGCGTGAGGGTGGCGCTCATCCCGTCACCCCGACCAGCCAGCCGTCGTAGTCCGCGGCACAGCCCGTCGCGACCGCGATGTCGCGCAGCGGCGCCGGGACGGCATCGAGCGCCAAGCGATCGGGTGGC
>JBGTBX010000181.1:0-1958 GCA_041749115.1 Gemmatimonadaceae bacterium
GACCGGTATCGCATCTGCGTTATCTGGACTGAAAAGGGAGCAGGCCGAGTGGAGATTACCGATTATCACGACTGAGCCCGAAAGTACCAGTGTGGTACCCGCTACCCGAAGTTTCACGACGCCGAACAGGATACACCACAATGATCCGCCTTCCGACTAACCGGGCACCAAGCCATCCAGGGGAAATCCTCCGTGAGGAGTTTCTCATTCCGATGGGCATCACGCAGGTCGAACTCGCTCACCGCCTCGAGATTCCTTTCCAGCGCGTCAACCAGATCTGCCGAGAGAAGCGGTCGGTCACGCCCGACACGGCGTTGAGGCTCGCGAAACTGTTTGATACGACCGTGGATCTGTGGCTCAACCTTCAGCTCGCGTGGGATCTGTACCACGCTCAGAACTCTCCGAAGGCGAAAGAAATTGAGCGAATTCAGAAGTACGCGGCTGCGGGAGGACCCCGGTAATGCCGCACCGCAAGAGCGATTTGTGCTCGCCGACTTCATTTTGGCCATCGTAGGTTGCGGAGCTCAACATCAAAGTGAGTTTGGATGCCAAGGAAGGCTACCCTTCAGGCGATAGTCGACTCGGAGGCTGAAAATGATTGCGAACGGAACTTGGCCGACTCCGCCGCTGGTCCTGTCCAATTCCATGGTCGCCCTTTCCATCTTATTGAAGGACACCACCGGCTAGGCTTTCTGCGAGCGTTGTGTGAAGACGATCGATGGGAGGTCAATACGGAACACGAAATCTACGCCGCTGAAGCAAACGGCGAGAACAGTCCACAACGCCTTTTTCGGCATAGGTTTTGTCCCATGAGAATCCGCTACTTCGAAGATGCTGACACAATGTTAATCGAGTTTCCGGAGGCACCCGTCGCAGCGACGCGCGACCTCGATGAGAACACTGTCCTTGATCTCGACGCAAGGGGCAACATCTGCTCGATCACAGTCGAGCATGCCTCGACGCGCGCTGACGCTCCGAAGTTCAGTTACGAGCAAGTCGCAGCATAACGGGTTTCGCTGCCACCGAGCGCCCGTGTACACCCGTGGGCGCCCTTGTGAGTTTCAGTTACGTCTGAACGCGCTTACTATACAGCTTCGCGCTTGCGTTGAACTGTATAGCACGGTAACTTACGACCTTCCCCTGATCCGGAGCCGCCGATGGCCAAAACAAGTCGCGTGCTCAAACGCAAGAACATGCTGATGGATCAGCGCAAGCTGGACCTCGCCAAGGCCGCCCTTGGCACCGACACTGAGACGGCCGCGGTGGACGCGGCCCTGGACCTCGTCGTGTTCCGCATTGAAGTGTTTCAGGCACTGGATCAACTCGTGGTGGCCGGCGGGCTGGTCTCCATCGAGCCGATTCGCAGCGCTGGTTGATCTACACCCTCGACACAAACGTCTTCGTCGACGCCCTGCGACAACCGCTGGATCTTGATCGGCTGAAGGCGTTTCTCAACTGGGCGCTGCCATCAACGGTGCTCTCGAGCATCGTGGCGGCCGAGCTTACGGCAGGGGCACGCACTGACAAGGCGCGTCGGGTGCTCGACGACCTGTTCCTCGAAGCGTTCGAGCGGCGCGGGCGAGTTGTTGCCCCTTCGACGGCTGTATGGCGTCGTACAGGTGCGATTCTCGCTCGAAGCGGGACGGCGGCGGGACTTAGCGCGAGTCGGCAAAATGACGCGCTTTTGGCCATGCAGGCCCGGGAGCATGGCTGGGTGGTAGTCACGCGAGACCGGGACTTCCAGACACTCCGCTCGCTGGTGGGCGGGCTGCGGGTTGCGTTGCCATTCCCCGAGCGGCCCTGAATTCAAGCGGCGCGAAACCGACGCGCTCGTAAGGATCGTCGTCCAACTAGCCCTTGTAAAACCCGCCTCGAACCGCCCACAGATCCGGAAAGAATTTCTGTGACACCGTGCGCTGGAGATATCTGGCGCCGAGCGTTCCACCCGTGCCCCCGAC
>JBGTBX010000182.1:0-4527 GCA_041749115.1 Gemmatimonadaceae bacterium
CGCCGCACAGCGGCGCTCGCCATCCCGGGTGGCGCAGGTACTGCCGCGGCGACGACACTTGCCGGCGAGATCGCACAGATCGATTCGCTGTTCGACATTCTGGTCAAGCCGGTGACGGCGCCATACTGGAGTGAAGGGCCACGCATCAGCGATCGCATCGGAGCACTGTTGCGGAACATCGATTCGGGGAACTTCCCTCCGACCGAGCCGCAGAAGGGTCTGGCGCGTGAGCTTGCTATTGAACTGCGGCAAGCTCTGGAGCGTGTTTCGCGGGTGCTTGGCAGATTTACCACGATGTGACCGAGCGATGCCCGTCTCACTCACGTTGACCGACGGAAGCAGCAGGGAAACGGCTGAATGCCAACACGGATGACGGGCACGCAGATTCGCGATGTAGCTTTTGCAGGTGCTTGACCATACTTCGATCAGGGAGCGGCTATGCGGTATCGTTTCACCAAGTGTCTGCGCGTGGTCTTGTTTCCCGCGATCTTCATCAGTGCTATTGGATGCGACGCGACCGCCGGCTTCCGCGCCAACACCGACGCATTCGTTCAGACAACTGTCGTCGAAGAGATGCGCGTTCTCGCGCAGTTCATAACGAGAGCACAGATCGGCGGCCTCTACGTGGCGAGTCCTCTGTCCTTTCTCTCACCAACCTTCCCTGGTCTCCCATGCGCTCTGCCGAGCGGCTCGGCAGACAGCAACGGCAACGGCATCCCCGACGACCTGACCCATGTCTTCACCGAGGCCAATTGCCCCACCGTTGATCACAGCGTGCGCGGTGAGGTCCGCATTCAGGATCTGGGAGGACCATGGAGCGTCCGCGTGACATACAATCAGGTTAACAGCACGCTGGCGGGTACATCCTTCGCCCTTGAACGTGTCGTCGACGGAGTACTTGAGCTGAGACAGACCTCCGACACCTCCGTGCAAGTGACGAACAACACATCTGCAGCTGAGCGCATTATCGGTGGCATCGCGAATGATATCGTACGGCGGACCCACAATGTGACCCTTATCCAGTATGGATCTGTGGTCCGCAACGCCAACGGCATCTCGCAACCTCTCCCACGGCGCGTGTCTGTGAGCGGAGCAATCGTCAGAACGGGAACAGTGATAACGGCCAGCGATACCCTGCGGATGGCGATCAACACCACTGTGCCACTTTCTCAGACTCAACCGGCCTGCGTTGGTTTCTTTACGACAGGCGAGCTGGATGTGCGCGTCACGGGTAGTTTCACGTCGACTGTTGGCATTCGCTTCAGCTGTTAAGCAGCATCTGCCGGGAAAGTGCTGCGATCGGGGCCGAATCGACGTGCGTCTGACGATTCCTCCCGCGCCTGTACCACGGCGCCCCTGGGTCGCGCTGGTGACGGACAGGCATGCAGAAACGGGCCGCGCCATAGGCGCGACCCGTCTTTGAAAACTGCTTCTTCTCCCCTCCCTGCGCACCCCCCCAGAGCGGCGAAGAAGGGGAGAAGAAGCAGTTATTTCGGCACGTCCTCAGTTTCGTAACGCTCGCGGAACTCCTCAACTTCCTTGTCAGCAAGCTCGCGTGCTTTTCCGTAGCGTTGCTGAACAAGACCTGAGAGCTGTTCCCACTTCCCTTCCGCCTGATCGAGTTCGTCGTCGGTCAGCTTTCCCCACTGCTCCTTGATCTTGCCACGCATTTCTTTCCATTTGCCTTCGATGCGGTCGTTATTCATTCAGATCTCCGCTGTAGACGTTGCAGGAATGTTCTGCGCCCATTTACGGCGCGACAGGATGTTAAGAAAAACGAGTCCGCAACGCAGTTCCCCGTAGGGAGAGATTATCTCTTACCCCGCAGGTAGAAGGCCGACGGGCTCTGCTACCAGGCGAACTTCCAGGAGAACAGCATACCCAGCACCTGGATCTGCCTGGGCTCCAGACCGCTACTGAGCGATGCGCTGTTCGGAAGCAATCGCGTTTCCAGACTGCCGCGGATGCGCAAACGTTCGCTTAATCTGCGCTCCAGCGTCGCGCCGGGAATCGCCAGCGTCGGGCGCACACGCCCGATCAGAAAGGTCTGCCGATCAATGTATTTACCGATTTCGATCTCAGTGCCTCTTAGCACTGTCTGCAATGCACCCAGCGAAACGTCGGCGGGGAGAGGTGCCGGAGTGATGTTCAGTACATCGGCCCTCGTCGCGCTGGACAGGTCGGATCGCACTTCATCCACGAGTGCATTCAAACCAATACTCGCGAGCTGCCGAGTGGCAAGCGCCGCGATATTGCCCGCGAGCGACGAGCCTCCCGAACCCCCACCTTCGAGACCGGTCCCGGAGAACTGCAACAGCGACGACGATGACCGGCCGAACGCCAGAAACGAGATAAGATCCGATTGCGACAGCGTTGGCTGCGCATCGCTTTCCAATGACAACGCCGGACGCTCAAGCGTGCCGCCGATTACAACACGGATATCGAGTGGTGGTCGGCCGGCCTGACGCACCTCGTACGAGGCCAGCACCTGCAGCAAGGGGTTGGACGGCGCTCCGCCGAGAAATCGTACCGACCCACGCGTGACATCAAAACGTTTTCCGAGGAACGTGTAGTCGCCCTGATCCGTGAACAACGCGCCGGTCACCATAAAATCATCGATACCGGGCTCTGCGATTACTTCCAGGTTGCCGTACAGTTCAACGTTTGCATCAGCCGACCGGGCGAATGTTCCACGACGGACTTCGAGCGCGAGAATCATCCGGAGATTGTCGGTCGCCGATCGCGCACCAATGCCCAGATTACGTATGGCACTCGTATCGGCAATTGCGAAGATCGCGGGGTCGGCCGTCTTGATGATGTCGAACTCCGCGGGGTCCGGGATGAGAATGACACCCCGCGTAATCACGGCACTCCCGGTGACGTCCAGCGTGTCGATCGTGCCCGCGACCTTGATCGTCGCGTCGGCAAAGAGTTCGCCCAGCTCGTTCTGCAGCACACGTGCATCGCGTGCCGTCACGGTCAATCTTGGCGCCGGATTCGCAACGTCAGTAACAAGAATGTGTCCCTGCGCGGTGATCGTACCGCCGCTTCGCGCAACCAGCGTATCCACGTAGATCGAATCCCCCGAAAAACGCAGTCGTCCCCGCACGTCGCGCAGGGTGACCCCCGCGGCGTCGAGCGTCACCTGAGAGAGCGCCAGAGAGGCGGCACCTGTGAATTGCGGCGCGGTGGTCGTGCCCGAAACGGCAACATCACCTTTGGCAAAGCCCTGAATATTCGAGATTCCTTCAAACAACTCGGCCATCGGACCAACCGGAATGCTGTCACCGGCGACCGACAGATCGAGTGCACGCGCAGTCCGCACTGGTGCCGTGCCACTGTCGCTCGTGGAAAAATCGAGCGGTACGCGCCCCTTGATCGTGGCAAGCACGTACTTGTCTTCGCGCAGCAATTCGGCATCAACTTGCAACGATTCATCTGCATACCTGAATGTACTATGGACATCGGGGAATGGCGTCGCACGATAGAATGCACGCGACAGATCCACCGAGCCCTCCAGACGCAGATCGCTCTGCGTCCCCTCAATAATCGCATTCGCCGACAACATGGCGTCGGCTTCAAGATCACTCTGCATGATCGACAACCATGGCGCTATACGGACGTTCCGCGCCTGCACGTCGAGCCGGCCCGGATCCTCGTCGGGTAACTCACCATTGACAGCGATCAAGCCGTCATGGCGCTCGTCCCTGAGTTCGAGAGAGTCGATACGAATGCCGCGACCACGCCATGCGATGGAACTCGCATGCGCCGATCGCCAGGTGGTGGAATCCATCCTGAGTGAGACCTGGCGCAACTGAAGCTCACCCTCGCCGGTCTTGATCACATACGATGCATCCAGCTCGTATGCGCTGGTATCACCCGGAAACAGGGCCAGTACAACATCACCAGAACCCCGATGATACGAAGCAGTGAAATGTGTGCTGTCAAACGCGAAGCCGGCCAATCGGAGGGAGTCCACTCCCCCTTCCACAAACGCGGTGTCGTAGGGAGTGAACGCACCGCGCCACTGCGCTGTGAGTTGTCCCTCTCCAAGCAGATTGCCACCCCAGATGATTCCCGAACTCCGGAGCTCCGCGGAACCATTGGCACTCTCCACATTTCCCTCCAGCGCCCCCTCAATTTCAAAGCTCCCAGCGATCGAATCGAGCGCGATCGAGTCCACCATGACAGGCATTACACGATCCGACCGGGACACCGGCACACGATTGGCTTCGGCGAGCAGCGCGGCCGGGTCGTTCCCTCGCTCGGCTTCCCTGCTGAGTGAATCCAGGCGGGCTCGTTCTGCAGCAAGACGCAACCCCACGCCCGGACGTGCCGCAACCATTCCCGTGTCTCCGGTTGCTATCCAGCGCGCACCTGCGCTGATATCAGCGACACGTACATTGAACTGCAGCGCACCGGTGGTTTCTGCCGCCAACCCGAACGTGCCACGGACGGTGGCCGCACCAAACGGCGCCTCCAACGACAAACTGTCGATGTGTGCAACGCCACTGGATGCCCGCATGT
>JBGTBX010000183.1:0-6049 GCA_041749115.1 Gemmatimonadaceae bacterium
CCGGCGCCCGCGGTTCAGCGCCTCGATTGCGGCGGCAATGCCCGCGATGCCGGCACCCGCAATCGCCACCTCCGTCAAGTGCCGCTCCGGAATCATGGGGCGAATGTACACGCGCGGGAACGGCAGAGTATATTGACGCCCAAATCGCGGGAGGGAACATGAGAGTGCATTCATCCATATGGCGTGGGCTTGCAGCCGCGATGGCCGGTTTCGTCATGGCCGGTGCCGCCCTGGCGGACAACCCGCTCGAGACGAAGAAGGGCAAAGGCGGATCCGATGTCCAGGGCGCGGCGGGCACCCAGGGCGCCCAGGGAGCGGCCGGAGATCTCGAGCGCTGCGACAAACCGATGGGCGCGGTCGCCGTCGTCGAGCCGCAGGACTACGTGATGTCCGCGCTGTCGCGCTACAACCTGCAGTCGCCGGTCGGCCTGATTCGCATGATGATCCAGCAGTCGAACTGCTTCATCGTTGTCGAGCGCGGCCAGGGCATGCAGAACATGATGCAGGAACGTGCGCTCGCCGGCGGCGGCGAAATGCGCAGCAACTCCAACATCGGCGGCGGCCAGATGGTCGCGGCGGATTTCATCCTGACGCCCGCTGTCGTGTTTTCCGAGAACAATGCCGGCGGTGTCGGCGGCGCGCTCGGTGGACTTCTGGGCGGACGCTGCGGTTCAACCATCGGCGCGATCGCGGGCGGCCTCAAGTTCAAGGAGGCGCAGACCAGCATGCTGGTCGCCGATTCGCGCTCGGGCGTACAGGTCGCGGCGGCCGAGGGCAGCTCGAAGAAGGCGGATCTCAGGCTGGGCGTTCTCGTCATCGGCGGCGGCGCGGCGGGCGGTGTGGGCGGCTATGGCAATACGAACGAGGGCAAGATCGTCGCGGCGAGCTTTGCCGACAACTACAACAATATCGTCCGCGTGATCAGGAACGATCCGAACCTGCAGCGTGACGTCGGTTCGCTCGCGCAGGAAGCCGCGGCGGGCGGTTCGACAAAAGCGGGCGCCGTCTACAACGAAGGCGATGTGCTGTACCCGAAGATCGCCGGCGTGAAGCTGATGGGCAGCGCCGCGGACGCGGGTAATCTCGTCGCGACGCTCGCCAAGGAAGACGAGATGATCTACATGGGCGAGGAATCGGGCGGCTACCTGCGCGTCGAATCGGGCAAGGGCGGCGGCTGGGTCAAGAAGATACTGGTCGCACGGTAACGCCGGGCGCGAGGCTTCTTGCCGAGCGCATATCGAGGCGGGTGTAGTTCAATGGTAGAACTGCAGCTTCCCAAGCTGCTAACGTGGGTTCGATTCCCATCACCCGCTCCAGTATTTAAGCGATATTTGTAAACATCGCCGGATCACGCTGTATCCTGGGGGAGCACTGGGGGAGCCTCTGCGCTTCCTCCAGCTGGGTGCATCACTTGATCACCGGCCCCTCACCATGCGGATCGGCTCGCAGGGCACGCTCCTGGGATGCATGAGTCACTGACCGAACGCGTAGCTGGCCGAGATGCCAACCTGTCGCGGCGGTGACCAAGTGGCGATCCCGTAGCCAAAAGACGCGGTGAGATCGTACGCAGACTGCTGGCGATCTTCGTCGGTGAAATTGGTTGCGAAGGCGGCGACCTTCCAGTTGTCGCGCTCGTAGGAGATGCGGGCGTTGTGCCCGGTGGAGCTCTTGACAAGAGATATCGGTGCGTTGTCGATCGAGTGGTACTTCTCGTCGATGAAGTCGCCGCTGTACTGAAGCGCAACACTACCGCGACCGATCGGCCACGAATAGCGCACGAACCAGTTGGCCATCCACTCGGGAGCGTCGGCGGCCTTCTGGTCCATTCTGCCGATCGAGGTCTCCACGTCCTTTACCGTGCTATCGAGCCAATTGAAGCTAGCGCGCAGCTCGAGTCCCTCGATAGGCACGGCGACGAGTTCGAATTCCACTCCGGTAAACTCCGCGTCGGCATTCACGACGAATGGTGATATGCCAATCGATGTATTGAGTTGAAAACCCTGATAGTCCTTGTAATCGTAGTAGTACACGGCGCCGTTAAGTTGCAGCCGATTGTCGAGCAAAGTCAGCTTCTCGCCAACCTCGTAGACAAGCACCTGCTCTTTGTTGAACGGCGTACCGGTGATCGGCGTGGTACCGCCGGAATTGCCGCTGAAGCCGGCGTTCTTGATGCCGCGCGAGATGCTGATGTACATCAACGCGTTCTCATTCGGGATATAATCAACTTGGACCTTGCCGCTGACATCCGTAGACTCGTGCACCGCAAAATCGCCGACAGTGGCTTTCGAAAAGTCGTAGACATCCAGGTCTGGGAAGGAGGGTTCGGGGACGATCGGGAGGATGATTGGCGGATCGAACACGGTGCTGGGATCGCCGAATGGCTCGCTAAAATCACCGATTTCTCGGAGGTACGCCTGTGAAGAGAAGGATTTCTCATCCCGCGTCACGCGTAGTCCGAGGGTGCCGCGCCAGCGTTCGGTGAAGCGCCATTCGCCTTGGCCGAACACGGCGAGGGAGTCCGTCCTCTGGCTGATCTCGTTAAAGACATCGTACGCGAAGTCCCCACCGGCATAGAACGGCGAACTGAACCCGCCGGTGCTGCGGGAATGTATGCTGAGGGCGTTGAGGCCGCCGACCCAGGTGAACTGCTCGTCGCCGCCATTCAAACGGATCTCTTCCGACCACTGGCGGAGATGCTGCTGGAATGGGTCGCGACAGCTCCAGTGCGGCGCCCCCGAACAGGACTCGTCGAAGCGGAAGTCCATTAGCGTGTAGTTGGCGATCGACGTCAACGTCAGATCGTCGCCCAATTCCCATGTGAGCACGACGCTCGGCGAAGTGATGTTGCGTTTGAGCAGGCCGACGAAATCGACCTCACCCTCCGGGCCCGTGTACGGCGAGCGATAGCCCTGCAAGTCATTGCCAGGTCCCGTCCCCCAGAAATCAAGGTTAGCCGGCAGCGGCGCGGGACGGCCGTCCGGGCCGAAGTAGCTGGAAATGTGACTGTAGAAACCCTCACGATTGTCGTCATCCAGATAATGGATACGGAAGAGCGCGATCAGGTTGTCGCTTACGTCGACCTCCAATTGGCCGCGCACGCCGTAGAAATCGAGATCGTCTATATCGCGCTGGCCCGGGAAATGATTCTCCTTGAGCCCGTCGTGCGAGACATAGAGGCCGGACAATCGGCCTCGCACGCGGTGCGAAAGTGCTCCGCTGATAGCGCCCTCGACTCGCGCCAGGTTGTAGTTGCCAATTTGCGCTTCGACATAGCCCGCCTTCTCCGCGGTGGGCTTCGCGGTTATGAAATTGACGAGACCGCCAGTCGAATTGCGCCCGAAAAGGGTGCCCTGCGGACCCCGCAGCACCTCCACTCGCTGGAGGTCAAACATTTGCGCGCTTTGCATATTCGGCGCGCTGAGGTAGACGTCATCGATGTACATGGAGTTCGGCGACTCTTGGTGTGGCGAGTAGTCGCTTTGGGCGATGCCGCGGATGGTGAGCTGCATGCCGTAGTTGCCGCCTGACGCCGAATTGAATTGCACGGCGGGCACCGCCTGCGCGAGCGTCAGCGGGCCGGTGATACCCGCATCGCGCATAACATCGCCGGGCAGCGCTGACACTGAGATGCCGACGTCCTGGAGAGCTTGTTCGCGCTTCTGCGCAGTCACGACGACCTCTTCCAAGGTCTGCGCCTGCGCAAGAACTGGAAGTGCTCCCAGCATCACGAAGCAGCAACGCAGTAGCCTGGCAGCAATTTTTGCCGAGGAGGCAGTGGCATAGACGATCGCACGTTGATACATCACGGCTCCCGCGAAGTATTGGTCAGCAGCCCCTGCGACGAAGTCTTATCCTTTGGTCCCACTCTGGCAATACACTTACCAGAGTCACTTGCCGAAAGCGGATAAGGGTCGGAGATTGGCAAGTACTGGACCTCACTCTAAGGTACCGCGGTGGATCTTCGCATCGAGTTTGTGGGTAGCAAGTGCCGCACATTCACCGCACAGGATGGAAGCGAATCGCAGCGCAGAATCTCGGACGCGCGATCACTCAAACATCGACGGGATCCGTGGGCTCTTCGCGACGATCTTGTACAGCTCCGTTTTCTCGCGGCCGGTGTGCATCGGACTCAATGCGCGCATGGTCGGGTTGACATGCGACTCAGAGCCTAGTGCAACGCGCGGCCGCGATGGCGGCGCCACCACGACGCAACCTACGGATCACCGTCCACGCGTTACTGGCCTACGAGTGCCAAGCGGTGCCCATGGCCGGATTCGGCAACCGCCAGCGGCTCGCCGTCCGGCCATCAGCTAGAGTGAAGCGAGCACGTAGCGTCCAATTCGGGAGCGAACGATGGATTTTGCATTGTCCGCACGCACGCAGCACCTCGCGCATGAAATCGGCTCATTCATGGACGAGTACGTGTATCCGAACGAGGCGACGTTTCGCGATGAAGTCGAGGCTAACCGGCGCGCCGGCAATCCCTGGCAGCCGGCGGGAATCGTCGACGCCTTGAAGATCAAGGCTAAGGCAAAAGGACTTTGGAACCTTTTCCTGCCGGCGTCGGAACAAGACGGCGGCCTTACAAATGTCGAATACGCCTCGCTCTGCGAGCTGATGGGCCGCTCGTACATCGCGCCCGAGGTCTTTAACTGCTCGGCCCCCGACACCGGGAACATGGAGGTTTTGGCGCGCTACGGCACGGAGAAGCAGAAGGATCAGTGGCTGCACCCGCTCCTCGAGGGCCAGATTCGCTCGGCCTACGCGATGACGGAACCCAACGTGGCGTCCTCGGACGCGACCAACATCGAGGCCGAAATCCGCCGCGAGGACGATGTCTACGTTATCAACGGGCGCAAGTGGTGGATATCCGGCGCCTCGGACCCGCGCTGCCGAATTCTTATCTTCATGGGCAAGACCGATCCCGTGAACCCTAACCGACACAAGCAGCAGTCCATGCTGCTCGTGCCGATGGACACACCCGGCGTGCAACTCGTCCGCAGGCTACCCGTCTTCGGATACGACGATGCGCCGCACGGGCACGCTGAGATCGATTTCGTCGACGTTCGTGTGCCAACATCGAACATAGTGCTCGGCGAAGGCCGAGGCTTCGAGATCGCGCAGGGCCGGCTCGGCCCCGGGCGGATTCATCACTGCATGCGCCTCATCGGGGTCGCCGAGCGCGCTCTAGAACTTATGTGCCGGCGCGTGCAGTCGCGCGTGGCCTTCGGCAAGCCGGTGGCCGAGCGTACGGTGACGCTAGAACGCATCGCTGAATCGCGCATCCTCATCGAACAAGCGAGGCTCCTCACGCTCAACGCGGCCTGGCTGATGGACACGGTCGGCAACAAAGCCGCGCGCAAGGAGATCGCGATGATCAAGGTGGCGGCCCCGAACATGGCGGTGCAGGTAATCGATTGGGCGATGCAGGCGCACGGCGCCGCCGGCGTGTGCGACGACTTCGGGCTTGCCTATATGTACGCCCAGTCGCGCGCGCTGCGCTTCGCCGACGGGCCCGACGAGGTGCACAGGAACCAGATCGCGCGCCTCGAGCTGCGCCGCCACTCCGTGGTCTGACGGCATGCACAATGCATTTTGGCCGGAACACGTCGGCCGGCACCTGACTTTGCCTGCGACAAGCCTGCACGACAACCTGGCGGTTTCGGCGCGCCGTTATCCGGAAAAGGCTGCGCTCATCTTCTACGGCACGGAGGTGAGCTACGCGCGGCTGCATGACGAGGTCGAGCGCGTCGCGGGCTGGCTCACGCGGCAGGGGGTCGCGCCGCGCGACCGCGTGCTCCTCTACTTGCAAAACAGCCCGCAGTTCGTCGTCGGTTACTATGCCATCCTGCGCGCCGGCGCAGTTGTCGTGCCGGTCAACCCGATGAGCTTGCGAAGCGAGCTGGCGCACTACGCGCGCGACAGCGACGCGCGAATTGCGATCGCGGGTCAGGAGCTGCGCGAGGAGGTGCTACCGCTTCTATACAACCTCCTGGAGCACGTGCTAATTGCGGCCTATTGCGACTACTTGGGTGAGGCAGAGTATGCG
>JBGTBX010000184.1:0-1747 GCA_041749115.1 Gemmatimonadaceae bacterium
GGAACTGTACGTCGCCGCCGGCATCCCGGCCCGTGACGCTCTGCGCTACGCAACCTCGGTCCCCGCGGCGTCCATGGGTCTGGCTTATGAGGTCGGTACATTGCAGCCAGGCAAACGTGCGGACCTCGTGGTGCTCGACGCTAACCCGCTCGACAACATCAGCAATGTCCGGCGCGTTAACATGGTAATGACGAGGGGCAGGTTGTACCGAACAGCCGATGTCTGGCGTGTCATCGGTTTCGGCACCCGTCACTGAGTTACTTCGAGCTCCGCTTCCTTCCTGGTATGCTCACTCACCTTTCCTTCCGGCCCACTACGCAGGAACAGGCACACGCGAAGAGCGGCGCGGAGCGGAGCTCATCCGAATGACTATGGGCATCGACGACCGATGGGGGCGGCTTATGGCGGCCCTGGGGTTTGGACCCAACCTCGGCACGCTCGTGCATCTGCTGGAGGCATACGCCGAGCCCCATCGTTATTACCACAACTGGTCTCACATCGAGTCATGCCTGGAACATCTCGACGCCGTATCCCACCTCGCCGAACGCCCGGCAGAAATTGAAATCGCCCTGTGGTTTCACGACGCTGTCTACAAACCGCTCTCCCGGGTGAATGAAGAACGTTGTGCCACCATGGCCGGGGTGTGGCTCGCGAGCAATAATGCCCCGCAGGATGTCCGCTTGCGTGTGGAATCGATGATCACACGCACCAGACACGATAGCGCACCTGCGACGACCGACGAGGCACTCATGCTCGATATCGATCTCGCGATTCTGGGATCTGACGCCGCCGACTACGACGCCTACAGCGCCGCCGTACGCAGCGAATACCGGTTGTTGCCGGAACGGTACTACAATAAGCAACGAGCTCAGGTACTGAGCCGTTTTGTTAATCGACCACTGATCTACTGGACGCCTCGGTTTCAGGAGAGCCGCGAAACCCGCGCTCGTGAGAACCTTGCGCGCGAGATCTCCGAACTCAATTCCAGCGCAGGCCCCGCAGCTGATCCACATTGATGTTGCCGCCGGACAGGACCGCAGCAACGCGCGAGCCCTTCGGCAACTTAATGAGACCGTGCATCAGCGCCGCCACAGGAGCCGCGGCGGCTCCCTCTACAACAAGCTTGCAGCGTTCCATTACCCACAACATCGCTTCGAAGATCTCGGCGTCCGGCAACGTGACAATGTGATCCACGAAACGTTGCACCACTGAAAAGTTCAGATCGCCCACGCGACGCACGCGCAGCCCATCGATGATCGTGTTGCATTCGATCGTCTGAACGGAGCCCGCCGCGATGCTGCGCTGCATCGCCGGACCGTCCGATGACTCCACGCCGATCACCTTTATCGTCGGGTTATGACTCTTGATGGCCATCGATGAACCGGAGATCAGGCCGCCACCTCCGATCGGGATGACCACCGCATCAACGTCGTTCCAATCCTGTACGATCTCCAGCCCCAGCGTGCCCTGGCCGGCAATAAGCTGTGCGTCGTCGAACGGATGCACGTAGGTCAGTCCCTCGCTCGCAACCAGTTCCTTCGCCTTTTCGTTGGCCTCGTCCCAGATCGTGCCGTGCAGCACGACCTCAGCGCCATACCCTTTTGTGGCGGCGATCTTGGCCGGTGTGGCGTTGGCTGCCATACACACCACCGCGCGAACTCCGTGAATCTGCGCCGCGAGTGCGACACCCTGCGCGTGATTGCCCGCTGATGAACAGACGACACCGCGCCGTTTGTCTTCTTCGGAC
>JBGTBX010000185.1:0-3302 GCA_041749115.1 Gemmatimonadaceae bacterium
GCGGGACCCCATGTGCTTTTCTTCGCACACCACGCGGGTAACGCCGCTCCGGCGGAAGTACTCGAACGCCTCGCGTGGATGCTCAAGCCAGGGACCAGACGTGCACGTCTCGGAGGGCGATATCGTAGGCGGCAGGTAAACGAGCCCGTTTGGGTTTGCGGCGAACCGGCTCATGACTTCAAGCGCCGCTACAGCGTTCTCCTCTCGGATGGTTACGCTGTGGCCAAAGGCCGTCTCGATGAAGCGCTTGCCCACGAAGTCCTGTAGCGAGAGGACATCGTCCAGCTCCTGCTGGGCAGTCAATCCGCTGGGGTTACCCGGGATCAGTGGTCGTATTGGCTCGTAGTAGACGGACTCGGCCTGGACGGCTACGAGTTCCTTCTCGGGGAAACGCAGCGCCGTCAGCTGACCTCCAAATACGCACCCCGTATCAAGGCAGATCGTGTTGTTTAGCCACTCGGCACGGGGAACGGGGGTATGACCGTAGACCACCATTGCGCGGCCTCGGTAGTCGGCCGCCCAGTTGTATCGCACGGGAAGTCCGTATTCGTCTGTTTCTCCAGTCGTTTCGCCATACATGCAGAATTCCCGGACTGCGCCTGACCCGCGACCCTGCATTTCCTCCTTCAGTCCCGCATGAGCGACCACCAGCTGCCCATCAGCGAAGACGTAGTGGCTGACGAGTCCATCAAGGAACTGGGCAACATCCTTCCGGAACTCAGGCGTCTCACCCTCCAGCTGAGCCAGCGATTCGGCCAGCCCGTGAGCGATCTTGACGTCGCGACCCAGAAGCTTTCGGGACAGCTTGACGTCGTGATTACCAGCCACGCAGTAAGCCTATCCCGCTCGGACCATATTCATCACCAGCTTCAGAACCGCCGGATTCTTGGGGCCTCGATCCACCAGATCCCCTACGAAAATGACCTTGCGCCCCTGTGGATGAGACGCCGTGGCACCGTTATCTGAATCAGCTATCGAATAGCCCATGACACCGAGCAGATCGACCAGCTCGTCGAAGCAACCGTGTACGTCGCCGATAATGTCGAACGGGCCAGATTCCGCCTTCTTGTTGTTCCACAACGGCTCCCGACGAATGGACACGCCGTCGATCTCATCGGCTGTCTTCAGGACGTAGACGTATCGAAAGCCTTCGCGCTTCAACGAACCCAGGGACCGTCGGAGCTGTTGTCGCTGGTTCCGAATCACATGCGGTCCGAAGTTTCTGTCAGATCGCGTCGAGTTCCGCTGCTGACAGACTCCTTCAGAAACGTCGAGCACGATGGCGACCGGAAGCAGGTGATACTTGCGCGCGAGGGCGACCAGTGGCTTGCGGGCCTCAGACTGGGTATTGGTCGCATCAATGACGCTAAGGCGCCCAAGCGACAAACGCTTGGCGACTATGACGTTCAGGACCTCGAACGCATCCTTCGTTGCCGCCTGATCATTCTCGTTGTCCGCGACCAGGCCACGACAATAGTCAGAAGAAATGACTTCCGTGGGCCGGAAGTGCTGTTTCGCGAACGTCGACTTTCCAGAACCGGACGTCCCGACGAGTACCACCAATGACAATTCGGGGATTTTCAGCTCCATGGCATTCCCCGATTCACGCGTCTACTTGAGCGCCGTTGCGCCGGAACACGGCCATCTGTGTTGGCGGTCCAAGCACTGGATCGAGTTCACCAATGTCCTGGAAGGCAACCGAATAGCCGAATTGCTCTGCCTGTCGCGCGCACCAGTCCCTGAACTCCCCGCGCGTCCACTCAAACCGGTGATCGATGTGGCGGAACTCCCCAGCCGCGAGCAGGGGAAATCGCTTATTGAATTCACGATTCGGCGTCGTTAGCAGGATGGCTGCCGGACGAACGAATTTGAACAGTGTTTTCTCGAATGCCGCGAGCCGGCCCGGGTCCAGGTGCTCAATCACCTCGATTACCGTGGCGACGTCGAAGCCGCTCAGCCTTTCGTCTCTATAAATCAGGGAACCGTGCAATAGCTTTACCCGGTCACGCTGCATCGACGGCAGGCGATCCAGGCGGAGCCGCTCGTCGGCATACTCGAGAGATCGCATGGACACGTCCATACCCACCAGGCGCTCCAGCACTCGAGATTTCATCAGCGCTTCGAGCAAGCGGCCCTCGCCGCACCCGAGGTCGACGACAGACTTGCTGCCAAGCTCATCAATAGTCGATGCCACCGCGGCGATTCGTCGCTCGTTCAGCCCAATTCGTTCCTCAAGCTTCCGCTCCCGAAGTTGCGGGCCGGGACTGTCGTCCTCTAGTCCGGTTACGTCCCCCTCCTCCTCTATGGCCAGGCGCGCCAATGCGTCCGTAGCAAGGCTCCGGCGATGCTTAAGGTAGCGGCGGACGATACGATCCTTTTCCGGATGGCCGCCGAGCCAATCACCAGCGTGGCGCATGAGTTTCTCTACCTCTGCATCGCCGACCCAATAGTGCTTCTGGTCATCAAGCACGGGTATGAGCACATGAAGGTGCTGAAGCAACTCACGAAGAGTCTTCTCCGCCCGCAAAGTGACAGAGTAGTAGGGTGCCATTCCCCAATCGGGAAACGATGAATCAAGCGGAATTGGGTTGGCCACCAACGTATATCCGAGCGGCTCGAACAGGGAACGCAACAGATCCTCGCCGCCCCGGGCCGGCAGGACCGCGATCGAAGCCTCCAGTGGAATTGGCGTGTTGGCGAGTTCGGGACGAGAACGAGATTTTCCTGCCAGCGCTGAACGAAAAGCGGTCCCCATTGCCACACTCAGGAATGAAGATGCTACGTACGGCCGATCGTTTACGTACTGCTCGGGGTTCGCCGGCTTCTTACGTCCTGGTCCACGAACGAGACCGATCGGGTCAATGTCGAGCGATACGCAGACGGTGCATCGTTCCTCCGTCGCCTCCGAGTAGAAAACGGTGGCTTTACCGCCTGCCACATCAAATCGGTGCGCCCGCCCCGGGTGCTTCTCCAGCAGGAAACCGAGATCCGTGGCGGGACGGTGGGTCGTTGAGATCGTCAGCAGCATGCTCGGGGTCCAAATTCCACCGCGAGGCGGTCAAACACCGCGATGGCGATGCAGTTGCACTGACGGTGCACTTACGGGAGATGGGGCGGAACGGGCGCTCTTCGCAACTTTTTTGATTTTGATGCCGGGGAGAGGAGTCGAACCTCCGACCCCCGCATTACGAATGCGGTGCTCTGCCAACTGAGCTACCCCGGCGGTCGCGCGGAAGTATAGGTAAAGGGCCCGTGCCCATCAAACGGGACGCCTAGGCTAACCCTCAGTTCCGGCCGCGCAG
>JBGTBX010000186.1:0-16208 GCA_041749115.1 Gemmatimonadaceae bacterium
AAATGTTGGCGCCTGGGTCGGGACAGGGACGATGATCGATTCACACGCGCTGGTCGGGAGTTGTGCGCAAGTCGGCGAGCGTGTCCACCTCAGCGCCGCGGCTCAGATCGGCGGCGTGCTTGAGCCGATCAATGCAACACCCGTTGTCATTGAGGACGACGTGATTGTCGGCGGCAATTGTGGCGTCTATGAGGGCACCATCGTGCGGTCGCGTGCTGTACTGGGCGCCGGTGTTGTGCTCACCCGTGGAACGCCGGTCTATGATCTGGTGAAGGAAACCATTCATCGTGGCTCGGCGGAACACGGACTCGAGATTCCGGCGAACGCCGTTGTGGTGCCGGGCGCTCGTTCGGTGCGGAGCGAGTGGGGGATGTCGGAGGGCCTGTCACTGCAGACGCCGGTGATCGTGAAGTATCGTGATGAAAAGACCGACCTGGCCACTGCGCTGGAAGGGTGGCTTCGTTAGGAGAGGTTGTCCCGATGCAGGAGCGTGAAGTGCCACCAATCGTTCGACAATGTTTCCCGGAAGGCGCCGACGAGGCGCCCGCCCGCTGCTGCTTCGTGGCCGCAGCTGTTATTCCCTCGCGGGGTCGTTAGGCATGGCCGGCGGCGGAGCTATCGCGCAGGAACGCATCTCGGTACCGGGTGACAAATCGCTGTCACACCGGGCGTTGATCTTCGCGGCATTGGCCGATGGATCGTCGCACATCCGCGGCATTCTGGAGAGTGCGGATATCGCTGCGACCGCGCAGGCGCTGCGTGCGTTAGGCTGCGTGGTGCCGCAACTTGCAGGGTCCATGACCATCGAAGGGCGCGGGTTGCGAATGTTGCGCGCGAGCGCCGGGGAAGGGCATGCGGAATGCGACAATTCCGGCACCACGGCTCGGCTGTTGTCTGGAGTAGCGGCTGCGGCGCCGCGCATCACCCGTTTCACTGGTGACGCATCACTCAGCCGCCGACCTATGCGCCGCGTCACCGATCCCCTGATAGCGATGGGGGCAGTGATCGAGTGGCAGGGTGAAGAAGGCCGTTTGCCGATGATTGTGCGAGGTGGTCCGCTTAACGCCGTCGATTGGGAGAGCCCCAACGCCAGCGCTCAGGTGAAAGGTGCCATTCTGCTGGCCGGGCTGTGCGCAGGCGTGCCAGCGCGCGTGCGGGAGCCCCTCATGTCACGTGATCACACCGAACGATTTCTGGTGGCACTGGGAGCATCGGTCGCTCACGACGACGATGGCTGGATTCGAGCGCCGGTCGTGGAGACGCTGCCGTCCTTTACGGCCGACATCCCCGGCGATCCGTCGTCAGCGGCGTTTCTTGTGGCACGCGCAGCGTTGTCCGATGAAGGGACATTGACCATCCGACGTGTGTTACTGAATCCACAGCGCACTGGTTTTATCGACGTCATGCGTCGAATGGGTGTACGTGTTTCGTTCGAGGACGTGAGTGAGCGCAGTGGTGAGCCGGTCGGCGATATTTTTGTTCAGGCCGGCATCGAGCCCGCGGGCACCACCATTGAGGCACACGAGATTCCCGGTTTGGTGGACGAGATTCCCGCGATCGTCGCACTCGCGTCGCAGATTGAGGGCGAAACGATCGTCCGTGGCGCCGGTGAGCTGCGGGTGAAAGAGAGTGACCGAATCGCCGCCCTTGTTACTAATCTGCGCGCGATCGGGGCTGATGCAGATGAGCGTGATGATGGATTAATCGTTCGGGGATCGCGCAGGCCGTTGAGCGGCCGCGTCGTTACTCATGGCGACCATCGTATCGCCATGGCGTTCGGTGTTCTGGGATCCCTACCGGGCAACCACATCGTTATCGACAACCGCGATTGCGTAGCGGTGTCCTATCCCCCGTTCTGGGGCGACGTCGGGCGGCTGTTCGGGTAGGAACTGGCTCTGACCTCTCTCTTCTCAGCGGTCGGATGGCTAACGCGTCAGCCCGTAGATCACGTAATTGGTGGCGAACTTGTACGCATCGTTCGAGAGGTTCACCGGATACCAGCCCTCGCCCGACCACTCCATGTAATCGCCGATGTCGTTGTTGTAGTTGATCACAACAAGCAGGCGCCGTGACGGGTCATTGTCTTCGAAAATGCCGAGGTACTCCGCCTTCGCGTCCCGCGTTGCGGGATGGGTCATTCCCTCCAAAGACTTGATGCCGAAAAACGTCTGGAACACCGGGTGCGAGACGTCGAGCGGGACGATACGCGCGTTAGGCAGCACGGTGCGCATGCCCTCCTCAAACACAGACCATTGGCGCTCAAAATAGAAGTCGTCGACGATCAGAAATCCGCCCTTCGCGAGCCACGTGCGCAGTCCGGCCGCCTCCTCCTCTGTGGGCACCCAGTAGCCGGGCTCCGTGAGGTACGCCACGGGATACTTGAACAACTCCGGATCGTCGAGCGTGTGCACATTACTGCCTTTTGTGTGCACCCGTATGCTGGTGAGGTCAGCAAGAATAGCGGTGAAGTTTCGCTCCATCTGCGGATAGTCGGCGCTCCACGCCATCCGGTAGCCCTGCGTGTAACGAATGCGCGCAAAGGTGAATTGGCCGTCGTACGGTACATTCGGCTCCACGCGCAAGCGCTCGCGCCCGCGCTGAGACCACACCACTTGCGCGGCCAACAGCAGGAGCAGAGCGAGAACAGCGCTCCGTCGGAAGCGCGGCGATCCGAGTGACGTCGGAGCTGGCATTCGAAGTGGGATACGGGATGTACGACGGCCCTGCCACGTTGAATCTTAACGCATCGATGGCAGGGGCTGCTGCACAGATCCTCGGGAGTACCGCTGAACTGCGGGATTAGGGATTGGCCACAATCACGCTATGCGCAATCTCCTGCAGCATCTGGGCACGTGACACAGACACTCCCGTGATCACCTGGCCCCTCACCCGGACCACATCGTCCAGCTGGCGGGCATCCTTTCCGGTGAGGCGTTCATACATCACCAGGGCCGACAGATACGTGCCTAACGCGCTCGGGTGCAAACCGTCGCTGTTGTACAAGGGTATGGTCGCATCCTGTGCGAGCGCGGCCTGCCATGCCGCACCCACCGGTAAATAGACACCGTTCACCGCCGCCGCGGCCAGCTGATACGACTCGATCGCGCGAGGGAACGTTGAATAGTTCACGGTTTGTGGCCATACGCTGTACAGTGACGTCTTCGCCCCAACCGCACGAATGACGGTATCAAATTGACGAGCCATGTCGATCAGGCTGTCGCGGTTAATCTGAAGCGAGGACGGCCCCTGTTGCAGAATGACATAGTTCCACTGATCAGACCGTATCGCCCGCACGGCATCGCCCTGGACAAGATGGTCGACAAGCGCAAAGTCGGGGTACGCCACGGACGCCGCGCGAATTGTATCTCCGGTGGTGAGCGCCATCGCCGCCAGCGTCCCCGGCAGATCGTTCACATACGTTAAGCTGTTCCCGACGAACAATACCCGAATGCCCCCAGCCGGAAGAGGCGAAAAGGGCCGAGCGGCCGGGAGGCAGCCCAGCCACAGCGCACACAACAGTCCGATCAAGCCGGATCTCTTTTTCATGGTGTACTCGCAGGAAACGCGACCGGGGTTCGGTCGTGAGTCAAACTGCGCACGTCGGCACGACCGCTGTAGCTGCGCGCGGCTGAACCGTCCGATTCTGTCGCCGGGGCGTCCCGTGTTGTGTCAGAATTCATCCCGCCTGCGCCGGCTGCTCGGCACGTGAGCACGCAGAATGGCTCAGGCAACAGCGTCCTTCGGCCCCGCTCCATCAGCCGGACTTGCGTCTGCCGGGTTCGAGGCTATTGTTGACACATATGCAGAGCCTTGCCACCGCACTGTCAACAATCAGAAAAGCTCCGACGAGCTACTTCATCTACTCGTCGCTCAGCTTCTTCGGCCGGCACCGGGGCGGGGAACTGCCGGGGATGTGGTTCGTGACCGGACTGGCCGACGTCGGGCGCGACGTCGCCGCCGTGCGGCAAACGTTGTACCGCATGACTGCCGACGGTGAACTGAAAACCCGATCCGTCGGTCGCACGAAACTCTACCGCGCGACCTCGTTCGCCAGCGCAGAGATCGACGCCGGTCTCGCCAAACTGTTCCAGCCAGCTGAGCACAATTGGGATGGACAGTGGACGATGGTCTACGTCAATCTGCATGGATCAACACAACGGGCCGCCCGTGAACGGGTGGTTGCGCTGCTCGCCGTGCAAGGCTTCGCCCTCCTCGGCAACGACGTCTATTTTCATCCACGGGATGTGCAGCGCGACCTGGTCGATGCGCTCTCACCCGCCGCCCGACCGCACGTCCTCATCGTGCGTGGTGCACTGGCCAACCCGGCGGCCACCGGCACCGTAATACGTCGATGGAATGTTCCGCATCTGGCGCGCCGGTATCGGCAGACCATCGCGCACCTCGAAACGCTCGAGCAGCACTGCGCCAGCGATCTCTCCAATCGGGACGCCTTTGTCTATCGCTTCGCCGTCGTCTTCGACTACCTCGGCGTTGCATGGGACGATCCGGGACTCCCCGTGGAGGTATTGCCGAGTGACTGGCCGGGCGAGAATGCGCGCACGCTGGCCGCGCGCCTGTACGAGCGCCTTGTTGAGCAAGCCACGGCGTACGCAGATGAACTGTTGGAGCAAACCCTTCCCACACCGCTCGTCTCAAGGTGACCACATGTCTCACGGCACACGATTGTTTCTTGGCATCGGCGCGATTGTCTCGTCCACGGCGTTGATGACGCCCGCGACACGCGCGTGTTCACCCGGTCAACCGGTGGTATTTCTTAATGCATCGATACTGTCGATGGATTCAGCGGTGTTGATGCCCACGTCCGCTATATTGATTCAGAATGGAGTGGTCGCGGGGATCAATCCGGATGTGGTGCCGGATGATGTCTGTCGCGTTGAGGCTGCGGGCAAGGTCCTGCTCCCTGGCCTCAGCGATATGCACGTACACACCACGCCGGAGGAAATGCCGATCTTCCTCGCGAATGGCGTGACCATGGTACGCGAGATGAACGGCAGTCAGGCGCATCTTGACCTGCGTGAACAAATCGCGAAGGGGACGGTGATCGGACCTCGCCTGCTCGTCGCCTCGACGCTCATGGTAGGCGCGCCGCTCCAGTATCGACACCGGTTGATCACAAGCGTGGAGCAAGCATTCGCGGCTGCCCACGACGTTAAGAATGACGGGTATGACTATATAAAGATCTACGACGGCCTCTCGCTGCCTGCCTACAACGCCTTTGTCGAAGCCGGCAAAACGTTGGAAATTCCCCTGGACGGCCATATCCCCGCCGAGGTCGGATTGCAACGGGTGCTTGATGCTGGACAATCGCTGCAACACATGGACAAGCTCGCGTTTGTCCTGGCCGGTCACGGTTTTGATTCCACGGCTCTCGCGAAAGCGCGCACGATGTTTGAGGGACGGAACGTGTGGCTTACTCCAACGCTCGCCTCACTGCGCGTACTCGACGGAGCCCGCACGACGGAGTACGCCGATCGGCTGAATCAACCAGAAATGGCCTGGGTGGATTCTGAAACCATCGCCTGGTGGCAATCGCTGTCGGGTTCGAGAACCCGCCAGGGACCTTCACCTTTTTACAGGATGGAACTGGCGCTGCTCTCCACACTTCACAAAGCCGGAGTGCATTTGCTGTTGGGCACAGACGCTGCAAACCCGCTGATGGTCGCCGGTTTCTCCGTCCATGACGAGCTCGCGATCCTTACATCCGATGGTGGCCTCACGCCCTATGAGGCGTTGATGAGCGCGACGCGCCGAGCGGGGGAGTTCATCGGTGATTCCCTTCGAGGCAGAGTTGTGGTCGGCGCACCAGCCGACCTCATACTCGCGGACCGAAACCCGCTCTCGGACCTTTCTGTCCTGCGGAAGCCCGCCGGAGTCATGGCCAACGGGCGTTGGTTCGACCGTCAGGAGCTTGAGGCGCTGCTGTCCGCCGCTCGGAAAAGGTAGGGCTGGGCGGGGACTTACAGTCGGCCGCGGCCATGTTATATCACACAACCGCGCGCGTAGGCGGTGCACGACCAAACTCCAAGCCGCAACCGTGACAGGAACGCCCGCTCCCAGTCATTCTGAAAATCGCCCGTACGCGGTCATCGCGATCGATGGCCCGGCTGCCTCAGGCAAGTCCTCGACAGCGCACTGGGTGGCAACCGAACTCGGTTTCAGGCACGTCGACTCCGGCTCGCTGTATCGAGCTGCCACGGCCGCTGCACTCGACTCCGGGCTGGCTCCAGACGCGTGGACCGAGGAGATCATCCTTTCGCGATGTTCGACCATAAGTCTCGAACCGACGTCCTCGTCGTTTGTTCCGACGCTCAGTGGTGAGCCGATGTCGGAAGCCATTCGCTCACAAGAGGTTACTTCGCTCGTCTCACGTGTTGCACGAATGCCATCCATTCGTGCCTGGGTCAACGATCTCGTGCGTGTAATGGCCGGTGACCACGACATCGTCGTCGACGGACGCGACATCGGAACGGTGGTTTTTCCACATGCCGATCTCAAGATTTTTCTGGTTGCCGATCCGTGGGAACGTGCTCGCCGTCGCCTGATGCAGCGCCTAAGCCGGTCACCAACTGACGACGAAATCGCTCAGGAAACTGAGCGGCTCGTGCGGCGCGATGCCGCTGACTCAACGCAAACGGTTCAAGCGCGAGACGCAGTCCTGATCGACACAACAACGCTGACGCAGGAAGATCAGGTCGCCCGAATTGTCTCGCTCGCGCGTGCGCTGCGATTCCGACGGCCGCTGACTCCCTTCGATGGTGTCGCGATTATTGACGAAAGGCCGCCAGGTGGACCTCGCGGACGTCGCGACGAATGACGGAAGGGCCGGTGGCCTGATCGAAGAGGGATCTGTCTGACCAGTGGTCGTGAGTCTGTGTCCTGAACTCCACGGGTCCGCCACCTAAGTGCCGAATTCGTAAGCGCTTGGATTGACGACACCCCTCCTCAGGGCTTAACTTTTCAGGTTCTTGTTCCATCCCTCGGACACTACGTCGCAACGACGCAGCGTTCCTACCCCAATCTCGCGCGCGGCGAGCTGAGTTGTTCCGCGAAGCTCCAGGAGAGCAGTTCATGGCAGACACCGAAACCCTCGCGACGACGTCCGCAGAGGAAACGACTGATTCACCCGCGACGATGACCGTCGAGGAACGGCGCAAAGTGCAGAAGAGTGAACTACGACCTCTCGCCAACAAGCGCCCCGAACTTTACGACGAAGACGAATATTCATCTGCCGAATACGAGCAGATGCTTGAGATGTATAACGGCACCCTCGCGCTGATTGATGAAGGTGAAATCGTCAAGGCGACCGTGCTGGAGATTCGTGAGAACCTCGTGGTCCTCGATATCGGCTTCAAGTCGGAAGGCACTATTCCGCTCGAAGAGTTCAAGGACATGCCCGACCTCAAAGCGGGCGACGAAGTTGAAGTGCTCCTTGAGCACCTCGAAGATCAGGAAGGTTCAGTCGTTCTTTCCAAAAAGAAAGCCGACTTCATGCGCGTGTGGGAACGCATTCGCGTTGCCTACGAGACTGATCAGCCGGTCACCGGCACCCTGGTCAAGAAGATCAAGGGTGGTGTGGTCGTCGATCTCATGGGTGTGGACGCGTTCCTCCCAGGCTCACAGATCGCGCTCCGTCGTGTGCCGAACATCGACGAACTCCTCGGACAGACCTACGAGTTCAAGATCATCAAGCTGAACAAGCGTCGCCGCAACATCGTCGTATCGCGTCGCGTGCTGCTTGAAGCCGAGCGTGCAGGCAAGCGTGAGAAGTTGATGAAGGAGCTGCAGAAGGATCAGGTGCGCAACGGCGTGGTCAAGAACATCACCGACTTCGGTGCGTTCATCGACCTCGGCGGCGTCGACGGCCTGCTGCATATCACGGACATGTCGTGGGGACGTATTCAGCACCCGACCGAGATGGTACAGATCGGTATGGAGATGCAGATCAAGGTTCTCGACATCGATTGGGAACGCGAGCGTATCTCACTCGGCCTCAAGCAGCTGCAGCCGTATCCATGGAAGGACGTTATCGAGAAGTATCCCGTGGGCACGCGCGTCGCGGGCAAGGTTGTTTCGATCACGAACTACGGTGCGTTCATTGAGCTGGAGCCGGGCATTGAAGGCCTGGTGCATATCAGCGAAATGAGCTGGACGCGCAACGTGCGCCATCCGTCGAAGGTTGTTTCCATCGGAGAATCGATCGAGGCCGTCGTGCTCAAGGTCGATCCGGGCGAAGAGAAGATTTCACTCGGCATGAAGCAGACCGAGCAGGATCCATGGATGGTGCTGCCGCTCAAGTATCCGGTTGGTGCACGGCTCAACGGCAAGGTCCGCAACCTGACGTCGTTCGGTGCATTCGTCGAAATCGAAGCCGGTATTGATGGACTGATTCACATCTCCGACATGAGCTGGACCAAGCGTGTGCAGCATCCGTCGGAAGTGGTCAAGAAGGGCGACGACGTCGAAGTGGTCATCCTCAGCATCGACGCGGACAACAAGCGGATCTCACTGGGGCTGAAGCAGGCCACGGACGATCCATGGCTTAGCATCGGCGAATCCTATCCGGTGGGTACGGAGCTCCGCGGCACCGTTGCCCGTCTCATGGAGAAGGGTGTGGTTGTCGACATCGGCAACGACATCGAAGGATTCGTTCCGCTGTCACATCTCCCGTCGGACAAGGCGATTGAATCACCGGCCGACGTGTGCTACGAGACGATGTTGCTCGACCTGCGGGTGGTTGAGGTCGATCCCATCCATCGTCGTATCGTGTTGACAGTGACTGACATCCCGGCCGAACAGCCGCCGCGTCCTGAAGGACCGGTCAAGATTCATTCGGAAGATGAACCGCTTCCGGAGATTCCTGCCGATCTGGATCCGGACGAAGAGCAGTAGCCCACGTATGGAAACGCCCCGCATCATTCGATGCGGGGCGTTTTGTTTTGTGGGCTCGTGGGTCAGCGCAGCTCAATCCATCTCGTTCATTGCTGTGGCGAGCGCCGCCTTCACCGCGTTGTAGGCGTTCACCACACCGCCCGTTACCGAAAGCTGAGAGAAAGGAACACGAGCTGCTCCATCGGAGCCGGGAAGGACCACAGAGAGACTCTTGTATGGGGTCGCGCTGTCGAGGATAAGTTTCTTCACGTCAGCGGCAGTAAGCTTCGGGAAATAGCTCATCAGCATGGCAGCAACGCCTGCCACCACCGGCGCCGCCATACTGGTGCCGCTTTGCACTTCCCATGCATTGCCGGGTGCTGAGGAGAGAATGTCAACTCCCGGAGCAAACACATCGACACGTTGCGCCCCGTAGTTCGAGAACGGTGCGGCGAGTTGCTCTCCACCCTGCCAGTTTGATGCGCCCACCTCAATCCAGTTGGCGGCGCGGCCACCCGATTCGTACGTCGCAGTGGGGAAGGACGGATGCGTCTCAAGATCCTGTCCGTCGTTGCCCGCGGCGTGGATAATCAGCACGCCACGTTGATCCGCGTAACGTACTGCGGCGTCGACCGCTCCCTTCTGCGGCGACAGACCCTTTCCGAAACTCATGTTGATAATGTGGGCACCATTGTCCACGGCGTAACGGATGGCGTTCGCAACGTCTTTGTCTCGCTCGTCACCGTTCGGCACCGCGCGAACAGCCATGATGCGGACCGAATCGGCAAGGCCGTCAATGCCGGTCGCGTTGTGACGATCGGCGGCGATGATACCGGCCACGTGCGTGCCGTGACCAGCGTCCGGTCCGGTCACGTCGCGATTTCCGTACAACGACTCACTCAGATTGGCGTAGCTGTCGCCAACGATCCCGCGCGGATTGAACTGCGGGTTCAGACCGTATTCGAGCTGGCCATCGATGTCCTTGCGGGCATCGGAGACCTGTTTGGGGGTGATGCCACTGGTGATGATACGGATGTACATCTGCTGCGCATTGCGCACATCGTCGCTGGTCGGCCGGAGCGCGCGCACCCGACTGAGGCTGAGCGTGTCCGGAGCCACAGCTGGTCGCAACGTTGCCACGGTGCGCGTGATCAAGTCGTCAATGGATCGGACCTGCAAGGCCTGGCCCTCGAGCTCCGCGCGTTTGTCATCCAGCTCGGTGGCAATGCGAGGGCAATCCGTGCGTTCAGCTGCTGACAGTTCAGTGGATGACTGGCATCGTGCGTGCTGACGGGCCAGCTCAAAGGTGTCGAATTCGACATTGCGACCGTCCTTGCCGCCAATGAAGTTCCAGCCGAACGTGTCGTCGACATAGCCGTTGTTGTCGTCGTCCCTGCCGTTGCCGGCCACCTCTTTCGCGTTGTACCACAGGCGCGTGCGCAGATCAACGTGTGCCGTATCCACGCCACCATCGATCACCGCCACCACAACAGATCGGGCGGGTGATCGTCCCGTCAGCAGCTCGCGTTCGGCGCGTAGCATACTGACGCCAGGTACACCATCGACCGTCGCGTCACGAAGCTGCCAGTCCCGCGGCGCCACCGATGGCGTCGGCACGGGTTGCGACGTTGGGGTCGGGCGAGGCACGTCCACACGCGGCGTGGCGGTGGTCTGCACGGGAGGCCCGCTCGCTCTCGAACAGGCGATGAGGGCGAGCGAGAGCAGCAGGGAAGCACGGCGCATACGTATCGTCAGGATAGGAGTTGTTACCCGCGGCGGTGATCTGTGAAGGCCTGCTCCGAACAAAGGGGCTCGTGCGCAGGGCAGGCAAGGGGTGAGGGATGCTCCGTCCGGTCGAATTAGCTAACTTGCACAGACCGCCCCACTGCGAGTGACAATACGAACATGGCACACCCCACCCCGTTAGCACGTTCTGCCGCGATTCTCACATGTGTCGCCGCACTTTTCGCCTGCGACCGCGCCCGCGGACAGGATGTGGACGCGCCGTTCGAAGTTGTCGCGCAGTGGCCGCATGACTCACAGGCCTACACGCAGGGCCTCATCTGGGACGACAGCGTGTTGCTGGAGAGTACGGGCTCATATGGCCGCTCCGACCTGCGTCGCGTGGATCTCGCGACGGGTCGCGTGCTGGCTTCCACGCCGTTGGCAGCGAACCGATTCGGCGAAGGACTGGCGAGAATGGGAAGCCGCCTGTTTCAGCTGACGTGGGAATCCAACATCGGGTACATCTACGATGCGGAAACGCTGGCACCCATCGATTCATTCACCTATGCGGGTGAAGGATGGGGCCTTACCACCGATGGTGTGTCACTCATCATGAGTGATGGCTCTGACTCCATTCGGTACATGTCTCCGGAGACGTTCGTCACCGAACGGAGCGTACACGTGAAGCATCAGGGGAACCCGCTCCGCAAGCTGAATGAACTCGAGTTCGTCAACGGGGACATTCTGGCCAACGTCTATGAGACGGATTGGCTCGCACGCATCGATCCGGCTACCGGTGTTGTCACGCAGCTGCTGGACTTTGCTTCGCTGTATCCCAAGGGGAATCGTCCGTACGGAACGGATGTATTCAACGGGATCGCCGTCGGACCGGATTCAGGAACGCTGCTGGTCACGGGCAAGATGTGGCCCGTGCTGTTCACCGTACGCCTCAAGAAACCCGCCGTCCAATAACCGGTTGCTCGTCCGAATTCTGAGAGGCTTGCTCCGCCGGCATCAGGCCGATGGCGGTGCGCGGGCAGCAAGCGCTCAAGCCTTCGCAGGGCCGCAGTTCTCGCCGCAATTCACCCGTCAGGGCGCCGGCTCTCGCCGCACTTCACCCGGCTCTCGCCGCACTTCACGGGTCGGGTCGCCGACTCTCGCGCACTTCACCCGGCAGGCGGTGACCGTGACTACGGGTGCCAGAGCGCGCCGACCGCAGTCACTGCTGCGCCGAACACCAGCAGGACGAGCCGCAATTTCCCGTCACCTTTAATGGCGGCATCGCGAAACTCGCTGCGCGTCAGACTCCCGGCGAGATACAGAAAATTGCCCGCAGCGACTGGGAGCAACCAGGCAGCGCTGTCGGCCACGCGCGCTCCCGCCAGATGAACGGCGGCTGCCCCGGCTACGGCGAGCGCACCGGTCATCACGTTAAACAGGAGCGCCTTACGTGTGGAGATGCCCCCACGGATCAGGATGCCGAAGGTGCCCAACTCCCGCGGCATCTCATGGAGCGAAATGGCGAGCGCTGCCACAAGTCCCATGGTGACGCCGTCCAGTAAAGCCGCGGCGATCAACATGCCGTCCACGACGTTGTGGATCGCATCGCCGACCATCGCGGTGCCGACGACGCCGCGGGGCAGGGCTCCCCCGCTCTGCGCCGCACCGCCGTCCACCGCGAGCACAGGGGTGGGAGGTGCGTGCAGCAGACGATCCAGGCGCCAGAACAACAGGAAGCCGAACGCGACCAGCGTCAGTGCGATCAGCGGGTGCCCCAGTCGTTCATTGGCTTCGGGCAGGAGATGTAAAATGGCACCGCTGAACAACGCGCCCGCTGCAACCGGCACCAGGCGTGCATACCAGGTTGCCGGCGTCTTGCGTCGCGCCAGAACTGCCATGGCACTCAGCGGCACCGCCGACACAATGCCGACGAGGACAATCGCCTGGGCCAGGGGCGTCAGCATTGTGGAGACACGCTGACCGCGTCGTGGTCGTGACAGGCAGTGTGTGGCACCGGCACAGCGCGGACGCGCCGCTGTGCTGACGTGACTGGATACGACGATCTATGCATCGGTAGCGACGCAGGAAGCGCATCGACCGAACAAAGTGACGCTGTGATCGTCGAGCTCAAATCCCGGAGGAGCGAGGTTGGACAAGTCGCCCGGACATCCGGAAATATCGAACAGTCGCTCACATCCACGGCACTGAAAGTGATGATGGTGTCCACGGTGCGCCATCTCGTAGCGCGGGGGCATGCCCGGTATCTCCACCGTGATGACCTCACCCTCCTGCGACAGGTCCCGGAGACACCGATACACGGTGGCGATCCCCAGCCCCGGCACCATATCCGCCGCCTTCACGAGCACCTCATTCGGAGTCATCGGGCGGTGATTGTCGCTCAGCACCGTACGAATGGACTTCCGCTGACGAGTATTGCGCATATGGTAATGATAATGCGTTATCGTTACTGCGGAAGGTGGTCCCGGCCTGCTGCGTGACGTCCCGTTGGAGGTGCATCGATCTGTTCCTCGTGGTAACCTTCGCCCCAATTCCGAATCCACCTACGCCGAATTTGTCAGACGCAGCCCCCCCCGTAGAATCAGAAACCGTCATCGCACCGGTGCCGTCGCCAACCCCGATTCAGGAGGCGTCGGGAAAGTCGTTTGATCGCTCGATCACCGAAGGGCCACTCCGCGACGCCGTGATCAAGCTGGCATGGCCGACGATCCTCACGAACATCGTTGGCGGGCTCCAGGGGATGATCGACCATGTCATGGTCGGGAATCTGGTCGGGTTCACTGGCAATGCGGCGATTGGCGTCTCCTGGCAGATCTTCATCGTCGTGATCGTCTTCATCAACTCGCTGTTCACGGGGATGAGCGTGCTCGTGGCCCGGTACGCTGGCGCCGGGGACTCGGCGAAGGTAAATCGCACAGTTTATCAGGCGTTTCTCACGGCGCTGACCATTTCACTCCTGATCATGGCGCCCGTGGGCTACTTCGCGTCGCCGTGGTTGCTCGACCTGGTGAATGCGACCCCTGCCGTGCAGGCCGAAGCGCTGCCATTTATTCGCGTCATGTTCCTGTTCAGTACAGGGATGTTGATCTTCTACATGATGGCGGGGGCTTTGCGTTCATCTGGCGACGCGCGCACGCCGATGTACCTCGGTCTGGCGATGACGGCCCTCAACATCGTGCTGAACGTGGTGCTGATCAGAGGCCTTGGTCCCATTCCGGCACTGGGCACCGTTGGGGCCGCGATCGGAACAGTGCTGGCGTCGAGTCTGGTGGCCATATACGCGCTGTATGAGATGTTGAGTGGCGACTGGGTGGTGCAGTTTCCGAAGCGCGGTGAGCTCGGCGTGGACTGGGGGATCATTCGATCTCTCTTCAAGTTCGGGTTGCCCAGTGGCATTCAGGGGATCGCGATGAATGTCGGGGGCGTCCTGATGCTCGCGTTCATCGGCTCCCTCGCGCAAAGTGCGGCGGCACAGGCTGCGTTCGCGGTCGGCTATACACAGCTCTTTTCGGTGATCACCTGGACCGCGGTCGGGCTCATGGGAGCAGCCGGCGCCACCGCCGGTCAGAATCTCGGTGCCGGCGACCCGCAACGTGCCGAAGACGCCGTGCACATCGCCTCCCGTTTTGGTTTGGTGGTAGCTACGGTGGTTGGCGCATTCTTTCTGCTCATTCCAGGGCAACTGCTTGGGCTGTTCGGCATGGATGATCCGATCGTGCTTGAAATCGGCTCGCAGCTACTGCGCGTCCTCAGCCTCTCCGGCTTGTTCATTGCCGTCGCATTAACCTACACCGGCGGATTGCAGGGGACGGGAGACACCAAGAGTCCGCTGTACATTTCGATTGTCTCCCAGATTGTCATCCCGCTCGGGATTTGTTTCTTCCTGCGTGAGTTCAGCACGTTGGATCCCCTCGACATCTGGATTGCGATTCTGCTGGGTCATGCAACGCGCGCCGCGCTCAGTGTGCTTCGCTTCAATCAGGGGAAGTGGAAACACATCGTCGTGGATTAATCGCGCTCGCATGCTGTTCGCGCGTCCTTGCGATGAGCGCCTGACGCCCATGCAACGACAGGCTGGTGGAGCGGGGATCTACCGACGCCGGGATCTGCACGTGCACTCGGAGCGAGCGTGCAGATCCCATTCACCAGAACGAGGTCGATGGCAGCGGACATTGCGGTCTGATGCACGTATGACGTTGGCAGCGACGAAATCTCCTCACTGGTCGACTGACTTTGGCAGAGTCGGATGCGGACTTCCTGCATCAGCGCGTCGAGGTCGTCGTCACGCAGGGCATGCCGCGAGGCGAAGCTCACCACCATCGCACGAAAGCCGTGATCACTGCTTCGAGGGCGGACGATGGATCAGCGGTTGATCCCGTGGGAAGAAGCTAATCGCCGCGGCCCGTGGTTGGCCGACCGGCGACCTTGGTGCGCAGCTGACAAACTTTGCGCGCCTACTGAGCGGGCTGTCGGCCCCTCGCGCGTAAATTCGCCGCCGCTGCTTCCCCGCGTGTGATGATGCGGTCGAGGGAGGCGCGGGACATAGGGCGCCCTCGCACGACAACAGCATCTATGGCGCGCGAGTTCTCGATGCTGGCGATGGGATCGGCAGTAAGAAGCACCATGTCCGCGAGCTTGCCAACGGCGATCGTGCCCAGCTGTGCCTCGCGCTTCATAAAGCGCGCGGGTTCGAGTGTGGCCGCACGCAGCGCCGCCAGTGGAGACAGGCCACACTGATTCAGCATGCGCAATTCTTCATGGAGGGCGACTCCGGGAACACCGAACAGCGTTGGTACATCAGTACCAGCGAGGACAACCACGCCCTCCTCGTGCAGGATGCGTGTGGCGTGACAATACGCATTAAACAATGCGCCGAGCTCGGCAGGGCCCGGCGTGTTGACGAATCCGTCGGAAGTGAGCTTGAGATCACGCGCAAGCAGGTGTGGCGTCGTAACCTGCAGTGCGCTGAATCGCATGCGCAGTCGGATCGCTGTCAGTCGCAGTGTCGGGACCATCGCCGTGTTGTGTGTGACAAAGACGCGGGCGAGATCGCGCAGGTTCGCATCACTCATCGTTTGAGCTGCCCGCGATTCCGTGTCGATCGGTTTCGCTACGACACCCAGCTTGCGCACGACACGTTCCATGAACGTGGGTTTGTCGCGCAGCCTGCGCTCTTCAAGAAGCGCCGCAGTTGAATCACTGGCGCCAAAAAGAATGCCTGTGAGATGTTCGATGCTGCCCTGTCCGAAGCGCGCCACATCGCGCACGGTCGTGGCGTACCCGACGTGGCCGACCCAGGCGAGTCCATAAGCCTTGGACGCGCGCGCAACAACGGCGAAGTCTTTCGGTTGCAGTTCCTGCACTTTAACAAAGTCGGCGCCTCCCTCAGCGAGCATCGCGATCGATTGTTCGATGTCACGCTCGGTCCGCAACGTGCTCGGTGCTCCAGGGACCACCGGACTCACACCAAGCTTCTGCCCGGTAACAAACATCCGGGGGCCCGGGCGGGTGCCGCTGTTAATTGCATTACGCCATGCAACCAATTCGGCGAGATCTCCCGACATATCCCGGACCGT
>JBGTBX010000187.1:0-3160 GCA_041749115.1 Gemmatimonadaceae bacterium
GAACGCATCGAGCAAGGTCCTGTCCCAATCCGGCGGTGCGTCGATGACGTCGTCGTCGAGCTCGACCATGTATGGCTCAGAGGTGAGCCGAAAGGCCAGCGCGTACGCGTTCTGGCCGACGTTCGTGTCGTTGTGGATGATCCGAAGCCGGGTGTCGGTCAGCGAGTCCAGGTAGGCGCGCGTGCCGTCGGTGGATGCGTTGTTCCAGATGACAATTTCCCTCGTTGCCGCGGAAGTTCTGGCCAGGGTTTTTTCCACGCACTGACGCAACAGGTGGACTCGGCTGTGCGTCAGAACCACGATCGATATGCCATCGCTCATGAGCTATTCTCTCAAGTCTGCAATAGTGGATGTTGCTCCAGGGGCCGGCCGAGGAAGATGCAACCGGCTGCAGGCAGGAACGGCGGGGAGCACCAAGCATCGGGAATGCCGGCCTTAAGCTGTGCGATCGGAGCAACGGCTCGTTGCATAAAGAAGTTGCAGGGCCAGGATCGTTTCCCAACGCGGTATGAAGGAAGTTCACGGCTCGAAACGCTCCAGTTTTCACGCAGCCGTCGAAGGAACCCTAACGTTTTTACTCGTCGCCACCCCGAATCTGTTCGCCGAAGGCACGTGGGGCGAGCCTCGATGAGCTCGTAAACTACTAGAAGTATAGCCATTAGCGAGCTTGGATCTGGCTGGAGCGATTCGTGCACTCAAGCCGAATCGTCCCCATCGGACGTGGGCAGTTTGCTGCGAAGAGCCCGATGGAGGAGGTGAAGGCGGTTGGGCTACGGCTGGATCAACTGAAGCACGGTTAGACGCGTGAAGCACGGTTAGACGCGCTAAGGAGAAGACCTTGGAGGAATGCAACGTTCGGACCGGGCGGTTCTTGCCATCGACGAGGGGGCAAGGACGACTTCGGTCAAGCCTCATCCTGGCGGTTGTCGGCCTGTTGTGGGTCGGGCCCGAGGCCTTGGCGCAGCAGCTGACGGCGAACGTGTGGGTCAACTCTACCGGTGGCAGTTGCACGCGCAGCTCCTCGGCCGCGGCCTACAGTCAGGCGGCATCGTGCGGATCGTTTGCGGCGGCTTACTCGGTCGCCAACGGTGGTGACACCATTCGCATCAAGGCCGGAACGTACGGCCAGCAGCGGGTGGGGGGGACGAAGACTCCGGCAGTCGCTTTCATCGGTGAGAGCGGGACGCAAGTCATCAACAACGGCACGCAGAATCAGGGCTTGCACTTCTATGGCAACGTCTCTGTAGCGAACGTGAACGTCGGTGGCGTTCGCCCATTCGTCTCGTTCGACGGCGCGAACAACACCTGGGAATCCTCACGAATGCTGGAGGCAACCGGCCTGAGGACGATGGGCGACGCCGAGCCGATCCTGATCTACTCTGACAGCGGCATGGTGACGAACACTACCCTGCGCGATCTTGTCATCGAGACGCAGAAGGGGGCGTTGAACGCCGGTAACGGCGACGTCTATCATCTCGAGATGATCCGCATCGATCAGAACGTCAACGGGGTTTTGATCGACCGCGTGACATTTGAATCCTGCGCGAATGGTTCGGGCTACGCCGGCTGCGGCAGCGGACAGATCTTCATAACCACGCCGAACGGCAGCACGTATGATCCGACCAACATCGTGATCAGGAACAGCATCTTCAAGGGAAGCCCCAACTACGGTATCCAGATCCACTCCAACGTCGACTGTGCGAATTTCACTCTAGCCTACAATGTGTTCAAGAATGAACCCGTGCTCTGGTCGTGTGGCTCGCGCTCGAATATCCAGCTCATCGGCAACGTCGGCCCGCGCCCGCAGACCTGTCTGTCGGGAATCACGTATACGAAGAACGTCTGGCAGCACTCGGTGGGCAGTCCTTGCGGGACGGATACCCTCGTCATTGGACCGAGCTTCAGCGTGAGCGCTCTCGGCCTTGACTCGAACTACCGCCCGGTATCCGGCTCTCGGGTAATCGGTGCCGGCGAAGAGAGCTACTGCAGGGGGGCCCTCGGCTCCGTGGACAGAGATGGCAATGGTCGTCCCTCTACCGGCTCGTGCACCGCCGGCGCCTACGAGTTCTACAGCGGCGCAGCTCCTCCATCCTCACCGACCAACCTTAGGGTTCTGACCCCATGAGATGGGGGCGGCAGACGACCGCCCTAAACCACGTTCTCAGAACTCGGGACGGCTGGGGTTGGGTTGCCAGACGTCGGAGTTGTACTGGAGCGGCGACGCGGAACGCGAAGGCGTAGACGTTTCAGCTGTTCATTGCGCAGGAATGCGACCATAGACGTCGGCACAGTGCGTTCCATACCCGCCAACGCCGCCCACATGTAACCTGCGATTTGCAAAGCCCCGCCGAAGAAGTACGGCCGGTGGCCCATCCGCGACACTCCGACGGCTATCTGAAAAAGCGGGTGGTAGCCCAGCGAATAGCTGATCAGCCCCTTTCGGAAGCGCGACGCCAAGACGTTGCGGCCGCCCATCGTCACGCGGCCATGGTGGTAGACCCGTAGCTGCGGGAAAGTTCGAACCCGCCAGCCGTGCATCCGTGCCATGATCTCGACGAAGGAGTCCACGCCTCCGAGCTCCAACGGTCTCAAGCCGCCGATTTGTTCGAAACACTCCCGGCGGAACATTTGAACGGCTCCGGCGACGCTCTCCGGACTTATCAGTTGAGGTACGAACCGGCCGTTCACCTCTTCCATGATGATGCCGCCGGCGAGGCCCAGCCGCGCGTCCTGTCGGACCAGCGCGAACAGCTGCTCGAAGTAGTCAGGTTCAAAAGAAACGTCGCCGTCCAGGATCCCGATGTAGTCGTACTCGCAGCCGGCCAGCAGGGCGCAGCCGGCCTGGAAGGCCTTTACCTTGGAGCCAAAATTCTTCCGTGCCTCTTGCGGCGCCGAGAGACATCGGATGAAGTCGCATTCGGCGGCGTATCCTCGCATGATCGCCCCCGTATCGTCCGTGGAGTTGTCGTCCACGACCACCCAGCGGACGGGACGGATGGTCTGCCGGACAACCGATTCGAGGGTCTTGCCGATATGGGATCCCTCGTTACGCGCCGGCGTCACGAGCACGTAGCGCAAAGACTCTTGGCTCATTTCAAATCCTGGCCCTGACGGTCCAATCGGTGTCAACGTCGACCTCGAGGCGCCGCCGTTGCTCATC
>JBGTBX010000188.1:0-13744 GCA_041749115.1 Gemmatimonadaceae bacterium
ATTGATCCCGCGACGACGGATACGTATCGGCATTATCACGAAGGCCAGGCCGAACGTGTGGCGATGGTCTCGCCTGACAAGTTCGCGATCGTGATGCGCACGCAGGAGGAATCCGGGCCCGAGGCGATCGCCGCGCGCTACATGTCCGACGCCGATCTCGTGCTCTGCGAGGGTTTTAAGGCGAGCACCCTGCCACGCGTCGAAATGTTTCGCCGCGCGATGCATCCCGACCCACTGTACAGCGCCGACGCGCCGGCAGCTCCGATGTACCGCGCGATGGTGACCGACGCACCGGACTTGGATGTCCCGTTCCCCACCTTTCTGCTCACCGATCCGTCGTGGCTTAACGCGCTCGCGGACTGGGTTGAGACGGAGTTTGTGAAATGATCGTTATCGGGTCGGCACGACGTGTTGCGCACGCGGCGTTGCTCGCGTTTCTCATCAGCTGCAGAACCGCTCCTGAAATGCGTGCGGCAGGCACAGCAAAGACGCTGACGCGCGAAAAGCTGCAGCAGATGGTGGATTCGCTCATCGCCCAACCGTCGTTCCGGACGATGCAATGGGGGATTCTGATTGTGGATCCCGCAAAGGGGGACACACTCTATTCGCACAACGCCGGAAAGCTGTTCGTCCCGGCCTCGAACCAGAAGTTATTGACCGGTGCGGTCGCACTCACCACACTCGGCCCCGACTTCCGGTTCAGCACCATGTTCTCCACCAATGGCAGCGTGGACGGCGCGCTGCAGGGCGATCTATTGGTACGAGGTTTTGGCGATCCGTCGCTGAGTGACCACATGGCGGGCGGTGCGCTGCTGCCGTTTAACACTGTGCGGGATTCCCTGGTCGCGCGCGGGATCACGCGCATCGCGGGCAACCTGCGTCCGCTGGGGGATGCTTTTCCCGGCGACACGTTGGGATACGGCTGGGCCTGGGATGACATGGAGTTCCCGTATTCAGCGGGAGTGGACGAACTCTATCTGAACGAAGGGTTCATGAATATCACTGTGCGGGGCACAGCGGTGGGTAGCGCCCCGTCAGTCTCACTCGCTCCCATAAAGCAGTGGCCCGTGGTGCGTAATCAGGCCACCACTGTGGTGCGCGACACGACTGTGGAGCGACCGCGCATTCGCGCGTCGCATGTGGCAGGCAACGCTGATGCGATTGTGATATCGGGAACAATTGCCGCCGGTGACAGTGCCACCGTGCAGCTTACCTATCTTGATCACAGGCTGGCGTACCTGCACGGTCTGCGCCAGGTGTTGCAGGCGTCTTCGATCGCGGTGGGAGGTGTCTCACTCGGTACCACGCAGGGTCAGCAACGTACGCCCAGGGCATTCGAACCTCCTGACACGCCTCTATTCTCCACGGTTTCTCCGCCATTGAGTGAAATACTCAAGGCGTTTGAAAAACCATCCCAGAACCAGATCGGTGAAATCCTGCTCAGAAGCATTGGTCGATCGCGCGCGGGCGTTGGTCGCCCAGACAGCGGGGCACGCGTGATTCGCGAACAGTTGATTGCGTGGGGGGCTCGACCCGACGGCTTCAGAATCCGGGACGGCAGCGGTTTGTCGAGGCACAACGTTGTCACGCCCGAGACCCTCGTGCGGGTGCTTGAGGCCATGCGCACGCATCAACATTTCCGCGTGTTCTACGACGCGCTCCCGGTCGGCGGTGTTGATGGCACGTTGCGCAATCGAATGCGCGGCACCCCAGCTGAACGCAACGTACACGCAAAAACCGGCACCCTCGACATGGTGCGTTCGCTGTCCGGTTATGTGACAACGGCCGACGGGCAGATGTTGTTGTTCAGCATGCTCGCTAACAACTGGCTCACTCCTGTTCGGGACATTGAAGCCGTGCAGGACGCTATCATTACCCGACTGGCCGCATCCTCCCTCCCCCGTTGACGCGTAACGGGAGCCTCACTTGATGCCGATACGCCTCTGGTGAAGAATTTGGATGGTGCGCAGACTGATCGTCCCCCTATTTCCTCAGGCATGCTGAACGTTCACGAAGCCGTTGCACGCGTTATCGACGGCATTCAGCCGTTGCCTCCTGAGCGCATTCCGTTGATGGAGGCCCTGGGTCGCGTCCTCTCCACGCCCGCCGTCGCTCGGTACACCCTGCCGCAGTGGGCCAATTCCGCGATGGACGGATATGCCGTCCGCGCCGACGATGTCGCGACGGCAACTCCGGAGTCTCCCGTTGAACTGCGCGTGCTTGAGACCGTAGCCGCGGGTGCATTCCCCAAACAATCCGTGAAATCCGGGGAGGCGATACGCATCATGACCGGCGCTCCATTGCCGCACGGTGCCGATTCTGTGGTACGCGTCGAAGACACGGACGCCAGTGTTGCCAAGGTGCTGATCAACGACTCCCGGGACCAGCGGAAGAACATCCGTCCCCGCGGCGAAGATTTTCTCGCCGGACAGGTCGTCCTCGAACCCGGCACTGTGATTCAACCCGCCCAGATCGGCGTGCTTGCGTCGTTAGGCAGTTCAATCGTGGACGCCGTGCGCCGCCCGATCGTCGCCATACTTGGTTCGGGCGACGAACTCGTCGATCTCGATCGGTTTGATGAAGTGATGAGCGGGACCAAGATTATTTCGTCCAACTCGTGGACGCTGCGCGCTCTGGTGGAAACCGCTGGCGGTGTGCCCCGCCTCCTCGGCAATGCTGCGGATACACCGGAGTCGCTCCGCGCACTGCTCACGGCCGCACAGAGCGCCGATTTAATCGTCACGTCGGCCGGCGCCTCTGTTGGCGAGTTTGACTACACCAAGGACGTGCTCGCTTCAATGGGCGCGACTCTGGATTTCTGGAAAGTGCGCATGCGTCCGGGAGCGCCCATCGGCTTTGGCACATTAAATGGGACTCCGTGGATTGCCCTCCCCGGAAATCCGGTGTCTGCCATGGTCACCTTTGAGCTTTTTGTGCGCCCCGTGATCCGCCGCATGCTCGGCCATTCGCGCCTTTTCCGACGGCCGACCCCCGTTGTGCTTGAGGAAGCGGTGAGCATCGGCGCACGACTGACGCATTTTCTGCGGGCGGTTGCGACCGTGCGTTCCGACGGCAAACTGACCGCGCGGCTTACCGGCCCGCAGGGATCGGGAATTCTGACATCGATGGCGCGGGCCAACGCCCTGCTTATCGTGCCCGATACCAAACCCGCTTCGGAAGCCGGCGAGGTCCTGCACGCGTTGCTGCTCGGTGAGGACGCCGCGTTGTCTGAGGAGTTTTCGCTATAAGGCACGCGCTTCCTGGATGGGAATCGACCACGTTGGCAACGACGCCTTGCACGTTGCCAATGGTGGGTTGCGTCGGACGCCGCGAGAAGCGCTCGCACCCAACCATTCGGTAAAGCAACCCCGGGACGCGCTCACCGCTGATCGTGCGCACGAAGACGTTGCGATGCCATGAAACGGAAGGCAGGTTAGTCGCCTGAACCGCAACCGTTGCCATGGAGCCCCATGGAACCATCCGAAACACTGGTCATTCCACGTGAAGAATTCTGGGCCAAGACCGTTCGCAATGAGGCGGGCTCGATCACAGCGTGGCACGCTCTTCGGGATCATTCAGCGGACGTGGCGGCCTGCGCTGAGGCATTGTTGGCTCAACCGACTTGGCGACGACGTCTTAGCGCGATTGCGGGCGCTGGAAACCTGAGCGCAATCACCTGCAGCCGGCTCGCCGTTTTCGCCGCCCTTCACGATCTCGGTAAGTTTAACATCGGGTTTCAGGCAAAGGTACGAATAGACTTGGGAACGCTCCCTGCCGGACACGTGAAGGAGGGGCGCGCAGCACTGGAAGCTTTGCCGCTTACTGAACTGGCGAGATGTGATTGGGGCGAGGCATCACTGGGATTGCTGGCATCCGCAATTTGTCATCATGGCCGTCCCTATGCGTTTGAGGAGGTAGTCTGCGACCGAAAGTTGTGGGCTCCAACCAGTGGCCTGGACCCGCGCCGCGGTCTGCAGGATCTGGTCGATTCGTGCGAACGTTGGTTTCCGAATGCGTTCCGGGCACACGATGAGGAGCTGCCGCCGCAGCCCGAATTCGAGCACGCATTTGCGGGGCTCGTGATGCTCGCGGACTGGATTGCATCGGACACGCGATTCTTCCCTCTGGCGAACGGTGCAGCCCCAGACAGGATGTTATTTGCTCGTGCAGCGGCACGCGATTTCATGCGGGAATCCTGGCTCGACATCGACGCCGTGCGCCGCAGTCAGCGGAGCCACGTCCCAGCGTTCTCGCGCGTCTCCGAGCACCCACCTCGTGCAGCTCAACGCATGCTTATTGAGCACGCGACAGAAGGGTCGCACCCTAGTCCCATAACGATCATGGAAGCGGAGACGGGATCAGGAAAGACGGAGGCGGCGCTCGCTCACTTCGTTACCCTCTTTGCCGAAGGGTACGTTGATGGAATGTACTTTGCGCTGCCGACGCGGACGGCGGCAACACAGATGTATCAGAGAATCCGCGACTGCGTGGCGCGCGCCTTCGACGATGCGCCGCCGGTTGTGCTGGCTGTCCCGGGATATCTCGGCGTCGATGGCATGGCGGGCACTCGACTCCCCGATTTCGACGTCCTTTGGCACGATTCCCCGACTGATCTCAAGAGGCAACGCACGTGGGCAGCGGAGGGAGCAAAGCGCTATTTATCCGGCTGTATCGTCGTGGGAACCATCGACCAGGTACTGTTATCCACATTACGAGTAATGCACGCGCACCTTCGCGCCATTCCGCTTCTACGGTTGCTGCTCGTCGTGGATGAAGTGCATGCATCCGACAGCTATATGTCGCAACTATTAAGCGACGTCTTGTCACGCCACGTCGCCGCAGGTGGGCACGCGCTCCTTCTCTCCGCGACGCTCGGAGCCGAGACTCGCGCTCAGCTGCTCGCCCCCTCTGAGCCCGTTCGTCCACCCGATCTCCTCACTGCGTGCGCGACGCCGTACCCACTTGCGTCAAGTCGCGTTCGCTACAGCGAAGCCGCGGGCGAGCTGAGCACTGGAAGCCGACGCGTGGCCGTCGATCGCGAGAGCTGGATGGACGCACCAGAAACAATCGCGGACTTCGCATGCGGCTTGGCGCAGCAGGGTGCCAAAGTCCTCGTGATCAGGAATACCGTCGACGATTGCCTGATTCTGCAGCAAAGTGTTCTTGCGGTGGCATCCGACAGGGGTCGACCTGACATTCTCTTCCGATGCAACGGTGTGCCGGTACCGCATCACTCCAGATACTCCCGTCCCGATCGCGAGGCCCTTGACGCGGCGATCGAGCGAAATTTTGGTAAGCAGCGCACCGATGGTGGTTGCGTCGCGGTCGCAACCCAGACGGTTCAACAGTCGCTGGATCTTGATGCAGATTTTATGATCACCGACTTGGCCCCAATGGACGTTCTGCTGCAGCGCGTCGGGCGACTACACCGGCACGTGCGTGAACGTCCACTCGGCTTCGAAATACCACGCGTCGTTGTTTTGGTCCCACGCGACCGGGATCTGGCGAATCTGATAACCGCTTCCGGAAAGGGGCGCCATCATCACGGCCTGGGTTCGGTCTACGCCGACTTGAGGATTTTGCACGCCACATGGCTGCAGCTTGAGCAGTGTCCGGAGTGGGATATCCCCGCCATGTGCCGACACCTGGTCGAGTCAAGCGTTCATTCCGAGGCGCTCGCAAAGGCTCTAAACCCAAACGATGACAGGTGGCGACAACACGCGGCGCACGTACTGGGCAACCTGACCGGACAGACCAGACAGGCTCAACTGAATACTGTTGTCTGGACGAAGCCCTATTCGGACTCCAGCTTTCAGGAAGACGAGCGCATTCCGACCCGGCTTGGGGCAAGCGATCGGCGCGTGACCTTCCCTTCAAGACCAGCAAGCGCGCTCGGCTTACAGTTTAGCGAGCTCTCAGTGCCCGCACGTTGGGTGCGCGATCTTCCACTCGACACGGAGCTAGCTGAGGGACTTGCGCGGACCGAAGCAGGCTGGGAGTTTAGGTTCGGTTCTCGAATTTTCACCTATGACGCGCTGGGCTTGCGCCGCAAGGCATCCGCGAGTGGGGATGACGACGATGGAAGTTGATTTGCTTTCTGAGCCGCTGCTCACGTGGCGCGATGCTGCTCGCCATCGGCATAGGGATACGCTGCCAGACGTTCTGGAGCACTTAGCCAGCGGTGAGTTGACTGACTTCCCGACCGTGCGCCCACATCAGTTTGACGCATGGATGCTTTTTCTTACGCAGCTCGCGGGAATCGCGCTGCGTCGATCCGGACAGACCGAGCCGCGGATTGCCGCAAACGGCTGGCGACATATGTTGCTGAGCTTAACAAACATGCAGGCGGAGCCGTGGCACCTGTTCGTGTCGGATTTGTCCAAGCCGGCATTCCTGCAGTCTCCTGTTCCTGAAGGTTCATTAGCAGGGTGGACCGCATTGGGTTCGCCGGAAGACATCGATGTCCTGGTTACTTCGAAGAATCATGACGTTAAGAACGCTCTGATTGTTGAGGCCACAGCTGAGCTGTGGGCGATTGCACTCGTAGCCCTCCAGACGATGCAAGGCTACCCCGGGCGAGGCTACACACCGATAGCCAGGATGAACGGTGGATATGGCAACAGACCCAGAGTGGGTGTGGCTCCGGACCTCTCACTTGCGGGCCGCTTTCGACGTGATGTTTCCGTGGTGCTCGATAGCTGGGATACCACGATGCGAACCCATAGATACGTCGAGGATGGAATCGCGCTCGGCTGGCTCCTGCCATGGAATGGCGACACTTCGCTCCCGGCAAGCGCGCTTGCGCCTCATTTTATTGAAGTGTGCCAGCGCATCCGACTGCAAGTTTGTGATGGCAACGTTCACGTTGTGCGTACAACTGCCTCGTGTCGTCGATTTCTTGCCGAGACGGTAAACGGGGACGTTGGAGATCCGTGGATACCGATCACACGCGACAAGGGAGCACTTTCGGTTGGCGCAAGAGGCTTTGACTACCGATTGACCAGTTCCATCCTGCTGGAGCAAGATCACTTAGCAGGAGCAGCTCAATCCCTTCGGAAGGAAGACGGCGCGACGGTACTCTTTCTGTCATCGGCGATGACCAGGGGACAGGGTAAGACCGAGGGACTCCATTCGCGAGTACTACGTCTGCCTGGCAAGGTGAAGAGACGTCTTGGCGCGCCTTCCGATCGCGACGAACTCTCTGGCCGTGCTCGATTGATGATCGCACTGGCGACAAAGATGCGAAAAGAGGTTCTGTATCCCAGCCTCGTAGCCCTCACGGCCGGCGAGACGGTTCCGCAAGATGCGCTGGATGCGCGCGTCGACGCGATCTTCTTTGACAGCCTGTTCAATGAAATCGAACTTGCCGAGTCGGTAGCCCAGCTAAACTGGGAAACGGCGCTTCATGAGATTGCATGGAACGAATTGCAGCGGGCCATCGATCACTGTTCGGTCCCCAGCCAACAACGGTACAAACGAATTAGCAGCGCGGAAGCGCGTTTCCGTATCGCCATCGCAAAGAAGTTCCAAACTCTCTGGGCCTCGCTGCGCCCGCCATCCAGTCCACCCGTTCCGTCATGAGCTCAACCACTGAAGCCACAACGGCTGTAGGCCCTGAGACAAGCGAAGGAACGTTGTCCGGTACCGTGAATCACCTCGCGGTCATGCTGAGCTACGGAGCGGGTACTCTGAGCGCGGGAGATGTGGCATCACTGCGGCGAATGGATCCCGCGCATCCGTCAGCGGCGTTCTTTAAGCTGGTTTCGGTGGTACTGGACAAGTACCTTCCAGCGCATCAAGAGGCGCGTCTGCAAGCTGAAAATCGTTGGGCGGCCGTCGTCCAAGGTTTGGCGCACCTTGGACGGCTCCACAAACCGGGCGCGCGCCTCGGTACAGCTCTCGCTGACGCTGGGTATTCGGAGCTGAGGTTTGCACGCCTGCTGCACAGCGATGCAGCTCGGCTGCTCGACGAAATACCGAGTCTGGCACGCTACCTTGCTGCGCGCGATGTCAGAGTTGATTGGGCCGACGCCGCACGTCTGATTCTGTACACGGAGGAGCGAGTTCGCGAGCGCGATCGACGCGCAATCGCCTCGGATTACTATCGCGCAATGGCCAGAGATTCCTGACTCTAATTCAATAACCCACTCTCCATGACCGCTCGCTTTCTGCAAGTTCATACGTTGACCAGTTTCTCGGCTTCGCTGCTCAATCGAGACGATTCCGGGTTTGCGAAACGCATGCCGTTCGGAGGAACGATTCGTACTCGCATATCCTCACAGTGCCTGAAGCGGCACTGGCGCGTGTTCGACGGCGAGTACGGTTTTTCTTCGATTGACGCACCGGTGTCGGTGCGATCACGGCAGACGTTTGAGCATTACATAGTAGAGCCACTTATCGGCAAGGGATTCGATCCTGCAACCGTCCGCTCAGCTGTGGACAGGCTGGCCAGTATCGTCCTGACAGGAAAGCCCGCCAAGGAGGCCGGGGCGAAGAAGGGAAAGGCAAAGGGCAGAGCGACGGCAGACGAAGAAGCGCCGGGGCAAACGAATGGTGAGTCGGAAGCCCTTGTTCACACGGGGCAGGTTACGGTGCTTGGCGAGCCTGAGTTGAGTTATCTGCGTGACATGACCGAACGTGCGCTCAGCCCAATGGGAACCGGTGCTGCGAAGGTCCTGGCAGAACTCGACAAGGCCCTTAAGGACAAAGATCTGAAGGCGAATCTGGAGGCGCTGAGTGGCGGTGGGCTTCAGGCCGGCCTTAGCGCAGCCCTATTCGGCCGGATGGTCACGGGCGACTTGTTGGCGCAGACACATGCCGCGATCCACGTGGCCCACGCGATGACTGTGCACGCACAGCAAACAGAAAGTGACTACTTCTCGGCCATCGACGACATCGTGCGCGATGCGGGCGAGCAGGGTTCAGGTCATATTAACGCGGCGGAGCTGACTAGCGGTTTATTTTATGGCTACGTCGTCGTTGACATACCGCTGCTGCTGTCGAATCTGGGCAACGATAAGAGTCTGGCCGGCAACGTCGTGGAGCGACTCATCCGAATGATCGCAACAGTGAGTCCCGGAGCGAAGAAAGGTAGCACGGCGCCCTACGCATACAGCCACCTCGTACTCGCGGAGTTGGGGAAGGCGCAACCGCGCACTCTCCAGAACGCCTTTGTGTCTCCGGTTCGCGCGACCGGCGATGTCATTCAGGAGAGCTATGAGCGACTCAGGGATCACCTGTCTGACCTCGACCAGATGTACGGCAAAACAGAGGAACGAGCGCACGCAGGGCTGAGGTCCGGCGGCCACTTCGAAAACGGTATGCCGCTCCTCGAGTTGGCGGGCTGGGCAAGGCATAGAGTGTCGGCGTGAGGATCGGCATTCTCAGGCTCGAGGCTCCATTGCTGAGTTTCGGAGCCCCTGCCATCGATAGCATGGGAGTTGTGCAACGTTTTCCCGCACTTTCGATGTTGGCTGGGCTCATCGGTAATGCACTTGGCTGGACCCATGCGGATCACGGCCTATTGAATGAGCTTCAGGAACGCCTTCGATTCGCTGCGCGTATCGACAAAAAGGGTGAACCGTTGATGGACTACCAAACCGTGGACCTCGGAGCCGATCATATGATCCCGGAGAAGGCGGGCTGGACAACGCGTGGTTTGGTCGCGAAGCGAACTGGAGCCAGTTCATTAGCAACCCACCAACGATTTCGCTCATACCATGCCGACAGCATTCATACGCTTGCCATTACACTTATCAACGACGGCGTTCCCGGGCTTGATGAAGTGCGCAGCGCCCTCTCTGAGCCCGCTCGCCCGCTGTTTATTGGCCGAAAGGGATGTGTGCCAAGTGATCGAATCTGGCTTGCTGAGGTGAATGCTCCGAGCCTGGTACACGCCCTCCGTGGTGTCCCACGCGCACGTCGCGCTGACGCGGGGCTCCTTTCGGTGACATGGTGGGAAGGCAGCGAGAGCGACGAATCTGACGAGACTTCAAACATCGTCGCGGTGACGGACGAACGAGACTGGGTGAACCAGATTCATGGAGGGAGGAGGCTGATGCGAGAGGGACTACTGGAGGTATCCAGTTGAACAATGCTCCGCTGTTTTTGATTAAGGTGCCTCTCCGTGCCGATCGACTTGCCGGTGTTGCACGGCGGCGAGGAATTCCTTTGCGACAGCTTGATGAAGGCTATTTGGCGCACTGCGTCTTGTCGGAGCTGTGGCAAGAGGCTGCCCCCGCACCATTCTTCCTCAAGGGCCAAGGGCGCTGTCTGGACGCGTGGGGCTACTCGCACTCCTCGGCAACCGAGTTGCAGCAGCATGCGCGCGATTTCGGTGACCCTGGTGTTATCGAAATCATTGATGATCTGGAGAGCGTTTCGAGCAAGGAAATGCCGATTTTCGAAACTGGTCGAGTAGCGCGGTTTACTGTGCGCGTTTGCCCTGTGGTACGTTTGTCAGGAGGCGGCGCTGAAGTAGATGCGTTCCTGGCGAAGGCGCTCGGTGACGACGAGCCAACGTTGCGGGAGGCAGTTTACCGCGAGTGGTTTGCCGACCGGGTGGATAGTGTGCGACATGGCTTCGAAACGCTGGAGGTACGCGTACTCGGCATGTCTCGCCGAAAACTTGTGCGGCGCACGCAAGGGCAGAAACGCACCGCCACGTTTTTGGAGCGGCCGGATGTACAGCTTGAAGGCCACCTCCGTGTTCTGGATGGACTGGCCTTTCTTCGGACGCTCGCTACTGGGATCGGTCGGCACCGCGCGTTTGGTTTCGGTGCCATTATGCTCGCCGCGCCGAATCAGACGTTCGTTGAGGATGCGGTTGCGCATGCTGAAGGGACGACTCGGTCTTGACGGTGCCCGCGTGCCCCATGGAGATCGACATGGGTGCATGTGGCTTCAACGGGGGGAGCTGTACGTCGAAAGTGGGACGCTTCGGTTTCGCACCGCAGGCGGTGCCGACCTCGAGCGCGGCGATTATTCGATTGCATTTCAAACCATCACGAACTTAATGCTCGGGCCCGGAAGTACCGTGAGCCATGACGCCATGCGGCTTATGGCCCGACACGGCACGGGGCTCGTGATTACGGGTGAAGACGGAGTCCGTCTATACGCGTCGATGCCATTCGGTTCGGACGATTCGGCACTCGCCCGACGACAGGCAACGGCGTGGGCCGACAAGGACGCGCGACTGCACATTGCCCGCAGGATGTATGCGTGGCGGTTGGGTGAACTGTTGCCAAGTGCTGATGTGGCGGTGCTAAGAGGCATTGAAGGCGCACGGGTGAAGGCAATGTACCGGACGTTGGCTCAACAGCACGGCGTGGAGTGGCATAGGAGGGATTTTGATCGCCTCAACCCAGAGCTTACTAACGACGTGAATACTGCGATAAACCACGCGGCGGCGGCGCTCCGTGCCGCCGCGATGATCGCTGTTTCAGCGACATCGACGTTGCCGCAACTCGGCTTTGTGCACGAAGATTCAGGCAACAGTTTTTGCCTCGATATTGCCGATCTGTTTCGCGAAGAGGTTGCCCTCCCTGCTGCGTTCCGCGCGGTACGTGGGCATCAACGAAACCCCAACATTTCATTGGAGCGTTTAGCTCGGCGACAGATGGGGACGGCGTTGCGAACCCACGGAGTGGTACCCGCGATGATTGATCGCATTAAGCAGCTGTTTCAAGGCTAGACGGCATGTCGATGACCGTGGTTGTAACACGCAATGTTCCCGATCGTTATCGCGGCTTTCTGTCGAGCTGCATGTTGGAGGTTGCACCTGGCGTTTACGTCAGCCCGCGAATGAATTCCGGTGTCCGGCTGCGAGTCTGGCGAGTGTGCGAGGAGTGGAGCGAGGTGCTCCCCGAAGATGGTGGTGTATTAATGACATGGCGTGACTCGAAGTCTCCGTCAGGACAGGGGTTAATCACAGTCGGGTTTCCCAAGGCGGAGATCGTTGAGCATGATGGGTCCTGGCTGGCACGAGCGCCAACAGGCGAAATGCCGTAGCCGAACTTGTTGGGGGCTGTTTGACAACCTGATAGCGGCCCAGATCCGGTCGATGGCACTTGCAGCCACGGACGAAAGGTGTTGCTTGCACTCAACAGAGTATCCCCCGCGTCCGCGGGGATGGACCCGTGGGGCCGCTGGTGGCCGGGAAGCTGCAGCTGTATCCCCCGCGTCCGCGGGGATGGACCCGCATTTCGAGGCGTGTCGTGGGGAACGCCGCTGTATCCCCCGCGTCCGCGGGGATGGACCCCCGTTCGGTATTGCCAACATCGAATCCTGCTGGTATCCCCCGCGTCCGCGGGGATGGACCCGCGCTGAATGCGAGTAAGCAGGGGGATCCGAAGTATCCCCCGCGTCCGCGGGGATGGACCCAGCTCGAAGAGCAGCAGCGAGTACGGGACGCGGTATCCCCCGCGTCCGCGGGGATGGACCCGAAACGCGCCCCTTTCCTCTCTTTTCAGCCAAGTATCCCCCGCGTCCGCGGGGATGGACCCCGGACGCGGAGAGCGTGCCATTCAGGTACCGGGTATCCCCCGCGTCCGCGGGGATGGACCCACTCTCTCTGCATACTCGGCCACGTTCTACGCCGTATCCCCCGCGTCCGCGGGGATGGACCCACGTTCGCTTGGTGCCGCTGACACCAGACCTGGTATCCCCCGCGTCCGCGGGGATGGACCCGTATTCGGAAGCGACCCGCTCTGGTAGGAATAGTATCCCCCGCGTCCGCGGGGATGGACCCTCGTCTTGCCGCGGCCTGAGAACGCCACCACGGTATCCCCCGCGTCCGCGGGGATGGACCCAGTGGTGATACGGTGAGCGTGCTCGCCATCACGTATCCCCCGCGTCCGCGGGGATGGACCCGCGGCCAGTCCCACATCAGCGACGATCGTGTAGTATCCCCCGCGTCCGCGGGGATGGACCCACGACATCCTGCACGCTCGCACGTAAGCCGCTGTATCCCCCGCGTCCGCGGGGATGGACCCGCTCAGGTGTACGGCAACGCTCAGGTGTCCGGGTATCCCCCGCGTCCGCGGGGATGGACCCTTGAGGCCCAGATGTACCGGCTCACGCACGTCGTATCCCCCGCGTCCGCGGGGATGGACCCACGAGCCCATCCCGGGAATCCCGATGGATTACGTATCCCCCGCGTCCGCGGGGATGGACCCGAGCAAGGCACCGGCGTGGTGGCGGATCCGTAGTATCCCCCGCGTCCGCGGGGATGGACCCCTTGGCCGCCTCCTCTTCGAGTGATTCCGCGGGTATCCCCCGCGTCCGCGGGGATGGACCCTACCCGCTGACGGAGCGTCGGATGTCGCTGAAGTATCCCCCGCGTCCGCGGGGATGGACCCGAACAGCGTGCTGACTCGCTGCAGACGATGGGGTATCCCCCGCGTCCGCGGGGATGGACCCTAGTGAAATAGTAGCGTGCAAGCTCTTGACAGGTATCCCCCGCGTCCGCGGGGATGGACCTTTAATGCCGAAACTGCACAGCACCAACAAGGGTATCCCCCGCGTCCGCGGGGATGGACCGTGGTAGCGGGCTGGCTGGTGCGCGCGGCATGCGTATCCCCCGCGTCCGCGGGGATGGACCCGTCTCAGGTTTCGCGTCGCCAGTGACCAGGAAGTATCCCCCGCGTCCGCGGGGATGGACCCGCGGGCTGCACCGAGATCCGGTACAACGGGAAGTATCCCCCGCGTCCGCGGGGATGGACCCGTATGTGATCGAATCCCAAAC
>JBGTBX010000189.1:0-6845 GCA_041749115.1 Gemmatimonadaceae bacterium
TGTGCGTCGCGACAAAGGGCATCGAGCGGGAAACGCTCGCGCTGATGACGGACGTGGTCGGTGAGGAGTTACCCGCACGGCATGTGGTGGCGCTCTCCGGGCCGAGTTTTGCCCTCGAGGTGGGCAAGGGGCACCCGACGGCGGTGGTCGCCGCAAGTGTGGATGCCGACGCGGCCGCGCTCGTGCAACGGTTGTTCAGCAGTCCGGAGTTCCGGGTATACACGAATGATGATGTCACCGGTGTTGAGCTGGGAGGGGCGCTCAAGAACGTGATGGCGGTCGCGACCGGAATCGCTGAAGGCGTCGGGTTGGGCCTCAACTCCCAGGCGGCACTGATCACGCGCGGGCTTGCGGAAATGACACGATTGGGCGTGGCCGCCGGCGCACGGTCCGAGACGTTTTCGGGACTGGCGGGCGTTGGCGACCTCGTGCTCACGTGCACCGGTGCCCTCAGCCGCAACAGGGCGTTAGGCGTCGCGGTCGGAAAAGGCACACCACTGGCGGAGGTACTGGCCGGCAGCGAGCAGGTGGCAGAAGGTGTGGTCACAACCCAAAGCGCATGTGCACTTGCCTTGAAACATCAGATCGAAATGCCAATTATCTCCGCGGTGGGACAGGTGCTCTTCGAGGGCGTGTCGCCCCGGGATGCCATTGTTCAATTAATGGCCCGTGAACTCCGGCCGGAGCGCGATTCGTGACAGACGATGCTGTGCAGGAATTTTTCTCGATTGGCGACGTGTGCGATCTCACAGATCTTAAACCGCACGTGCTCCGCTATTGGGAAAGCCAGTTCAGATTTCTGAACCCGGCAAAAAACCGCAGCGGGAATCGCGTGTATCAGCGCCGTGAGATCGAGCTCATTCAGTTGGTGAAGCACCTCCTTTATACCGAGAAGTACACCATTGATGGCGCTCGTCAGAAGATTGATGAGCACCGGCGGGGACGCACCATCAAAATGGCTGCGCGAGAGGCGCTCGCCGTCGAAACGCTGAGTGAGCTGGAACGGGAAATCGAACACATCGGACATGTCCTCGATGGTACCGAACCGGTGCCCACGCAGGAGCCTGTGCCGCCGACGCCGAGGCGGTAGCCGTGCTGCGCAGCTCCCATTATCGTTAGGCCATGCGTCTCCTGTGTTCGAACGACGACGGAATACTTGCACACGGCCTCGATGTGCTCACACGTGCAGCCGAACAAATCGGCGAGGTCACTGTCGTGGCCCCCGATCGGGAGCAGAGTGCCACCAGTCATTCACTGACTCTGCATCACCCGCTGCGTCCCGTACAACGCGGAGATCGACGCTTTCAGGTTGATGGCACGCCGACTGATTGTGTAATGCTGGCGGTCGAGGTGCTCATGCCGGACCGACCGGACTTCGTGCTCAGTGGCGTGAATCACGGATCCAACATGGGTGAGGATGTCCTGTACTCCGGCACGGTCGCTGCGGCCATGGAAGGCATCGCGCTGGGCATTCCTTCGATCGCTGTCTCATTCGCGGGCGGCGATTTGCGCGCGGACCTGACCAAATTGGAAGAGCAAATCGAGGTGCTCGTTCCCCTCCTCAAACATCTCACCACGTTGCCGGAATTCCCGGCCAATACCCTACTGAATGTAAATCTTCCTCCCTGCGCCGCTCGCGACGTACGTGGTGTGAAGCTCACGAGGCTGGGACGCAGAGTCTATTCCAACTCCATCCGCCCGATGGAAGATCCGTATGGCCGCAGGATTTATTGGATCGGCGGTGGTGCGGCCTCCTGGTCGGGCTCGGAGGACTCAGACTTTCAGGCGATTCGCGACGGCTTCATCTCGGTCACCCCGTTGCACCTCGATCTGACCCACACAGACATGCTCGATACTGCTGAGGCCTGGTGGCGAAACCCATAGACCCGGAGTTCAAGGGACGCCGGCGGCTGCTCGTCGAAGAGCTGCGGGCGAACGGCATCTCCGATCTCGCCGTGTTGCGTGCGATCGAAATGACGCCGCGCCACAACTTTGTGCCGAGTGGCCTCGGCGAAAAAGCGTACGATGATCGGCCGCAGTATATCGGAAACGGCCAGACCATCTCGCAGCCTTCGATCCATGCAACGTATCTGCAGCTGTTACAGCTGAAGGGTACCGAACGCGTTCTTGAAATCGGCACGGGGTCAGGATACCAGACGGTGCTGCTCGCGCACCTCGCCGCCCAGGTGTTCTCTATTGAGAGGGTGGCCCCACTGCTCGAGCGGGCCCGGCTCGCGATCAAGGCGTGTGGTGTGTCGAACATCTCACTCCAACTCGGCGACGGAACGATTGGGTGGCGATCGTATGCACCGTACGACGCCATTCTGGTTGGGGCTGGATCGCCGGTGGTGCCCGAGCCGCTGCTCGACCAGCTAGGGGAGGGTGGGCGACTTCTCATCCCCGTCGGTGACAAGGAATCCCAGCGGTTGCTGATGTTTCGGAAGACAGGGGAACACGTGGAGAAGCGTGACATGGGTGCGGTGCGATTCGTCCAGCTGAAGGGTACGCACGGCTGGAGCTGACCGGACCAACGCGGGCCCGACACACCTGTGCTCAGGAGCCGCGTTCCACATGTCCCACTCATCCGAAAGTTCGCGAAACCGTCCCGCCCTGTTTGTTCGACCCTTCGTCGGCGGGCGTGCCATGGGACGGCCAGGTCCGCTGCGGAAGCAGGGAGGGCTGGGGGCTATCGCGGCGCCGTTCACATCAATCGCAGATTCCCCGCAGAGCGGGGCGACGCTCACTGGTGCGGGCCTCGTCGAGAGCGAGCTCGACAAAGCACCGGGAGAGGTTGGCGGAATAGTCGAATCTGTTGCGCCCATGTCGGAACAGGATCGAGACCAGCCCAATGAATCGCGATCTGACACACGTCGCAGCGCTACGCCGTCTGCATTACAGATCAATGATCTGGTCGATCAGCCTTGGCATAAAGCTGCGGAAGCGGCGGCGGTGCGCTTTCCTGATATGACGTCAGACGACGATGAGGCCGACGCGGCAGTGGCCGAGGTCAACGTTTCCGGAGACATTGCGGGCGAGACGGGCGACGCAGACGAGAGCAGCACGGCGGCGATCGATCTGTCCGATACCTCGGAAGACGAAGTCATCGTGCGAGAAGCGCTCAAGGACGCAGAGGCATCGCAGTCCTCGGACGAGGCTGATGAGCCACAGAGCATTGACGTGTATCTGGAATCGGCATCGGATGCGGCGGACGAACTCGAGATGGCAGAGGTCGTCGACGCCGTCGAGGTCAGCGCCCAAACCGAAGCGATCGGCTCACGCGTCGACGATGAGCTGACGGAAGAGGTGAGTGCAGAATCTGACGTGCAGACCGAGGCGATTTCGGCCGTGCCAACGCGCGAGAACGGACGTTCGGCGCGACCATCAGGAAGCGATCGCGCCGTTCGCGACGAGCTTGAACTTGGCTGGGACGATGGGGACAGCACCGAATCCAACCAGCGTGAGACGCGTCGAAGCGGCTCCTTCCTGAGCGTGGCCGAGAAGCGCGACGATTCCCGGTCTGACGCAGCGGAGGCGATCGCCGCGGACGACATCGAGGTGCCGGCCATGACCGAATCCGTCGACGTGGAGCTGGAGAATGCTGAAGCTTCGTCGGATCGCGAATTTTCGGCGTCACAGGTCGAGGCAGAAGCGGATGGATCCGGGGGTACGGACGTTGCGGATGCAGGGGATGCGGAGGGGGAGCTTGAGCTTTCCCTGATGTCTGAATCGCCCGACTTTGATCTGCCAGAATGGGCCATGGGAGGGCGAGGGCAATCTCCCACGCTCGACGCGGACGCCGATCTTGCGGCGTACGTGGCCGAGGGAGAGTTGGTCGATCATGCGGTCGCGGTGCTGGAGGGCGTAGCGCGACAGGTTCGTTCGGGTGAGATTGTGCTTTCCCCGGGGTCTGGAGCATCCGTCGAATCCGTGTTGGCTGCGGTGCTGGCCCAGCTTCTGGCCCAAACAGATTAACGCATTCTCCGGCTCAGGTCAGTGCACGTCGTACACATGGAAGTGGCAGGCGAGGTACAGGGTGTTGGGTTTCGACACTTCTTGCGCGAAAACGCCCGCCGCCTGGGATTGAACGGGTGGGTGCGCAACCTGACGAGCGGCAACGTGGAGTTTGCTGCGTGCGGTGACGAGACCTCCGTCGCCGAACTGTTGCAGCTTGTGCGCACGGGGCCCGAGGGGGCCCTCGTGAAGCAGGTGATCGCGCTGCGTCCGCTCTCCGCCATGGAGTTGCCGAATCCGTTCACGGTGCTCAAGTGAACGAACCGCAGGGGGCCGAGACAGAACGGTTGCGGCAGCTGGTGCGCGAGATCCCGGATTTCCCGGCTCCGGGCGTGCTGTACAAGGACATTACGCCCCTGCTGAATAATCCGCAGGAGTTTCAGGCGGCGTGTAAAGCTATGACGGAATCCTTCGTGGACAGTGGCGTAACGCACGTTCTTGCGATCGAGAGCAGAGGTTTCCTGTTCGGAGCAATCATTGCAAGCCAACTGAACGTCGGGTTGGTACCACTTCGCAAGGCAGGGAAGTTGCCCGCTGAAACCGTCAGCGAAGCCTATTCGCTGGAGTACGGCGCGAACGTGCTCGAGATGCATATCGACGCATTGGGTGCGGGCGCGCGGGCTCTCGTGATCGACGATGTGCTGGCGACCGGCGGCACGGCGGCGGCTGCCGTTCGTTTAGCTGCAAGAACCGGTGCCGCTGTGGTCGGCTGTTCCTTCTTCATTGAGCTGTTATATCTCGGCGGCAGAGCAGGGGTGGGCGCGCCCTGCGCCAGCGTGCTCAGGTACTGACGAATCAGTCGTATGCGGTCGGACCTGCCTTGGCGGCGTCCGGCTCGCCGTTATAACTTCGTTGCATAACACGCCCCTGTAGCTCAGACGGATAGAGCAGCGGTTTCCTAATTCGAACACGTTGCACTATGAAGCGCCGTTTTCATGGTGCGGCATTGGCATTACGGGACTATATTCGGCACCATTGGTACGCATGGACCGGCAACCTTTGCGGCAACCAGACTGTTTGCGTACGCGGAACGAGAATCACGTCCAGGGGCTGCCGGTCTGTTGGCTCACCCAGCTCTCCCAAAGGAGCTACGATGCGACGCGTGCCAATTCTGATTGTGGCGGTTCTAGCTTTTGGCTTCGCTGCGGCGGCAGGCGCTCCTTCCCTTGGAGCGCAGGGCTGCAAAGACTCCATTGGGCACACCATAACCGCAGTTTCGTTCGACGAGGCGGTCCGACCGTTTGCAAACCTGACTCCCAAATCCGAATTCGAGACCACTGCGCAATTCGATTCACGAGTTGCCGCCGCGCTTGGCGCACAATCCGGTGGGGTGATGGTCATCGCCAAGAAGCCTGACCAGACCAGGTTCAAATTCGATGCGGATCGCGAACTGCTAACAATCGAGCAGAAAGCCCTGTTCGGCGAATTTGTCGGGTTCTCCGATGCGTTCTTGACCGCTGGGGTGGAGCTGCGCGCCGGTACCACGAACATCGGCGCGTTTATCTCGGAAACGGAAGAGAGGACTGGAGTCTATTTAGCTAAGAACTCATACGGGGCAGAATTCGAAGTCACCAAGTTGTTGAAAGATGTCTATTCCGTGTTCGATCGAGAACTACCGGGCCGCGAGGGAACATCATTCTCCTTGGGCACTCTTTTTGGCCTCGATTCCCTGCGCGTTGACGCGGAGCAGGCGAAGCTTCTCAAGACGTCCATGACTGCGGCGTACATCGTACGTCCACGCTCACCGTTCTTCGTGACCAGCGAGCTGCGAGGGTCGCCGAGCTCAATCCGCCCGAACGATATCACCTTGCGACATCACATCTTGATCGCCGAAATTCAGTGCGGCTTGCTGTTGGACGGTGCAGGAAAGGTGCTTGTCGCGTACCCGCCGATTCGATAGCCGCGCAGCGATTGAGTCCAAGCGGCACCCGCCGGGCATTTCGGCGGCGACGCAGTTACGCGAAAGAATCCCGAGGCCCGCCACGAGAGAGAGACCCAGAAGGAGGCAACTCCTGGAGTCTCCCCCTTACACGAGGCAGCTCCTTCCCCGGAAAACGCCTGAAATCGATCAGCACGCAAGGTGCGAGAACCGGACAGTCGGCTCCCTCCGGCCCGCCCACCATGCGCCAATCGCTACGGCCAGTACCAGGTCGTCGTGTTTGCCTTCGCGCGCACCGAACCGCGTGAATCCCGCTTCGGATATGTTGGCGCGAAAGTCCTGCATCTCCGTCGCCAGAGTGCGCGCGTCCGGAAGCTCCTTGGAAATGCGGAGTGAGCCCTCATGCAATGCGGCCTGAAGTCGCGATACGAGGAGCAGCTTAGCCACACGATAGTCGCGCTCCGGCGTCTGACTCTCGCCGTCGCCGCCTGTAATCGTGACCCCTACCGGGGCGAGCCCTGCTCGTCGAAACATGTCCACCACCGGACGCCCAACGCCCGTCATGTCGAGCACGAGTTGCGGGCGGCATCGGTCGAGCGGCGGACGGCGCAACAGGGCGCTGACATGCGCCACCACGTCCACGTAACTCGTGCGAAGGGGGAGTCGTTCCAAATGGCGCACGTCGATACGCGGCGGCGACTGCTTCGCCGTAGCACGCTCCATGTCGCGACGCGTGATGGCGTCGCACTCCTCGGCGGGCGGGCGCACTTCCAACACACAGATTGCCGTCGGGTCGATGCTCTGCCCGAGGTCACACGAGACCACCCAGCGAGCACCCGCGATCATACGGCGCTCCACAGGGGCGCGACGTCCGCCGAAAGCGCCCGCTCGATCAGCTCACTGGAGAACACGCTCGTCTCCGGGTCGAAGAACTCACAGTCGTATTCCTGCGCGT
>JBGTBX010000190.1:0-28873 GCA_041749115.1 Gemmatimonadaceae bacterium
GCGGTGAGGCGGGCGTTGCGCGCGACCCCCTGCAACGACTCCGCGTCGCGAACCAGCTGCTCCGCGCGTGCTTCCAGCGCGCGAGCCAGATTCAATGGGTCGCTGTCCGGATCAGTCAGCGACGTCGCAACCACAGATGCCATGAGTTGCTGCGCGGCGCGGTCCAACGCCTCGCGCGCGTTCCGTAAGCTGTCTCCGGATGAGCGCACCTGCCCGCGGGCAGCAGCTGAACGTTCGAGGATTTCCCGAAGCAGGACCTCGGTGCGATCTGCCGCTTCAGATGACGTCTTCGCAAGTCGGCGTACTTCACCAGCCACCACACCGAACCCGCTGCCTTGTTCACCGGCGCGAGCGGCCTCCATGGCCGCGTTCAGTGCCAGGAGCTTTGACTGACGCGCCATCTTGCGTACCTGCGTCACGAACTCGCGCACTCCTTCGGTGACGTCGGCAAGCGAGGATAATTCGGCTTCAGCGATCTGATGATGTGCGTCAAGCGCCGCCATTGCGGCACCCGCTGCACTGGCATCCTCCCCCGCCTGCTTACTGCGTACAGCACTGGCGGCGTGTCCCTCGCGCAAACTTCTGGCGTGATCACGCAGCGCCGCGACCGCGCCTGCGAGCTGCGCAACGTCGAGCGCTGTTTCCTTGACCCGATCGGTGACGGCGCCGGATTGATTCGCCAGGTTCACGCCAAGTTCAGCGGAACGCTGCGCGGCTACGTGCGACGCACTGGTCTGAGTCACGATGTCATCGGCCCGCGACTGGCTCTCGTGCGCGTGGTTCAATGCGGTCGCCGTGCGCACGCTCAGCACGTCGATCGTGCGATTGAGCGTTCGGCTGATTGGTGCGAAAAGTTCGTGCACATCCGAGTCGGGTGCCCGAGCGCTCAGGTCGCCCGCTGCTACACGATCCAGCGTGCGAATCACGTCGTCGGCCGGCGCACGAAGTGACGACGGCGCGGCGGTCATCACGATCCCCCCCGCGAGGAGCAGCGCTCCACCCACTACGAGGGCGACGAGGGGCACCAGGTTGTCGGATCGCAGCGATCCGAGTGTTCCCACGGCAAACCACCCGCCCACCACCACCAGAATTCCGCCGGCGAGGCAGCAGGTCAGTGCGAGCGAGTTCGTCTCACGTGTCGCTGCACGAGCGGGCGCGCTCTGCCTGTTGGCTACTCCCCCCGGGGGCGAACTAGATTGCGTCACCGGCCCCTCCGTGGCTCATGCCGCGCGCCGACCGTGGCCACACACGACAACGACACTCTCCGTCATGACGCAGTCCGATCCATCCGAACACGCAAACGCCGACGCTGTCGACGGTTACGATCCCGCAGCCGTCGAGGCAAAGTGGCAGGCTCGCTGGGTGGAACGAGGGACAAATCACGTCGATCTCAGGGGCGAAGGGGGAGCGGGCGACCGCCCGTTCTATCAGCTGATGATGTTCCCGTATCCGTCGGCCGAGGGGTTACACGTCGGTAACCTCTTTGCCTTCGCGGGGAACGACATCTATGGACGATTCCAGCGGATGCAGGGGCACAGCGTGTTTGAGCCCTTCGGGTACGATGCCTTTGGGATCCACAGCGAGAACTATGCGCTCAAGGTGGGGATCCACCCGGGCAAGCTGATCCCCCAGAACATCAGGAACTTTCGCCGGCAGGTGGACCGGGCTGGGTTGATGATCGATTGGCGGCAGCAGGTGGATACCACAGACCCGTCGTACTATCGGTGGACGCAGTGGGTTTTTCTGCAGCTCTACAAAAAGGGATTGGCCTACAGGAAGAAGGCCGCGGTCAACTGGTGCCCCACGGACAAAACCGTGCTCGCGAACGAGCAGGTGGTTGCCGGCGCCTGCGAACGCTGCGGGACAATTGTTGAACAGCGGGCGCTGGAACAGTGGTTCTTCCGCATCAGTGACTACGCCAGTCGACTGCTGGCCAATCTCGACGATCTGGATTGGTCAACGACCACCGTTACAGCGCAACGCAATTGGATCGGACGCAGTGAAGGGGCCTCGCTACAGTTCAACGTGAGTGATGCGAGAGGTGCCGTTGCTGCCGATACTTCTTGTGTCACAGTGTTCACGACACGACCAGACACGATTTTCGGTGCCACGTATCTGGTGCTTGCTCCTGAGCACCAGTTGGTTGATCAGATCACGACGACAGATCAGGCGAACGTCGTACAGGCGTATCGTGAGGCCACTGCCCGTCGGGATGTCGTCGCTCGCAAGGTGAACAAGGAGAAATCCGGCGTGTTCACCGGAGCGTACGCGCGAAATCCGGCGTCAGGCGCTGCGATACCGATTTGGGTCGCTGACTATGTCCTCATGGAATACGGCACGGGCGCGATCATGGCGGTACCGGGGCACGATGAGCGCGATTTCGAGTTCGCTCAGACGTTTGACCTGCCTATCGTCCGTGTTGTTGCCGCCCAGGGAGAGGACGCGACCGCCGCACTGACTGAGGCGTTTACCGATGATGCCAACGGTCACCTGGTGAACAGCGGACAGTTCAACGAACTTGCGGTCGCCGACGCGAAGCGCGCTGTGACGGACTGGCTGTTATCGCAGGGAGCAGGCAAGAGCGTCGTGAACTATCGATTGCACGACTGGTGTATCTCCCGCCAGCGGTACTGGGGACCACCAATTCCGATGATCTACTGCGACACCTGCGGAGTGCTGCCGGTGCCGGAGGACCAGTTGCCCGTGCTCCTTCCCGACATCGAAGACTACCGTCCCGACGATTCGGGGATCTCCCCGCTCGCCCGTCACGAAGAGTGGTATCGCACACCGTGCCCCACGTGTGGTAAGCTGGCACGCCGCGAGACCGACGTGTCAGATACTTTTCTGGACAGCGCCTGGTACTTCCTGCGTTATCCCAGTGCGACGCGCGACGATGTAGCATTTGATCCGGAGGCGACGCGACGCTGGCTGCCCGTGAATTCATACATCGGCGGCAACGAACACGCGGTGCTGCACCTGTTATACGCGCGTTTCGTGACCATGGTGCTGCACGACATGGGCTATCTGGACTTCGAAGAACCGTTCACCCGCTTCCGCGCGCACGGCATGATCATCCGCGAGGGAGCTAAAATGTCGAAGAGCCGCGGCAATGTCGTGAATCCCGACGAGTTCTTCGAACGGTGGGGCGCTGATTCCTTCCGTACGTATCTGATGTTCCTCGGCCCCTATGAAGAAGGCGGGGACTTTCGTGACTCAGGCATCAGCGGCGTGCGCCGTTTTCTGGATCGCCTCTGGCTCGCCGTAGCTGAACAAACCACGGGCGGCACACCTGACGAAGGCGTCGTACGCAAGTTGCATCAGACGATCGCCAAGGTCAGCCGCGATGTACCGGCACTCAGCTACAACACCGCCATCGCGGCGATGATGGAATACATGAACACCATGCGAGCCGGAGGCCGCGCTCCCCATCGTGCGGAGGTAGAGCCCGTTGTGCAGATGATCGCACCATTTGCCCCGCACATCGCAGAAGAACTCTGGGAGCGGCTCGGTCACAGTGAGAGTGTGTTCGACGGCGGATGGCCGGAATGGGATGAAGAGTTGACGCGCGAGACCACCATTCAGATTGCCGTGCAGGTCAACGGCAAAACGCGTGGAACCGTGACTGCACAGGCAGATGCAAAACAGGACGACGTATTGGCGCTGGTGATGGCCGAGCCGTCGATCGCGAAGTTCGTGACCGGTCCTCCGCGCAAGGTGATTTTCGTGCCGGGGCGATTGCTGAATCTCGTCGTGTAATAGCTCCTCCAGGATTGACGCCCATGACTGACACCCGCACGCTCATTGTTTCTGACAGCGATGTTGTACGACTCCTGCCGATGCCGGTCTGCATCGACACAATGGCAGAGGCGTTAGGTACGCTGGCCAAAGGAGATGCGTTGCTGCCTTTGCGGACTGTGATTCGCCTGCCCGGCGGTTCGAATGCCTTCGCCACCATGCCTGCCATACTCGGCCAGTCGATCGGGGCTAAGATTATCACCGTCTTTCCCGACAACGAAGGAACACCGTACGAATCGCACATCGGTGTGGTGCTGTACTTCGATTCAAGGCACGGCAGGCTGCTCGCCATCCTCGATGCCAGCTCAATAACAGCCATCCGTACTGCGGCCGTCTCGGGGCTTGCCACGCGCTTGCTCGCGCGTGAAGACGCGCACCACCTGGCCATTCTTGGTAGTGGAGTGCAAGCGATCACTCATCTTGAGGCGATGATGGCCGTCCGTCCGGTGAGTCGCGTACGTGTGTACAGTCGCACGCTGGAAAACGCAGAGCGCTTTGCTGCAGAAGGACAGGGCAGGTTCAGCGCGTCGTTTGAAGTGTCGCTCTCAGCTGAAGCAGCGGTCCGAGGGGCCGATATCATTTGCACCGTCACATCGTCGCGGACGCCGGTGCTCAACGGAGAGTGGTTGAGCCCAGGTGCCCATATCAATGCGGTGGGTGCCAGCGTGAGAACGGCCCGCGAGCTCGATTCAGCTGCAGTGGCGCGCGCACGCCTGTATGTGGATCGCCGCGAGTCGGCGATGGCCGAGGCGGGGGACTATCTGATTCCACTTGAAGAAGAGGTGATTGCCGCTGATCACATCGTGGGTGAGCTTGGTGATGTCGTGATCGGTCGGTGTGCTGGTCGCGGTTCAGCGGATGAAATCACGCTGTTCAAATCGTTAGGCCTCGCAGTCGAGGACGTGGCATGCGCGAAGGTGATCCATGAAAGGGCGCAGGCCGAGGGCGTGGGAACGTGGGTTTCGATTGGTGGAGCGCGCCACTAAGTCATTCCACCGACGACACCGTCAGAGTGTCCATTCGCGCCTCCACATCGCTCCGTTCGACCTGCTGCAGGTTGCTCGTACCGATTCCTTCCACCGCGAACGACGCCGCAGCCGTGGCAAAACATAGAGCGTGTTCATCCTCGCGTTCAGGAAATCGTGCCAGCGCGGCCACGAACGCGCCAGCGAACGCATCACCAGCACCGGTTGGATCTGCGGCGACACTCAGCTTTACAGCGTCGATACGGATCAGTGTACCGCCACGACGCTTCATCAGCGCGCCCCGTGATCCAAGTTTAACGACCACGACCTCCGGGCCGAGCGCCATGAGTTGCGCGATACCCTCACCGAACTCCGCACCGTTGGTCGCAAGCGCGAGCTCGCTCTCATCGACAAACAGAACCTGAACTCGGCTTAGCAATAGTCGTAACGAGTCGGCTCGTTCGCGCCACCAGTGAGCCATGCTGTCCAGTCCAACGATATGCGGGTCGGGAATCGCATCTCTCACATGCGCCTGGACGCGAGGATCAGTGCTGCCGAGCAGGAGCGCGCAATCCGGGATATTCGCCTTCGCAAGGCTTGGCATGCGACCGAAGTCCACTCCGGGATTGCGTTTGACAGTGGTGCGGATGTCTCCGTCCGCTGAATAGCGCGCGTGCCAATAAAACGTTGGTCCATCCACGACCCCTATGGCTGAATGATCGATGCCTCGCGTCCACAGAGGCGTCAGATCGTCAAATGGGAAGTCATCTCCCACGGTACCGAGTACCTGCACGGGCATGAGCACGCTGGCTCCGGCCGCGGCGTATAACGCGCTACCGCCTGGCACGTCGCGAGAAATATGTCCGTGACGCTCGATGGTGTCGAGTGTGAGCGTTCCGCTTATCAGCAGCCGGCTGGTGGGTCCCTGAGGTGTCACGGAAGCAGAATTCCCGCCACGGAGGCTGTCATAAGTGCCGCGATCGCGCCCCCGATTAACGCACGGATTCCCATCTCCGCCAGCATCGGCCGCTTGTCGGGAGCCAGTTCCCCAATCCCGGCAATAAGCATGGCGATCGATCCGAAGTTTGCAAAGCCGGCCAACGCGTAGCTCGCGAGAATTGCCGACCGTTCCGTCAGCGCGGCAGGACCAGCCATGTTCTGCGCCAGTTCCCGAAACGCAACGAACTCGTTGAGAATTGTCTTTACGCCGATCAGCTCACCGACCGCAGGCGCTTCGGCCCATGGAATACCAACCATGTATGCTACGGGGGCCAGAAGTCGACCCAGCACAGCTTGAATCGTTAAGTCGCCGAAGCCAAGTGTGCGTGCGAGCCAGCCGAAGGCAGCGTTCAGCATCGCCAGCAGTGCGAGAAAGGCGATGAGCATCGCTCCCACCTTGAGTGCCAGAAACATCCCTTCAACGGCACCTCGGCCGGCCGCGTCGATCAGATTGACGTCTCCACGTGCCTCGGACTCAGTGGGCAGTGACCGCGCCGTCTCTGCCGCCTCGGTTTCGGGGAGCATCAATTTGGCGACCGCCAGCGCGGCGGGCGCCGACATGACGGAGGCAGAGATGAGGTGTGCACCGATGTTCGGAAAGAACGGGGACAGCATGCCAACGTACGCGAGGAGGACTCCGCCGCTTACCGTCGCCAATCCCGCTGTCATGACCGCGAACAGTTCCGAGCGGGTCATCCTTCCCAGGTAGGGGCGCACGAGCAACGGCGCCTCCATCAGTCCGAAGAATATTGAACCTGCAGACGCAATGGTTTCGGCTCCCGACGTGCCCATCGTTCGGTGCATCGCCCACGCGACAGCGTGCACCACGCGCTGCATGATGCGCAGATAGTAGAGCACCGCCATCAGCGATGAGAAGAACACGATCGTCGGCAGCACGTGGAAGGCAAAGTAGGCGCCCGTGCGAGCTACCATGTTCGCCGATGGATCGATCGGGCTGTTGCCACCCGCTGTTCCCGATCCCACGGGGATGTTGTTGAAGATCAAATCTCCGAACAGGAAGGACGAGCCGGCCTCCGAGAAGCGCATGATGTCGAGCAGCAGTTCGTTGATCCGGCCAAAGACCATTCCCCCGACTGGTGTGAGGAGAACGACGATGCCGAAGATCATCTGAAGGCCCAGTCCCCATGCAACCAGGCGCCACTGAATGGCCTTGCGGTTGCGGCTTAGCGCCCAGCAGACACCGATCAGAAGGAGCAGGCCCAACAGAGATCGTAGGCGGAGGAGTGGCATAACGTGTCGCTGATGGATTTCGGGGGGCGTGCGGCAGGCCCAATCTGCTGCGCGTTGTCGTCGGCCGCGACAGGCGTCGTACAGATCTCGTGAAATCGCATGCCGTTGCCGTCCGTGATCGCCATCGCAGCGCCAGGCCTTGTTGTCGGAACCCGACACTGCTATGCTCTTGTTGTCGAAACACGACAACAAGATGGTATCCCTCACCGCAATGGCGCATGCCTCCTCATGAATCCGACGTCCTTCGCGGCACGCTGGACCTTCTTATCCTGAAGGTTCTGCTGCGCGAGCCTATGCATGGCTGGGGGGTGAGTCAGCGCATTCAGGAGCGTTCGAAGGGTGTGCTGGACGTGAATCAGGGATCGTTGTATCCCGCGCTGCAACGTTTGGAACAGCGCGATCTGATCGAAAGTGAGTGGCAGCTTACTGAGCAGAATCGCCGTGCAAAATATTACCAGCTTACACCTGCCGGTCGCCGCGCATTAGGTGTTGAAACATCGAACTGGCGAAAGTATGTCGAGGCGGTGGATCTCATTCTGGAGTCGTAAGGTCGTGCCAACGGTGGTTCGTGTCTGCAATCGATCGACTCCCGTGCGCGAGCAGTGTTCTGCCGGGCGCGTCGAGGCGGTTCACGCCGACCAGCCACAACATCGCGTGATTAACTCAAGGAGAAGGGTATGAGCCTACGTGGCCTGCGCATGCGCATCCGCGCAATACTAAGCAGCAAGGCAGCCGACGAGGAGCTGGACAACGAGATTCAGTTCCATCTGGATCAGGAGACCAGTAAGCTGATTGCCGAAGGTGTACCAACGGCCGAAGCAAGACGTCGCGCGCGGGCAGCCTTCGGCGGTGTGGAGTTGACCAAGGAACGCTATCGCGACGGTCGAGGAGATCGATGGCTCGGTGATTTCCGCACCGACGTGGGTTTCGGTCTGCGACTTCTTTGGAGAAACCCAAGCCTGGCGCTCACTGCGATTGGTACGCTCGCACTGGGAATGGGGAGCACCGTTGCAATCTTTACTGCCGTGAGCGCGGTCCTCCTGCGACCGCTTCCGTTCAGAGAGCCGGATCGCCTCGTCGCGCTCTGGGAGTCGAACATCGATCGCGGCTGGACCCAAACTGAGGCCGCGCCTGCCAACATGTTGGACTGGCAGGAGCGCGTGCGTGCATTCAGTGGTGTGGCAGGTTGGCTCGATTTTGACGAGCGCCCCGTGCTGACCGGCGACGGTGACCCGGCAGTGCTGCGCGGTGCGACGGTCACAGGCAACTTCTTCGATGTGCTCGGCGCGGCCCCGTTGTTAGGCAGAGGGTTCGAAACAGGCGAGACGTGGAGCAGCGGGAGCCGAGTGGCCGTGCTGAGCCATAGAGCCTGGCAGGAGCGTTTTGCCGGAGATGCGAACATCGTGGGGCGGACGATTATCCTGAATGGTGCGGAGACACAAATCGTCGGCGTTATGACACCGACTTTGGCGTTCCCCCGCGCCGATCTCGATGTGTGGAGGCCCATGGCATGGGATCCCGGCGCTCGCGGGCAGGTGTGGTTCCGGCGCGCACATTTTGTTCGCACCATCGCGCGGCTGCATGCTGGTGTATCTCTTGATGAGGCAGCGGCCCAGTTAACGCAGGTAGCGACGACGCTGGAACAGGAATTTCCCGAGACCAATGTGCGCATGAAGGCGGGACTCGGGCCGTTGCAGGATTATCTCACGGGGTCAGTCCGCCAGCCACTGCTCGTGCTCCTGGCCGCGACCGCCTGCCTGCTGCTAATTGCGTGTGCCAACGTGGGAAATCTTCTGCTGGTTCGTGCAGCGGCACGGGAACGCGAAGTGGTGTTGCGACGCGCGTTAGGCGCCGGTTGGGGGCGCATTGTGAGGCAGGGCCTCACCGAGAGTGCATTGCTGTCTGTGCTGGGTGGTGCCGCGGGACTGGCGTTGGGATGGTGGGGCACACGGTTACTCGTTGCGATGCAACCCCCGGGATTGCTTCCGGTCGGGGATGTATCACCCGATCTGCGGGTGTTTCTGGCGGTGCTTGCGATCAGCGCGGTGAGCGCGGCGTTGTTCGGGACGGCGCCATCGGTGTGGTCGGCTCGTCGCGATGCCGGGGATGTTCTGAGGGATTCGGCACGCGGGTCCAGTGGTGGCACGCGCGTCGGGAACTGGATCAACATGCTGGCCGTGGGCGAAGTTGCGCTCGCGGTCTTGCTGACCGTTGGCGCCGGGTTGTTTGTACGGAGCTATCAGCGGCTTAACGCAGTGAATCCCGGATTTGACGTAGACGGTGTCATCAGCAGCCTGATTCAGCTGCCCCAGGCCACGTACGATAGTGGTGACGCCATGTCGGCGTATTATGCGGGCCTCGTGGAACAGGCGCGAGCGCTCCCGGGGGTCACGGACGTCGCGCTTTCGACTACGCTGCCGTTAACGAACGCGACAGGTTGGACGTCTGATTTTTCTGTTCGTGGACGCACGCCGGATCAGGCGGGCCGCAGTGTCCACAACCGCTTTATTTCACCGGACTACTTCCGCGTGATGAAGGAACCTGTCCTTGGCGGGCGAGCCTTCGACGCGACTGACGTCCGTGGCTCGGAACCCGTCGTCATCATCAATAAGGCCCTCGCCGATCAGTTCTTCGCCGGACAGGATCCCATCGGACAGTTTATCGCCAACGATCTGGTCCCGGACAGCACGTCCGTGTGGCGTCGCATTGTTGGTGTGGTCGGCAATGAACACGGGTCATCATTGGGCGAACCCCCTCGGATCGCGCTCATCGTTCCGATTGAGCAGGATCGCAGCAATTCCTTTCATCTGCTTGTGCGCACGGCCGGTGATCCCGCCTCGCTGGTGCAATCAGTGGATCGTCTGGCGTCAGTGATCGACCCGATGGTCGCAGCTGTACAAACGAATACCATGTCACGCGTGCGCGTCGCGTCGCTGGTGCGCGAACGGTTTCTGACGGTGCTGCTCGTTGCCTTTGCTGTAGTCGGCGCTGCGTTGGCGGTGATCGGCGTGTACGGAGTCGTCGCGCAGGTGGCGTTGCGGCGTATTGCCGAAATGCAGATTCGTCTGGCACTCGGCTCAAGTGTTGGCGCCGTTTATTGGCTGGTGATTCGACATGGGTTAGTGCTTACGGCTGCAGGTACCGCTGCTGGAATGGTGCTTGCAGTCACGCTCGCCCAATGGCTGAGGGAACAATTGTATGGTGTGTCGCCGATGGATCCCGTTACGCTGCTGGTGGTTACGATACTGATCGTCCCGGCGGGGATCTGGGCGTCGTGGCTTACCGCACGGCGGGTGGCGCGATCAGAGACGCGTCTGCTGATGTCGCGTTAGGGTACGTGCAGGCACAAACGGGCCAACGGGCAACCGGCGACGGGGCCAATGCAACGGGCTACGCGCTACGCGCAACCGGCAACCGGGCCAACTACAACGGTCCACCGTAACAAGCTCTCTGCCGCCTTCGGGACCCCACCGGATTCTGAAGCTGCTTTGAGCTACGGCGCACCCCGACAACCGTCGTACGTATGCGTCCTGTTGCCATCCAAGAGGTGGTCGTCTTATCTTGGGCGCCAGAAGCAGTGATTTCCCGCGCCGTAAGCCGATGACTGACGACTCGAGCGATGTGATCCAGGGTACGCTGGATCTCCTGATACTCAAGACATTGAGCCTCGAACCGATGCATGGTTTTGGCGTCGCACGGCGGATCGAACAGGTCACGCGCAACGTGTTCCGGATTAATCCGGGTTCGTTGCTGTTGGCCTTCCGCCGCCTGGAGCGGGATGGGGTCGTGCACAGTGAGTGGCGGGAAACGGAGAACAGCCGGCGCGCAAAATATTACCGCTTATCGAGCAAAGGGCGTAAACAGCTCGAAGCGGACCGTCGGGACTGGAACAGGCGGAGTGCTGCTATTCAACGACTGTTGGAGGCATAGCCCCGCCATGCTGCGATGGCGCGCGATGCGGGATGGCCTCCGACGGCTCTTGCGCCCTGCGCAATTTGAGCGCGACCTGGAAGACGAACTGTCTCATTTCATTGAATTGGAGGCTCGCGACCATATGGATCACGGTACCCCGGAGAGAGAGAGCTATCGTATCGCGCGCGCCACGTTAGGCGGAAAGGAGCGCATGAAGGAGGACGCGCGCGCCGGCGGCTGGGAATTTCTTGTTTACACGATGTGGCAGGATATTCGCTACGCGCTCCGATCTCTGCGCCGGAGCGCCGGATTTTTCTCTGCGGCCGTCCTGACGTTAGCCATCGGTATCGGTGGAACCACCACGGTTTTCACGCTGGTGAATGCGATATTGCTGCGCCCACCCGCGCATGTCGTGGCTCCGGAGCAACTCGTCTCCATCTATACCAGCGATTACAGCGGTCCACCTTACGGGTCGACTTCGCATCCCGACTTTGAAGACTTCAGACGTCAGACCGACATTTTCGCCGGCGTCATTGCCACGCAACCCGCGCCGATCGGGATAGGGGAGGGCGAGGATCTGACAAATGACGGCATGGAGGTGGTATCGGGCGACTACTTCCAGGTGCTCGGAGTGCGTGCCGCGGCCGGGCGCTTCTTCGCCGAGGATGAGGACCGCGGGGGATCGCCGATCCCGGTCGCGGTGATCAGTTATGACTTGTGGCAGCAGCGCTTTGCGGGGCGCGCCGACGCCGTCGGGAGCTCCCTGCAGCTGAACGGTAGCCCGTTCACGATTGTTGGCGTCGCTCCCGACGGTTTTCTTGGTGCCATCCGGGGCATTGCAATGAACGCATGGATTCCCGTGGCGGCGTCGCCCCTGGTCGGCATGTCAGCATCCGCGACAGCGAACCGCGGCAACCGATCGTTCTTTGTGATCGGACGTCTGGCGCCCGGGGTAAGTGTTCAGCAGGCCGAAGCGGGCATGGCCACCGTGGGTCGCAATCTCGCCGCGAGTTATCCGGACAGATGGATTGACCTGTCCGGCGCAGGACGGCGGGTCAGCGTCCTGCCCGAAGCGGCCGCACGAATTATGCCGCAGGTCCGTGGACCGGCGCTCGGCTTTATGGCGTTGCTCATGGGCACGATGGTGCTTGTGTTGTTGGTGTGCTGCGCCAACGTGGCCGGGCTGATGCTGGCGCGCGCCGCACGCCGCGCGCGCGAAATGGGAGTGCGATTGTCGTTAGGTGCATCGCGTCGGCGTGTAATGCGTCAGCTCCTCACCGAAAGCACCATGGTGGCGTTATGCGGAGGGATTGGAGGAGTGGCGCTCGCCGTCCTCGCCATGAGCGGCATCGCGGCGTGGCAGCCACCCCTGCCGGTGCGTATTGCCGTCGACCTCAGCATTGATGCGCGGGTGCTCGCGTTTGCGATTGCCGCCGTCGCATTCACCGGGGTGCTGTTCGGAGTGGTGCCCGCCTTGCGCGGCAGTCGCGCACCGGTGACCGGATTACTCAAGGGTGATGGCGGGACGACACAAATTGGCGGTCGTCGCATCTCGCTCCAGGGGGCGCTCGTGTCCGGACAGGTTGCCATCTCGCTCCTCTTAATGGTTGGCGCGCTGTTGTTTGTGCGCAGTCTTCGGTCCGCCAGTGAGATCAATACCGGATTTGCCACGGATCACATGCTTGTTGTGGACGTTGAGCTGCGACCAGACGTGACCGCTCCCGTCGATCGAGCACAGGTCGTTCTGCGCATGCAGGAGCGGCTCCGGGCCGTACCGGGAGTGCGTGGCGCTTCGTGGGCCAGGTCGGCGCCGTTCGGGTTCGGTAGTGCGCGCCGGGGAATCAGCGTCGACGGGTATGAGCCCGCACAGGGAGAGGACATGGAGTACCACTTCAATATCGTCGGGCCGGACTATTTTGACGTGTTGCAGATGCCGCTCGTGCTCGGCCGTCCCATCGACGCGACGGATCGCGCTGGTGCACCCTTGTCCGTCGTGGTCAACGAAACGTTTGCGCGCAAATTCTGGCCGGGAGAATCGCCGTTAGGCAAACGCATCAGAACAAGCGGTCCTGAGTCAGAGTGGAGCACGGTGGTTGGCATGGCGAGGGACGCGAAGTATTCATCGCTCACGGAGGACGCGAGGCCGTTTATGTACCTCGCCGCGCTGCAGTCGCCGACTCGGGTTGTGTTGCATTTACGGACGTCCGCAGATCCGGTCACCATGCGTGAGACCGTACGTCGCGAACTCCTTGCGGTCGCTCCGGACTGGCGCATCACGGCGTTGCGCACGATGGAGCAACAGCTGGGGGTCACGCTGGCTCCACATCGCGCCGCCGGTGCGCTCCTGTCGCTGTTTGCCGCGGTCGCAGCGTTGCTGGCGTCGGTGGGTCTGTACGGAGTTGTGGCGATGGCCGTCACCGCACGGCGTCGGGAGATCGGCATCCGTGTCGCGTTAGGCGCCGACCGCCACGGTGTCGTGCGTTTTATGGTAGGCAAGGGGGTGCTCCTCGCCGGAATCGGTGTGGTGATCGGGCTTCCGGCGGCGTGGGCAGTGTCCCGCTTGCTCTCCTCCTTCCTGATTGGACCCGCGGCAAATGATCCGGCAACCTTCGCTGGCGCCACGGTGCTTCTCACCGCCGTCGCGCTGGTAGCTGCCTGGATTCCCGCGCGTCGCGCGGCGAACGTGCATCCCATGATTGCACTGCGCGACGAATGAGAACGATCTCTCCAGCGTCCACGTCGAGAGACGTACGAATGGTATCGAGCGGCCGGGCCGCCGCCGTCTGTGATCCTAGGACAAAATCTGTCCTGCTGCTGATTGCGGTTGTATGCCTTGCATGCAATCCCTCTCCTGCCAGCGGTCAGGCGACCGACGCCCCGACAATTTCCAGACAAGCTTTCTCATCTCTGCGCTGGCTTGAGGGGCGTTGGGTGGGATCGGGCGGGGGATTCACGGCGTTCTACGAGGAGTACGCCGTGCTGAATGACACCACGATCGAGCAACGGGAGTTCCCGGATTCCACGTTTGCGCGGCCCGGTGGAACGTCGAGCATTGAATGGCGCAACGGAAAGGTGCAGAAGCTGCGACGTGGGCAGGCGCAGACGTTCCTGGCGCGAGTCGCGGGTGACACCGCACGTTTCGAATCCACCGTGGCGGGACGAGGCGGATTTACGTGGCTGCGCGTAGGTGCTGATGCATGGCGTGCGATTCTGGACGGCCGAAGCACCTCGACGATTTACGAGTTGAAGCGGGTCAAGCAGAGCCGGTAACCGCAGGCGGAGTTCCGCGGGAGCGAAACCGCCCGGGGCGGCTTCACGTTGTGTACACATCTCACAGCAAAGGCCCTCATGTATCGGGTGACTCGGTTCTTCCTTCTCGTTGACTTTGCAGTGGCCACCGGGCCCAGACTCGCCGCCGGTCAGACGCCGCGGGATTCGGCACAGCGCCTCTTCGTGCAAACCATGAAGAATGCAGCCGTTCCAGCCGGGCAGTTGGCCGTGCTCACGCCGGACCGGACGCTCCTGACGCTCACCTACGGCACCTGGGATTCCGCTGGTACGCGACCCGTCACCGATACGACGCTGTTCCGGGTCGGCAGCATTTCGAAACTCTACACCGCCACGGCCGCTGCTTTGTTGTGGCACGCAGGTAAGTTCGACATCGACTCGCCTGTTGATAAACTCGTGCCTGAATTTGTTGCCGGCGGCGGTCGTGTTTCCCCGCGTCTCCTCGCGGGCCATCTCGGCGGCGTCAGGCACTACCTCGGTAAGGATTTTGTGAGGCCGCCGCGGCATTATAACAGTGCCATCGAAGCGCTGGAGATTTTTGCAACAGACAGTCTCGCGAACGTTCCCGGGACTACTTATCTGTACTCGAGTTACGGTTACAATCTCCTTGGCGTTGCTGCCGGGCGAGCCGCAGGCGCTGACTACAGACAGCTGGTGCGGAGCCTTGTGACGGGGCCCATGGGACTGCAACGCACTCACCCGCAGAGGTCTGACAGCGTGACGGGGGAGGTCGCGTGGGCAGCGACGCTGGGAAGTGACGGTGTGGCGCGATGGAGTGAGCACCCCGACTTGAGTGATCGCTGGCCATCGGGGGGTTTTCTGTCCACCGCTGAAGAGGTCGCGCGCCTCGGGCTCAGGGTCTCCAGTGACGCGCTTCCCGCCGAGGTGCGAGCGCTGTTGTTTACGCCCAGCAGGCTTGCAGGTAAATCAACGGGGGTCGGTTTCGGATGGCGAGTCGGCAAAGATGCTGCGGGCAGGACCGTGTATCACCACGGCGGCAACTCGGATGGTGGGAGGGCGATGCTCATGGTCTGGCCCGAGGCGGGGATCGCGGTCGCCATGACCTCCAATCTCACCTCGGCGCGATTCGGTGAAGCGGAGGCGATGGCGATAGGGGCGGTGTTCCTGACTCCATGAGTTGGGCCGGATCGCTGCCCATGAAACGTGTCCACGCATTCACCTGCTCGATCCTGAGCCGATCAACGGGAGCAGGCCGGTCGGCGCCCAGCTGAGTGGATCACCGTTCTGCGCGATAGCGTCTCCATGCAAATCCGGCTCGACGTGACATCCAGTTCTGTATTGGTGAGATGAGTCCCAGCGTTCCATCCTGCAGAAATATCAGGGCGAGGTATTCACCGCCCGTGTCCCGGAAGGGCGGTTCACCGGGAGCGGTCATCCCGAACGCCTCGATCTGAAACGGGATGCCTAACGCGACATGGGGAGCGCCGGTGTCAGCGGCGACGGTGATCCTTGCCAGGTTGCCTCGCAGCGAGTCGCCGGTACCGCTGAACCAACTGGCTGCCAGCTCGCCGTCTCCGCGAGCGATCAAATAAGGGAAGAACGGGATGTGTGGCGATTCAGCGACCGTCCACGTTGACCACGTCGCTGCGAGATCCGTTGAACGCGCGAGCATTAATCTGTTTCCATCTGCCCAGAACGAGTACAGCGCGCCCGTGGAGTCCCATGCAATCGGTTCAACCCACCGGGGTTGCGTCGGTTCACTCCATGTGGGCGGTGTGACCGTGGTGTCACGCATGGGGAACCAGTCCCGGTTTCCGGGTGCTGCGTAGCGTTGCCACGTGGTGCCTTGATCGGTGCTGATAGCAATCGAATCTGCGCCGGCATCAAAGCTGTTGCCCGATGCCGACAGCGGAACCGCGCGTACGGCGATCTCACCGTGAGGGCCGATAGCGAGGTGGCTCGAACCGCCGCGCTGAAACACGCGGTCGAGCTCGGTCCAGCTTAATCCACGGTCGATGCTGATCGCGTGCGACACCCCGGCACCGTCATTCCAGATGGCGTGTGCGACGCCATTTGGCGCCACGTCGATCCACGGCCGATCGTCGAAACGTGTTTTCGATAGCTGACGCCATGTCCAGGTCGACCCTGTGTCGTGGCTTACTGCAAGCTGAACGCTGGTTCCTTCGCTCGTCGTGCGGTTGTACGACATCGTTATGAAGTACAACGAGCCATCCGGGGCGACCGCGAGATCTACGTCGCTGTTCCCTGCGGCGCCGGGGATGGACGCAACGTTGATCGCCGTCCACGACACGCCGTTGTCCGCGCTCTTCCACAGATGCGGGATGGTATCGCCATAACCTGAGGCGAAGAGTGTTCCCCCGGGGTGCCGGACCACCATGCCTTCGCGGGTTAGTAAGTCGAGGTGATCGACCGAGTCTGCGAGGACGAGGCGGGCGGGAAGCGGCTGCGGCGCTGGTCGCGGCGGCTCGCACGCGGCGATCACGATACACACAGTGAGAAATGTGGGGCAGCAGGACAATTTCACGCGGGCTCTCCGTCATGGCAGGGGCGATAGACAACTTCTTTGGAAGCTACTGGACATGAACTCGTTCGCGAGCCCCGCTGCCATTTAGGTGATTGTCAGGCAACCAGCTATTCCATTAGGGTGGGGTCCTTGCGCTCCCTCAGCCAGAGATCGCAGGTGAACTCGCTCGCGAGTCGCGCTGATTATTGCCTATGATGGAGTGCTGACCTCCTCATGGTGGCACGGCCGGTTCACGAGTAGCGTGCGTCCGTATCGTCGCTGCGGTGCCTGCCATACCCGCTGTACCTGCGGTTTCTGTGGTGCCTGGGGTGGTCGACGGACCGAACTATGGCATGGGACCACTGGTGCGACTGACCAAACGTTTGAGACGATATTGTTCGCTGGACCCGTCGGCTGGGGGATTCGGGACTCTGTACACCCGGACCTCCAGCACGTAGTAGAAGCCTTCTCCCCACACGAAGCCCTCGATGTCGCCGTAGAACGCCTGCCAGCTGCCTTCGCGCCCTCGTCGGACTGACAGACAGGTCGTGAAGAACGACCCCTGACATACGACCTTGTTGGGCGCCACTTCGATGATCTCGGTTCGGAGCAGCAGCGGATCAGTCAGCGAGCCGCACGCCAGGCTGAGCGCCGAGGTTGCCACCACCAGCAGTTTATTAAGTCGCATGTGCTTCCGTTGGAGCAATGGAATCCAGTTCTATCCACGCGTCTGCGTCCCGCGCACCGTTTAAGGCGAATGGTCGATGATCGCTGTCATCGAGCAGACAGTCGGCTCATCCCGCACCCCGACATATCCATGCGGCTAACGCGTGCCGGACAGAGATCACAATGACGTGTGTCGAAGGCATGCTGGTCGGTGGTGCGTGCACCCGACCCGTACTTTTAGTCGAGCTCCCATTCGTATAGCAAGAACGGTTGCGGTGATTCTCCATCCGTAACGGAATTGAAGCACCCCTGCGCTGCACTATTGGCGACGTCCGTTCCCAGCCAGGCGAATACACACTTTCTTTCGCGTGCAATGTCCAGCAGCGCCTCTACCAGTCTTTTGCCGATACCTTGTCGCCGGTGAGTTGGTGCCACACCAACTTCGTTGATCCACAGTTGCGGTGGCTTATCGGGATGAAAATACTCGACGCCGGACGCCATGCCGACCACCACGCCGTCGTCAACGGCAAGAAACATCACGTGACGAGGGTCGCCGAGAAACGCTTCAAGGAACGACGGTTTCACCGCGTGATCGAACACATCGGGGGCGATGTGCGTGAGCAGATTCTTGTTCGCGGATGTCAGCAATACAATGTCGGCCATAGGACCTGAGACGGAGTAGGGCAGTGCCGTGAAACGTCATGCGCTGGAATATGGACTCTGTGTTCGTTAGCTGCTCTGGGCCGCAACCGGGGAATCAGCCAATGTCTTGAGGCGGCTCACGTTCTTTCATCTCGTGCCGACACCGGCATCTCGAGAACTCGCGCGCCAGCGAGGTCTTTCCCGCCTGACGGGGACCGAAGAGCACCACGATAGGCGCGCGTTCCAGCGTGATCTGGATTCTGCTCTGGAGTGCGGTCCGAGCGATCCTCATGAGAGCAATTACCATGAAAAACCCGCATGTAAAGCCCGTGTTTCATGGTCAAGTCGAGGGATTGGCGTGCGCACTCGGACCTGACGTCCGATGGGGCGCCATGCCCAATTCGCCATTAATGCGTATCGTGCCTAACGAGCCTGAGCGAATGCGAACGAATGCGTGCGGCCAAGGGTGTCACCACTATCCTCAGGACGTTTGCGAGACGCTACGCAGGTAGCCGTTGCTGTATCGCAGAAGGGCCCGGTTCTCAAGTATGGTCCCGCTGGCAAACTCGGGCCCGCGCATCGTGACCTCAAGCATCGCACGACCGATAGCCGGTGAATCTATACCCAGCTTGGTTGGGACGAAGAGGGCACGCCGTAGGGCGTCATAGAATCGCACATGCACACCAGAGGGGATAACCCCGCCGGGTCTGTACGATATGACGCGGAGCCCGGTGCCACGCGCCATATCGAAAAGAACCTGCTCGGCGCGCGCCTTCTCGCGGGCCCAGTGGCTCCATGCGTCCGACCCGGCGCCCATACCGCTCACAAGATGAAATGAGAGCACGGACTCGGGGCCGCGCACCGCGAGCCACTCCCGTACCAGCCTGGCCGGGTAGTCGACGTGAATCGCGCTGTACTCTTCGTCTGACACGTTCATTGTGCTGGTGCCTAACGCCCAATAAATCACGTCGACCGAAGCAAGTATTGGTCGAATCGCTGAATAGTCGAGATAGTCGAGGTGTTTGGTGACGGTTACCTTACCCGCTGCGGTCCCTTCATCTATCCGCGCCGACGCGCGCCGGGTGATCACCTGGATTTGGCGCACAGCCTGGTCGTTCAGTGCAGCCTCGAGGATTCCGTCACCCACACGGCCGGTAGCACCAAACAACGCGACGGTGGCGACGCGGCCAGGGTCACGACCTTCACTGACAGGCGGCAGCTCGTCTCCCAGTCTGGGATAGACAATGACTGCGAGGAGAACGCCGAGGGAGGCGGTGACAACAAGAAATAATCTGCGCTTGTGAATACGTGGCCTCCCGACGTGCGATTAGGGACTCCAGCAGCTGTCGAAAGCTGCGCCGCGGTTGCGAGGGCGGCAAGACGGTCAGCGCGCGCTCAGGGCTGTCGCGACGAATGAGACTGAACAATACGCGCGACGTCCCAGAGCCTCACGTCGTCGACACCGTCATAGGTCGCCGTGGTGACGAGCCTGGAGCCATCAGCGCGCAGGGCGACCGCGGATCTACCGCACCGCGTTTAACTGTCCACCGTGGGATGGTCACGATAGGTGAATGTAATCACAAATGCTCCGGGCACGATGCGGTCCCATCGCTCAATACCGTCAGGTGACCAATCCGCATAACGCTCGCTCAACGTCGCCGCCAGATCCAGTGCGGTTGTGGAATCGCCGAGGTCGCTGCGCAACTCGAGCTGCAACGTCGACGGCCCCCAGCCCAGTGAGGGGCGGTTGAACGCTGCACCACGATGGGAGCTCGCGATACGCACGTTGGCGGGGCCGCCAGGTATCACCCGCGAGCCAACAGGCTATCCGCCGTTCGCACGGGCGTTCAATAACTCCGCGATGCGCGGCGTGCATGTGTGCGCGATTGCCCTGCGTGAACGCATACACCGCCAGGCGCGACCGCGCAGCGCCGGCCTGGAAACCAATACGAGCAGATCGCCGCCCATGAGATCTCCAGAGGCGGGTCTTGTCTTCATCGGCTGAGATGAACATCGTAAGGCCACACCTCCTTGCGCATCGACCTATGGCTTACAGTGAAGTGCTTGCTGATCGCGTTCGCGACGCCCTCGGCGGGCGGCGCGATGTGAGCGAACGCAAGATGTTCGGGGGTGTGGCGTTTATGGTGCGCTCGCACATGTGCGTTGGCATCAATGGCGACACGCTGATGGTGCGGCTTGATCCGGATGATGCAAGCAAACTGCTCACAAAGCCCCACGTGCGCCCGATGGATTTTACAGGTCGGCCGATGAAGGGATATCTGTACGTCGACGCACAAGGTCTCAAAACGGCGAAGCAGCTCGCTGACTGGGTCGGGCGGGCGACTACATTCGTGGCCACGCTCCCTGCCAAAAAGAAGAAGGGGAAGGCCACTTGAGATCGGACTGAACTCGCGGGCGTATGATCTGCAGATTCCGAAACCGGAGAATGGAGGCAGTTCCCCGGGGCGGATGTCAGTCGGACCGCTTTATGTAACGCTCTGTCGAGACCTCCCGAGCGGTCCCGTACTACTTAATGACCACGTAACGACCGAGACGCGCAACTTCGTTCTTGTCCACGTACTTTCCGATCTCGCGCTCGAAGCGCGCCATATCGTTGTACGGGCGATACTCCTTGAACTCGCGCAACATGCGGGGGCCGAAGCCGGGTATGGTGAGAAAATCTTCGTCAGATGCGGTGTTCAGTGGCATCGGAACAAAGACATAACTCTCCAGCCGTGCGAGTTCGTCTTCTTTGACGTACTTGCCGATCTCGCGGTGAAAATGTGCCAGGCTGGAGTAAGGGCGATACTCTTCAAACTCGCGCAACATGCGCGCACCAACGCCGGGAATGAGCAGGATCTCTTCCTTGGTGGTTGCGTTGAGATTGATATGCAGCCACAGCTTTGTGTACGCGTCCTTGGTGCCTTCTCCCATGGCGGGCTGCAATACGGCGTGCAGCTGCAGCATGTTGAGATACGGACGTTTGGCAATCACTGCCTTCGCGATCGCATCCGTCATGTGTGGAACGGTCGCCAATTGTGCGGCGGTCGCAAGATTGGGGTCGAGCATGGTCGTTTTGCCGACTTGCGCTTCGAGGCCCGAGGCCAGCGTGCCGAGGAGAGAAGCAGCAATGAGAATTCGCATTTTTGGTATCGGGTGTGAGGATCAGCGCGAAACGGGTCGCGCGCTGTAAAGATACGCGACGAGGAAACCGAGGAGTCCGAAATGGATCATGACTCCGGGAGCAAGTACGGGCGTCGCCCCCTGCATAGACGCCTTGAACAGCTCCAATGTTAAGATCTCCGGTGTGCGTTCGAGTTCAAATTCAACGTTTCCAGTATAGTGAAAATACGAGCCGACGGCTCCGGCGACGCAGAACAGCAGCATCATGATGCGGAGAGCCCGGAGGGTCGCCGCGACCGGCTTAATAAGAAATATTCCGAGCGACAATATGCCCAAAGCGAGCAGCACGAGTGGTACCCACTGCCGCCAGCCGTCGAAGTGCTCCATGAGGAGGAGTTCGATTCCCGTTCCGATCAAAGCCATCAGGAGGATTGCAGCGAGCACTTCCGGAGTCTTTCGACGCCACGAGGTCAACGTCATCCTCTAATCTTCTCCGGCGACAACCGGAAGCAATGCTCTCCCTCACATGTGTACCCGGCGGTTACCCGATCCATGCACCAATCCAGTCGCCGACGTAGTATCCGACGACCGCAACGCCGAGTCCTACTACGAACATATCGAAACCGGAGCGGAATACGCTGCGACCGGTAAACAGCGACCGTGCCGCTCCAACCAGAAAGTGTGCGGCCATGGACGCGACAAAGCTGAGCGCGATGGCCGGTGTTCCCCGCGTAAAGAGAAAGGGAAGCACGGGAATCAACGCGCCAACCGCCGTCGCCAAACCCGTGATCCACCCCTCGCGTATGGGAGATCCGGTTTCGCCCGAAATGCCGAGTTCGAGATACGCTTTTTCGCGCAGCATGCGCTCGGGGTCCTTCGCGGTGTCCGCCGCCAGCGCCTGAGCCGCCGCACGCTGCATTCCCTTGGCTTCATAAAGCAACGCGAGTTCCTCGCGCTCAAGATCCGGCATCAGCTGAATCTCGTCGCGCTCCATCGCGATTTCGTGGTCGTACACCTCCTGCTCGCTCTTGGCAGCGAGGTACCCGCTTGAACCCATCGAGAGTGCATCCGCAATGAGTCCGGCAACCCCTGCCACGACGATAGTGCTGTGCTGCTCAATGGCGGTGGCGCCCAATACCCCGGCCACCAGGCCAAAATTGGCGGTGAGTCCGTCGTTGAATCCGTAGATCACGTTGCGGAGCATGCCCCCGGATTCCGCGCGATGCCATGGTTCGCTGCCGCTGCTTCCGCCGGTGAGCTGTGAGAGTTCCTCTGCATGCTCGGCGCTTTCCCGTGCGAGCAGCAGCGCCTCGCCCGATCCCGCTGTCCCTGTAGGTGTGGCGCGATGCATGGTCATATAGCTGCGTACCTCGCGCCCTTCTTCGCGGAGCAACATCGGCAGCAGCATGCGTGTGCCGAAGCGCCTGCCTAACGACGCAGTCAGGCGAGCGCGCACGGACGGCCGCGCGTCGCCCGGGTCGCGGTCATGCGCACGCAGCAGTTGCGCCCATACTTCAGTATGGCGCCGCTCAACGTCGCTCAGCCGTTCGAAGACATCGCGTCGTGCCGCGTCACCCTCGGCGCGCGCAAGTTCCCCGTAGAGAAATGCCGCGTCGGCCTCGTCCTGCCAGTGCTCGCGGAACGCATTGACGTCAGGTGTCGAATCGGTCGTTGCCATCACTCAATATGGGAGATGCCGGGGCATCGCGCATCCGTTTTCGGAAACCATCGGCCCGGCATCGCGTGACGGATACAGTGTCCATAACCTCGAGCACCGTCATGCCATACACACATATCATTGCCGTTACCGCCATTTCGATGGCGTGCGTTAGCGTCGCCGAAGGGCAATCACGTATCCGGGTCGAATCGCCTCGACGACAGGCAGAACAGCTTCTCGAATCCCGCGCCTTCGGTTATTCCTCCGATCGCCCGCAGCTTGGTATAGCTGTCACGACGACCGGAGCGGGCGACACCTTGGGCGTTCTGGTCGACGACGTCACCAGGGAGAGTCCCGCCGAACGAGCCGGTATCAAGGAAGGAGACCGGCTCCAGTCTATCAACGGCACGAGTCTGCGCTTGTCAGCAGCGGATGCCGGAGCGGAAGACATGCAGGGTATTGCCACGAGGCGCCTGATCAGAGAACTCGAGAAAATGAAGGTGGGCGACGAGGCCACGCTCGGCGTGTACCGCGATGGCCGAGCCCTGTCACTCAAGGTGACCACCGTGAGTGCCGCAGATTTGTCCCCCGTACGAACCGCGCTGCGACGGATGGACTCCGATCGCGCTGCCCTTGGCTTCGGCATGGGAGTGTCTGGCAGCAGGCGCGACACGGCCGGTGTGCTGATCACGTCGGTGGTGGATGACGGTCCCGCAGACAAGGCACGAATTGAAGAAGGGGATCGCATCGCTTCTATAAATGGCGTGGACCTCCGCGTGCCTCGTGAGGACGCCGGTGACCTTCAGGCGTCGAGCACACGGCTGCGCCGTTTCTACCGCGAAATCGAAGGACTCAAGGTGGGCGACCAGGTGGAACTCCGGCTGGTCCGTGTCGGGCAGACGCGTACAGTGAAGGTCACAGCCGTCGCGAGCTCTGCCCTACCGCGCAGCTCGAACTTCTCGTTTTCGATCGGAGAGGGGGCTCCCAACTTTTTCCTCCGTGGCCCCGACGACGTGAGGAGCTTCGCTTTTCCAAGAGACGGATCGGACGGTGGTGTCTATTTCTTCGATCGGGATGGAGGAGAGCGAAAGCTGGAGATCGAGGGGAGGCTTCGCGATCTTATGCAGCGATACGAAGGGTCCGATCCCGCTGTGCGGCGTTTCCGGATACGCACCCCGGCTCCGTCCGGTTCTTGAATCGGACTCCGTGAGGGCCCACCTCGTGCGGTCGGGCCTTCACGTTCCCGCCTCCCGGTAGTCGCTAACCATCTCGCGCTTCAGGAGAGGTGAACGAACTCGGTCGCGGTCAGGTGACTCACGGGCACAGGCCGTCCGCAGGCGTGCGTTCGCGCAGTGTGCGCGCCGTCATGCGGATTGCGCGTCCGGCCCGTGCTGGAGTTGTGGCACTTCTCCAGTTACCGGGTAAGCTGCCCCTGATTCCCGTAGATCACACAAAGAAAGGGAGCAACCCGCACCGGGTTGCTCCCTTTGTCGTTCACAAGAGCCGATCTAGAATTCTATCTGCGTCCCCAGTTCAACAACACGGTTGGGAGGGATGCTGAAGTATTGTGTGGCAGATCGTGCGTTGCGCGCCATCACCGCGAACAGACGCTTGCGCCACTTGGCCATCGCACCGCCGCTGGTGGGGATCAACCGTTCGCGCCCCAGATAATAGGTCGTGTCCATGCGCTTGGTCTTGATCCCCGCTTCGCTCAGGCGCGCCCTGATGTCTTCTACGTTGGGTGTCTCCATAAAGCCATACAACGCCCGCACACGATAAATGCCGAGTGGCAGTTTTTCTATGCGCAAGCGGTTAGCCGCTGGCACCTCGGGTGATTCGCGGGCAACCACGGAGAGAAGAATCACTTGTTCGTGAAGCACCTTGTTGTGCTTGAGGTGATGCAACAGAACCACCGGTGTTCCCTCGCTCTCCGACGTCATGAAGATCGCGGTCCCCGGGACCCGCACGACGCGGCCGCTCTCAAGTGAACTGATGAAATCCTGGATAGGGAGCGATCGTTCGAGCATGAGCGTGTGCAGCAAAGCACGTCCGCGCTTCCATGTGCTCATGAGGGCAAACACCATTGAAGCGACCAGCAGCGGCACCCATCCCCCGCTCGGAACCTTCAGCAGATTGGAGGAGAAAAACGCGACATCGATTACCACAAAGGGAATCAGGAAGAACAGTGCGGAGCGCAGCTTCCAGCCAAAGCGCTCACGCGCAAGCACAAAGAACAACAAATTGGTGATGAGCATGGTCCCGGTCACAGCGACGCCGTACATCTGGCCCAGCGCTGCTGAGCTACGGTAGGCAAGCACCAGGTACAGCGTGCCGATAGCGAGCATCACGTTCACTTCCGGGATATAAATCTGTCCGGCCTCCTGTTCGGAGGTGTGCACAATGGTCACCCGTGGAGAGTAACCCAGCTGAACAGCTTGCTGCGTGAGAGAGAAGGCGCCGGAAATGAGGGCCTGCGAAGCCACGATCGCAGCCAACGTGGAGATGACCACCTGTGGATACAGCCACCATGTCGGAGCGAGCAGATAAAAGGGGTTCTCCACCGCCGCCGGATTGGAAAGCACCAGTGCTCCCTGGCCGAAATAGTTAATCAGCAGAGCAGGGAGGACCATCGCAAACCACGCAAGGCGAATGGCCTTCCGGCCGAAGTGACCCATATCCGCATACAAGGCCTCGCCACCGGTTACAACCAGAACCACCGCGCCAAGTGCAACAAATGATTTCACTGGATGCGCCCAGAAAAACTGTACGCCATACCAGGGATTCATCGACAGCAGAATCTCGGGATTGAGCACGATGCCGCGCACGCCAAGCACGGCGATGCTTGAGAACCAGGCGAGCATGATCCAGCCGAATGCGCTGCCGATACGCGCCGTGCCCTGATACTGAAAGTAAAACAGCAGCGCGATCACCATGAACGACAGGGGAACGACGAGCATTCCGAGGCCCGGATTAATGATCTCGAGCCCTTCCATCGCGCCGAGGACAGAAATCGCCGGCGTGATGATGCCGTCCCCGTACAAAAAGGCCCCCCCAAAGAGGCCCAGCATAATCAGCGCCGCTTTGGCGACGGTCGCGCCCTTCTTGCGCTGCATTTCAGTAATCAGTGCGACCAATGCGTACACACCACCCTCTCCGCGATTGTCGGCGCGAAGGATAAACGCGACATATTTCACCGTGACCACCAGGATCAGCGACCAGACGATCAGCGAGAGGACGCCAAACACATTGAATGGACTTGGTTCGAGGCCGTAGGTGTCCTTGAAAACGTCCTTGATTGCGTAAAGCGGGCTTGTGCCGATGTCACCGTACACGACGCCCAGCGCCGTGAACGCGAGGAGTGCCAGTCGACGGCCCTTCGGGTCGCGATCAACGTGGCCGTGCAGCGGCGGCGCGGTGAACTCGGTGGTCTGGTCGGTCGGCGGCGAAGATGTCCGCGACGCGTCGGGAGGCGCACCGGATGCGCTGTCCGCTCCTCCGTCGGATGCTCCGGAGGCCGTGGGATCAGCAGTCATATGTCCAAATATGGTTCAGCCACAAGGGGCCTGACGTCGGAGACTCTTCACATCGCGGCGCAACCCACGAAAAAAGAAGTCACGGCACGAGACCGTGACTTCTCCTCAATCTATCGCCGAAGCGAGGATGGTCCAGCGCGATGTTATTCCGCGGCCGGTTTTGGATGCTCCCGCAACACATCTTCGATTTCGCGGGCGGCGGCCCGGAGAATATCGCGCACCTTCCTTGAGACGGCTGGATCCCTGAGAGACCTCGGCGCAGTCTGAAACGTGGCCCGTGCGAGGTCGGCGATTGCTCCGCCCAGATCCTTCGTCGACTCGCTCATGAAATCTTCGCCAAACGACGTGATGCGCTCGAACAGTTCCTCTACAACGGGCTTGTTGTCCTCAAGGTACTTGAGACCTTCGTCGGTGATGGTGTAGACCCGGCGTCCCCCTTCTTCCATGGCCACGGTCGCGAAACCCATGTCCTCGAGCAGCGCGAGTGTTGGGTAGACCGTACCGGCGGAGGGGGAGTAGGTCCCTCCGAACTTCTCCTCGAGGTCCTTGATGATGTCGTAGCCGTGACGAGGCTTCTCGGCCAGCAGGCCAAGGATGACATACTTGAGGTCTCCCTGATCAAAACGACGTTTGCCCCGTCGACCACCGGATCGATGCCGCGGGCCGCCAGGGAAGCCCCACCAGAACCCTCTGAACTCGTTAGAACGTCCGTGCTTGTGCTTTGGATCGCAGTCCCAGGAGTGGCAATTGTCCCACATAAAAAACCTCGGGTAAGATGTATCGAAGATATATCTTATCTAAAGATATATCGCAAGCCCTTTCACGGGGCTGCATGGACGGCATTGAAAAAGCCTCCGAACCGGACTGGCGTGCCAGCAACGTTCAGAGGCTTTCGTTTTGGATCCAGGGGGCGCTCGCAGCGCGAGCACCCCGAGGGAGTTTACTCGTATCGCAGCGCCATGATGGGATCGAGCTTCGCTGCCCGCCGAGCGGGCCAGACGCCAAACAGAATCCCTACGATTGCCGAGAAGGCAAAGGCTCCCACCATTGATGCGGTCGAGATCTCGGTGTTCCAGCCGAACGAGTTGCTCAGCCACGCCGCGATCCCGCCACCCACCAGAATCCCGATCAAACCGCCAAGGAGGCACAGCACCACGGCTTCAATGAGGAACTGACCGAGGATATTGAACTTCGTTGCGCCTAACGCTTTTCGCACGCCTATCTCGCGTGTGCGCTCTGTGACCGACACGAGCATGATGTTCATGATCCCGATACCGCCAACGAGCAACGATACGGCGGCGATCCCTGACAGGAGATAGGTGAACACAACGGTCGTCTCGCCAAGCGTGCTCAGAAAGTCTGACTGGTTGCGGATCGTGAAGTCGTTGGGACGGCCTTGTCGCAGCTTATGTTCGCGACGTAAAACTCGCTCGATTTCAGCCATCGTATTCGGGATCTCCGTTTCACTCGGCGCCAACACCGAAATTGATCGGACTCTGTCTGTACCCAACACGCGGAAGCGTCCCGTGTTGAGTGGAATGAGTACCTGATCGTCGGGGTTGTTGAACGGCGATGACTGTCCTTTGGACTTGAGAACGCCAACTACAGTAAACTGGATGCCACGAATGCGAATTGCCTCGTCGATGATCGCTTCTGGCGATTCAAAGCCGAGGTTTTTGAGCACCTCTGGACCGATGACGGCAAGGCGCGCCTTGGAATTGTCTTCGGCGGAGCTGAAGAACCGTCCCGCGGAGAGTTCGTAGTTGCGCACGGTGAGGTAATTCGCCGTGGTGGCAACGATGCTGGTGTTGGTGTTTTTGTTGGTGTATTGCACCTGCAGGTTGCGTGACATCTCGGGCTGCACGGCGGCGAGCTTACTGCCACCCCTCTCTTCCAACGCCGCGGCATCCTTCATGGTGAGCTTGGCCCGGTCGCCTTCGGAGCTGATGCCCCCGCGCCCGAACTGTTGTCCGGGTGAAACGGACAGGAGTGTCGTGCCGAGCGCGGTGATGCGCTCCTTGACGGCCGTCTGCGCTCCGCTGCCTAACGCAATGACCGCGATCACCGCTGCGACGCCGATGACGATACCGAGCATCGTCAGCATCGAGCGCAGCTTGTTCGCTCTCAAAGCGCCAAGCGCTACGTTGAAAATTTCGCCGAAAATCATGTGCAGACGCCTGTCAGATTAACGTTTAGGAGCGCCACCGGCGGGCGTCGTCTTCTGCATTCCTGGTACTCCACCTCCGGTCATGCTCCGAAAGCGCGCGTTGCTGGAGTCGCGTGCGGCCATCATCGCAGCCGCACCGAGCATGGCTACCTGTTCACCTTCTTCAAGCCCGGAAAGAACTTCGGTGTAGTCAAAGTTGGCGATGCCAAGCCGTACGACGCGCGCTTCGTACAGGCCGTCCTTTGCAACGAATACTACGCCCGTGCGTGCCCGGGTCCGCGACGGAAACTCTCCCTGTGGTATTGGTGAAGCTCCGCGTGTGGCGCCCTGTCCTCCTGGTGCTGCACCCGTCGGTCGTCCAGCGGCAGGCGCCTGAACGGCAGCACCGCC
>JBGTBX010000191.1:0-6025 GCA_041749115.1 Gemmatimonadaceae bacterium
CAACCGGTGAGCCGTTTTGCTATCGATTTCTACGTGGAAAATGAAGAGGGCGATGGGGCACCAAGACCCTCACCCGACGGGTCACGATACGCGTATTTTACTGGCCGGGCCATCACGCTTCGAGAGCGCGACGATTTGACCGCGAAGCGCGTCGCCGGCGAAGGTTGGAGCCCGTTCTTTTCACCAAGCGGTGACGAGTTGGGATTTGTCACGGGATTTCCCGGGGCACTGCAAGTCATTTCGCTTACCAGTGGCTCGACTCGCACAATCGTTGCCGACTCAACGTATGGCAACGGCGGCTCGTGGAGCGACGATGGTTGGGTGTACTACATCGGTGGAGCTGCGAACGCCATGCAAGTGCGCCGAGTGCGTGCTACTGGTGGCGTGCCGGAAATCGTGGCGCAGCTCGATCGGACGCGCGACGAATTGTTCTTTTACTGGCCGCAGGCGCTCCCCGGCGGCAAACAGCTGCTCGTCGCAGTACAACACAGCCGCGGTGATGCAGAGATCATGTCGATTGACGTGGAGAGCGGAGAGAAAACCACGCTCACACCGGGGACGCGCGGCGTCTATTCGGCAAGCGGACATCTGCTGGTGCTCAGAAGTGATGGTACGCTGGCCGGCGCGGCGTTTGATCCAAAACGCGCCAAAATGAGCGGCCCGCTGGTCACACTGATACAAGGCATCTCGACGCGAGGAGAAGCCGAAACGTTTTTTGTGTCCCGCGACGGCATGCTGACGTACAAAACAGCGCCGCCGGATCAGCAAGTGGTGCGCGTCACCCGCGATGGCGTGGAACACACAGTTGACGGGAATTGGAAGGGACAGTTCCGAAACGTCGTGCTCTCGCCTGATGCTACGCGGATGGCGATCTCGCACGATGCCAGCGGGCGAAATGAGGTTTGGATTAAGACGCTTCCCGACGGACCACTCACCCGCTTGTCGTATGACGGGTTCCTGAACTTCCGGCCGTCGTGGTACGGCAACGGTCAATCGATACTGTTCACCTCGGACCGGTCCGGACAAACGCAGTTGTACAGTGTACCCGCCGACGGGAGCGCCGAGGCCAGGTTAGTGCGTAGCGATCCGAGAGCGATTGACGAAGGCCAATATTCCAGGGACGGCATGTGGCTGGTCTATCGCGTGGGCTCAGGAGGCAACCGTGACGTGTACGCGGTTGGCGTGGGATCGGACACGACGCTTATTCGCATCGCGACAACGGAACATGAGGAGTTTGCACCAACCATCTCGCCAGATGGACGTGCGGTGGCGTATGTCTCAAACGAAAGTGGGCGGGCCGAAGTGTACATTCGACCGTTTCCGAACACCGCAACGGCACGCATCCAGGTATCTGCGGACGGTGGACGAGAGCCGACCTGATCGCACGATAGCAAGGAGCTGTTTTATCGAAATCAGGCCGACGATTTAATTGATGCGATGGTGGCGTCGACGACAGATATTCGGATCAGTGGGCGACGCAAACTGTTCTCCATGGAACCATACGGGACAGACAACAGTCACCGCCTGATTTCAGTTGCACCGGATAATCAGTCGTTCTATCTCGTACGCAAGTTGGTAGCCGGCGCCCAACCGGCTCAGGTCATCGTGGTGCAGAATTGGTTCCAGGAACTCCGGAACAAGATGAAGGCTGGCAAGTGAGCAATGTGATTGAACGGCTCACTGCTGCGTTGCAGCACCCGCATATTCTGCCGCTGTTTGATTCGGGCGAGGCCGACAGATTTTTGTATTGCGTCATGCCGCTTATTGACGGCGAAACGTTGCGCGTAAATCTGGATCGTGAAACACAACTTGGTGTGGGTGAAGACGTAAAGCTCACCGAGACTGCTTTGGGTACTACTTGTTTGGTCATTTCGATATGACTATAATAGTCATATGACCAGAACCTCCATCTCCGAGCTGAAGGCCCGTCTCAGCGCCTTTCTCGACATCGTCCGCCAAGGTGACGAGGTGTTGGTGACCGATCGGGGCCGAGTCATTGCCAAGCTGTCGCCGGTTACTGGCGACCTGCATGAGGAAGGTCGGCGGGAGGCTTTGCTCCGGAGTGGACGCCTTACAGCGCCAACCGCGCCGCTGCCAAAGAACTTCTTTAAGTCACCGCATCCGCGCGACCCGAATGGGGAGTCTCTCTCCGGACTCCTCGCTGAGCGGGGCGAGGGCTGGTGAGGTTTTGGGATGCGTCGGCGCTGGTCCCGCTCCTCCTCGACCAACCACGAACGACACAAGCGCGTGCGCTGCTTGGTGAGGATACCGAGATGGTGGTGTGGTGGGGTTCGCAGGTGGAATGTGCTTCCGCTATTGGCCGCTTACACCGTGAAGGTCATCTCACTGCGGTCGACGAAGCCAGGGCGCGGGCGCTCCTCCTCACACTCAGGTCGAGCTGGTTTGAGGTGCAGCCGGGCGATGCCATACGCGAGCAGGCGCTAAGGGTGCTACGTCTCCACCCGCTACGATCTGCCGACGCGTTGCAACTCGCGGCGGCATTGGAATGGGCAGGATCGCCCCTCGACGGTACCTTCATTTCGTTCGACGAACGTCTCACTGCCGCCGCACAACGCGAAGGTTTCCAAACACCGTAGGTCGGGAGTCGTCCGCTGAGTTCTGATCCGATTTCTCGCCTGACTGAAGCCCTCGCCGACCGCTACACCATTGAGCGGGAACTCGGCACTGGCGGCATGGCCACCGTGTATCTCGCCGAAGACTTGAAGCACCACCGCAAGGTGGCGATCAAAGTCCTGCGCCCGGAACTCGCGGCCGTTATCGGCGCCGAACGGTTTCTCAAGGAAATCACCACTACCGCGAACCTGCAGCACCCGCACATCCTCGGCTTAATAGATTCGGGTGAAACCGACGGCCAGCTGTGGTATGTGATGCCGTTTGTCGATGGCGAATCCCTGCGCGACCGACTCACTCGTGAGAAGCAGCTCCCGGTGGCCGACGCGTTGCGGCTTGCCTCGCAAGTGGCGGGCGCGCTCGATTACGCGCATCGCCACGGTGTGATCCATCGCGACATTAAGCCAGAAAACATTCTGCTGCATGACGGCAGCGCGCTCGTAGCCGACTTCGGTATCGCGCTCGCCGCGAGCACGGCCGGCTCGCGGATGACGGAGACCGGCATGTCGCTCGGGTCTCCGCAGTACATGAGTCCCGAGCAGGCGATGGGCGAGCGGGAGATCACTGCCCGCAGTGATGTGTATGCGCTCGGCTGCATCACCTATGAAATGCTCGCGGGTGAGCCGCCGTTTAATGGACCGACAGCGCAGGCGATCATTGCTCGCGTGATGACCGATGATCCGCGCAGCCTCACCGGGCAGCGGAAGACGATTCCGACGCACGTGGAAGCGGCAATTTTCACCGCGCTCCAAAAGTTGCCAGCCGATCGGTTCGGTACGGCAGCAGAGTTCGCTTCTGCGTTGAGCAACGCATCCGTTACAACGCAGTGGAGCAACGCCGCCACGCGAACACGAGCCAGACCGCCGTATGTGGCATGGGGTGTTGCGGCAGCGGCCATTGCAATCGGCGCTTGGGGTTGGTTGCAGCGCGCACCGGCACCCGAAGTTCGTTGGACACCGATTAACCTGGCGGACACTCTGGGCATTAACCCAGCCGGGTTGGCGCTGGCGGTTTCGCCCGACGGTAAGCTGCTGGTTTTCCGCGCGTTCGGTGCGAACGGATTACTTTGGATCAAGCGGCCCGGTGCCCTCAATCCCGTCGCAATTCCGGGGACCGAGGGGAGCAACTCCCCGACGTTTTCCCCCGATGGTGAATGGCTTGCGTTCATCGCGGATCGGCAGCTTAAAAAAATCCGTCTGGACGGTAGTGCCACGACAACGCTCGCAGACTCGGTGGGAGAAGAACACTATGGAATCGTCTGGCTCGACGACAACACACTGATTTATACGCCGGCAAGCGGTGATGAATTCAGGCGCGTGAATGCGTCGGGCGGCGAACACCGAACGGTCCTCTCGGATTCCACGTACCGAGGTTACGGCTTTATGAATCCGACGCCGCTCCCGAAAGCGCGAGGAGTGCTTTTCCTCTACTGCACTTCGGGCTGCGCAACGACTGCCGTCCGGGTTCTCGACCTGGCTACGGGAAAACACAAGCCGCTATTGAGTGACGCGATTCAGGCGTGGTACCTGCCAACCGGCGACCTGATGTACGTACGGAACGACGGCGCCGTCATGGTGGCACCGTTCGACCTCGATGCGCTTGAAATGCGCGGCCCGGCGACGATCGTCCTCGACAACATCGCGATCGTCAACGTTGGCAACAGCCTTCCGATGCTCGCGTGGTCGCCAGCCGGGACCCTGCTCTATTTCAAGGGAGAAGGAGCCGGCGCCGCCGAGATGGTGCGAGTCAACCGTGCCGGTGCAGCGACGCCGATCGACACGAGTTGGTACGGCGGATTCAACTCATTGGCGCTTTCTCCGGATGGGAAACGCCTCGCCGTTGGTGCCGGGCAGACGACCGGCGGGCTCAATGTCTGGCTCAAGCAACTCGATCGCGGCCCCTTCTCCCGTTTCACGTTCGGAGGACAGGATCGTAGGCCGGCGTGGTCGCCGGACGGCCTAACGATCGCCTTTATTCGGGACAGTATCGACGGCGGCAACGTCTATACGCGGCTGGCAAATAGCAGTGGCAACGATCGCCACGTCGCCGGTTTCGATCGCGCCATCCAGGAGGTTACATGGTCCGCTGATGGAGAGTGGCTGGTGGTTCGTACCGACGACGCGGTCGCCGGACTTGGCGACCTTCTCGGCATCCGCCTCTCTGGCGACACGACTCCCGTTAAACTGGTGGCGACGCAGTTCACCGAAATGCACCCCGCCGTCTCTCCCGACAACAAGTGGCTGGCTTACATCTCGAACGAATCGGGAACCAACGAAGTGTATGTTCGTCCCTTCCCCGAAACTTCGGCAGGACGATGGCAAGTGTCGAATGCTGGCGGTTTGTCTCCTGTCTGGTCGCCAACAGCGAATGAGTTGTTCTTCCTGACGCCGGGAGGCGAACTCAGCGCTGCCACGTTCCGATCGACGCCCACATTTGCAGTGCTTACCACGCAATCGCTATTCAGTGCGCGCACACTCGTGCAAAACCCCTTTCACCAGTCATTTGTGGTCTCGCCAGATGGGCAGTCATTTATCTTCCCGCGGAATCGCGCGACGACAGCCAACGTTGGCGCTCCACGCGCCGTGTTGGTTGAGAACTGGTTCGAATATCTCCGTATTCGGTCGAAACAATGAACACGCCGGTAGAACGGCTCACCGCCGCCCTCGCTGACCGCTACCGCCTGGAGCGCGAACTCGGCCAGGGTGGCATGGCAACCGTGTACCTCGCACACGATCTCAAGCATGACCGCCACGTCGCGCTCAAGGTCCTGCGCCCCGAACTCGCCGCCGTCATCGGCGCCGACCGTTTCCTCGCGGAGATCAAGACCACCGCCAACCTGCAGCATCCGCACATCCTGCCACTCTTCGACTCCGGCGTGGTGGATGGCACTGTCTTCTACGCGATGCCGTTTGTGGAAGGTGAATCGCTGCGCGATCGGCTGGCGCGCGAGAAGCAGCTGCCCATCGCCGACGCCGTGCGAATCGCCACTGAAGTGGCGGGCGCGCTCGACTACGCCCATCGCAAGGGAGTGATCCACCGCGACATTAAGCCGGAGAACATTTTGCTGCACGACGGCCGCGCGCTGGTGGCCGACTTCGGCATCGCGCTGGCTGCGACGAGCGCCGATTCGCGGATGACCGAAACCGGCATGAGCCTTGGGACGCCGCACTACATGAGCCCCGAGCAGGCCATGGGTGAACGCAACCTCGATGCGCGGACGGATGTGTACGCGTTAGGCTGTGTGCTCTACGAGATGCTCACGGGTGAACCGCCGTTCACGGGCCCCACGGCGCAGGCGATCGTGGCGAAGGTGATGACGGCCGAGCCGGAGGCTGTGTCCACGTACCGCAAGACGGTGCCGGCGCATGTCGAGGACGCGGTGGCGATGGCGCTC
>JBGTBX010000192.1:0-30238 GCA_041749115.1 Gemmatimonadaceae bacterium
GGCCTATCATGCGGCGGGTTCCCCGCCGTCCAGTCTGTTTCGTATTGCGCTGACCTGGGCGTCACAGACGACCGGTTACTGGCAGTCTGCGATGTTTGTTTTCGCGGTGGTGTCGATGGTGTTAAACCGCGATGCGCTGGCATTGCGCGTCAAACGTTGGCTGCTCGTGGCGGTGCCCATAGCCACGCTCGGGCTGACCCTGATGTTTGCCTTTGATCCGGGAGCCAACGGTGGCCGGTATTTTGTTCGCATCGTCGTACCCGGAGCCATCATTGGCGTCTCATTCCTCACGACGGCGATTCTCGCTGCACGCCGTATCGCCACGGCAGCTCCGGTTGCGCACCGGGCGCTCGTGTGGTCACTCGTTGGTCTCGGATTTGTTGAGCTGTTGCACGCTGCCCCCTGGTTCTGGTCGCTATTCACGGGGGTCCTGCCGACGTTCGGCCCCTTTTTAGGATTACTGGAGCTCGGATTTACTCTGGCGCTCAGTATGGCCATGACCGCGTGGTTTCTGGAGCGGGACCGAACGGCCGCCGTTGAACATCATGACCGACTGCAGGAAGCGACTGCCGCCCTGCAGCAGCGCGACGAGCAGTTTCAGGCCATCCTGCAATACGCTCCCTACGGCATCATCCTCAAGGATCTGGAGGGGCGATATCTGATGGCCAACGATGCGGCCGCGCAGATTCTCGGCTTACCCAACAAGGATGTACTGCAGGGACGTCGGACGAGTGACTTGTTCAGCGCGGAGGTCGCGACGCTCCTGCGTTCCGCCGACGGTACGGCCATTGAACTGGGAGAGTGCGAGTCGGAGTTTGACCACGTGGGCGCGGACGGGGTCGCGCGCATCATCAATACCCAGCGTTTTCCCATTCGGAATGAGCGCGGCGAGGCGGTGGGCGTGTGTATCACCACGAGTGATGTCACCGATCGCCGACAGGGCGAGGCGCAGTATCATCAGTCGCAGAAGCTCGAGAGCATCGGACGGCTTGCCGGTGGCGTCGCGCACGATTTTAATAACCTGCTGACGGCAATTCTGGCGCACGTGGAGTTTGCTGAACAGAGCGAACAGCTCGAGGTGGAAGTCCGGGAGGATCTCGGGCAGATCCGCGTTGCCGCAGAACGCGCGGCGGGCCTCACGGGACAGCTTCTGGCCTTTGCACGACGACAGGTCGTGGAGCCCCAGATCATCGATCTCAGCAAACACGTCACGGGCATGGGTCACATGTTGCGTCGGCTGATCGGCGAGACGATTGAATCCGGCATCGACGTGACCGCAGAGCCGTGGCTTGTTCGAGCGGATCCGGGTCACATTGAACAAGCGATTGTTAATCTGGTGCTCAACGCGCGAGACGCGATGCCGGAGGGTGGACGCCTGACGATCCGCACGGAGAACGTGGAGGTGTACGACCACAGCAGTCTCACCCACCGTGGACTGACCCCAGGGGATTACCATACGCTGCAGGTTTCCGACACGGGGACGGGCATGACGGAAGAGGTAAAATCCCGCATTTTTGAACCGTTCTTCAGTACCAAGCCGGCGGGACGCGGCACCGGTCTCGGGCTGGCGACCGTGTATGGCATCGTGGCACAAAGTGGAGGCCACATCCTTGTGGATTCGGCGCAAGGCCGCGGAACCACATTTGCCATCTATCTGCCGCGAGTGACGGGCAGTCAACCCGTTGCGCTGCCGGCGCCCGTTCCCAGTCAATTGCATGACGGGACTGGCGAAACCGTGCTTGTCGTGGAAGACGAGTCCGATGTGCGGGACGTGGTGGCTCGCACACTCAGCGGTGCAGGTTATCGCGTGCTCACGGCGGACAATGGTGAGGCGGCGATTCTCTGTGCGAATGCGCAGGACTCCCACATTGATGTCCTGGTGACCGACGTCGTGATGCCGCGGATCGGAGGTGTTGATCTCGTGCGTCAGCTCTCTGTGAGCCGTCCGGACATGCGCGTGGTCCTGACGTCCGGCTACTCCGGAGAATCTCTGGGCATCGCCCGCTTCATCGGCGAGCGGAACGACGTGCTCGCCAAACCGTTCACGCCAGCGGACCTGTTACGACGTGTGGGTCAGGTGCTGGAGTCCGACGCGGCCGACGCCCCGACCGCGGCTCGCGTGACTCGTGAATTTTCGGCGTTCACAGGTCTGGATTAACGTTCGCGGCGGAACCACAGCAGCCCGCCCGACTGGGTGCCGACCACCACCTCAAGTGTTCCGTCTCCATCGACATCTCCCGCCGACACACTCGAGTACAGCGGCGATTCAATCACCTGTCCTTCGGCACGGACGAAGTGCACGGAGTCGGCGGTGCTTCGATTCCACCACAGCTCAACCCCCCCGTCCTCGCCACCGATGAGCAGATCGGGGCGTCCGTCCCCATTCATGTCCACCAGCGCCGGCGCACTCCGGCGTCCGACGTCGATCCCCTGAAGGTTGTCGGACACCAGCGTAAAGATCGGCGCAGTCCGCGATCCCGTATTCCGATAGAAATTGAGCTGGCCCGATGCTTCACCCACCAACAGGTCCAGGTCGCCGTCACCATCGAGATCCGCGAGTGCGGGCGTGGTATTGCTGCCGCGGGTTAATGTCACGAGGGCGCTGTCCTGCATCTTCCACTGCGGTGACGTCGCGGTGCCGGTATTGCGCCACCATTGCACACGATCCTTCCAGGTCCCCACCACAAGATCCGCTTTACCATCGCCATCCAGATCGGCGATGGTCGGGGCCAGGTGAAATTCTCCGCCCACGGGGAGAAGACCGCGCTCGCGCCACGCGGGTGCGGTGCGTGATCCTGTGTTCTCAAACCAGGTCAGTGTACCGCTATCGTCCTGACCGGTCGAAATCTTGGATCCGACGACGGCGTCAAAATCGCCGTCTGCGTCGAGATCTCCCAACGTCACCATGGACTCGTTGCCCACGTCGATGGTCGGGAGCAGTCGTCGCGTTGTGACCGAGAACGATCCTTTTGCGGTCTGCGAAATGAAGTACAGATTATCGATTGACGTTCTGCGCGGTGAGAATGCACCGCCGATCACGCCCATCACAACATCCACGAAACCATTGCCATCAAGGTCTCCGGTGGAGGGCGCGTTGTAGCCACTTGTTTGCGCCAGCACAGTATCGGGGAACTGCATATGTCCGCCTCGCATGTTAGGCGTCGAGCATGCGACCGCGCGGTTTTCAAAAAGGAGTAAACCGCGCTCAAAATAGTCTCCCCAGAACAGATCGGGGTCGCCGTCGCCGTCGATATCCCCGAAGGCGAGCGTGTTGGCCCCGTGGCGCGTGCCGGTGCGCTCAATTCCTCCTGGCTGCCCCGGTACCGGCCCCAGCACCTCAATGCCCTCAAAACGCTCCGTGTGCATCGCGAACCGCGGAATTCCGTTGCGTTCGGTACCAGGGACGGCCTCGAAACGGTCGACGGTTCCGGCAACGCGACCGAGGAACAGATCCATTCGGCCGTTGCAATCCACGTCAACCATGTTCAGGATATTCTGCCGATCGGCCGGGATCGGTGCGCCGTCATTGTCCCTGAGGGTATCAGCAGCAATACGGAATTCGGCTTGCTTCGCGGTGCCCATGTTGCGCCACACGCGGATATAGCTGATCGGCGACTCGCTGAGGAGATCGATTAAGCCGTCTCCGTCGACGTCGGCAAAACGATACCATTCGCCGACAGGTACATCCATAAAGCGATCGGTCTGCCAGACCAACTTCCCGTCTGTGTTCTCGAAGAACATGACCTCGTTGGAACGCTCCTGGACAAAGACGTCCAGATCGCCATCACCGTCGATGTCGACAAGCTGAGGCCGCGGTACATCAAAGCCCCCCAGAAACGGTTGAACGTAGGGCACTCCCGCTGAATCAAGCACGGGGAACGGCGACACCTGCCTCCGGAATTGCGGGAGCGCCTGTGCCTGCAGCGACGGACACGCGAACAGCGCAATCAATGCTGCCACGACTCCCGGACGCGTCATCGCGCTCCGGCAGCCCCAATGCCGGTCGGGCCGTTGCCCAACATCAGCGTCGAATGCAGGCGTCTTGTCGTGAGGTCAACAATGCTCAGCCATCCATCCGACGTATTATGACCGGACATGCCATGCATTTCGTGGCCACTCTGACCGGCTTTGAGTGCCCCGGTGTTCTGATTTACAACGAAGGCATAACGACCGTCGGCCCGGAGCAACATGCCGTACGGCTGCGCCATCCGATCCCCGAACGTTCGCAGCACTTTCCCGGCGCGCCAATCGACCTGCGCAAGGGCGTTTTTGTTCAGCAGGGTGAAATACACGGTCATCCCGTCGGGTGCGAAGCGCGGCTCCCACGGCTTTCCTTCCAGCACTATCTCGCGTACCGGTACAAGTGGCGGGGGTCTGGTGAGGTCGAACACGAACACGATGTTTGAGAGTTCCCCTCCCGCGACCATCGTCTTGCCGTCGGGAGAAACAGCAAACTGCACCAGTGAATGCTGAGGTCCCGGGAGCGTGCTAAGAACAACACGTGCCGTTGCGACCTCGACCGACGCGATGCGGTTTTCACCGAGCGATGCGGCGTGCACCCAGGCACCGTCCAGCGTGACAGCCAGCGCGTGCGGGCGCGGGATCACGATCTCCTGCTCATCCACAAGCGTGAACGGAGTGCGTGCAATAACGCCCAAAGATTTCGGTGGGTTCACGGCGGTCATCGAGCGCCCGACAAACAGCGAGTCATGGACCGGATCGAGGGTGAGCAACCCGGGAGTCTCCATGCTGACCTGACCAACCACCGCGTTTTTTCGGTCGAGCTTCAGTACGCGTCCGTCACCGATCAGTGAGACGTACCAGTACGAACCGTCCTTTTCCACGGCGACGTGATGGGGCTTCGCGTTGGCGGAAAACCCCATCTTCTGGAGATCGAGCACCGTGTCAACTTTCAGCCGAGCCTGATCAATCACGGAGATTGTGGCACCGGCCTGATTCACGATGTACAGCTTGCCGAACGAGCGGTTCTGTTGAGCGCCCCCGGCCGTCGATGCACCGGTGGCCGCGACGACACACGCCGCGACCACCGCGAGGACGCGTGTCCTCACTGAACCGTTTTCTTGGTGCGGTCTTTCACGAAGAAGACGCCTTCGCCAATGCTGGTCACGATGATCGTGCCACTCTTGAAATACGGGTAAACGCTCCATGCACCTGAGAATGAGGGTGTGCCATCGTCACCAGGGAACGTGTCGATATACCCCACTTCCTTCGGATTGCGCGGATCCGAAATGTCGAGAATGCGCATACCTGAGGTGTAGTTGGCCTGATACATCCGATCTCCTTTGACGTACAGGTTGTGATCGATGGCCTTCGACACGCCAACGTGCTCCTTTACAAGGATTGGATCTGTGAGATCGGTGAGGTCCCACACGAGAGTGCGCGTGCCCTTCGCCGCCTCACCCTTGCCTGAGGATTCGTCTCCCTCATCGTTCAAATAGAGGTATTTGTGATCATCCGTGAGCCACGCTTGATGGGCGTACGCGACGTCAGGGTAACTGGCGCGGGAAATCGCGACAGGATTTTTCTTGTCAGAAAGATCCGCAATGCTGATCGCTGTTTCGTTTGATCCGATGCAGACTTCCTTGCCGGTGTACCGCGAGTCGGGCCCACTGTATTTCACGCACTGCGCATCATGCGAGTACCCGGTGCCTGCTCTGCCCGTGCGCGGATCGCCGTAACATCCTGCGAATTTCGGCTTTTTGGGGTCGCGAACATCCACCATGTGGTAACCACCTCCACAGGTTTCGCCGCCGCCCGACGCGCCAACAATGTACATAAAGCCGGTCTCTTCATTGCTCACGATGTTGTGCGCACTGTTGATCCGGTCGTAGACGACATCTGGCGTGAACGTTTTTGCCGTGGTGACACCGCGCAAACGCGTCAGATCGAACACCTGCATGCCATGTTCACCCGCGTTGTCCGACACGATAAAGACGTGATCCTTGTAAATCTTCATGTCACGCCAGGCCGAGGACGGAGCTCCCCTGGTTTTCGGGAGGTCACCGAGATAGCGCGGACTCGACGGGTTGCTGACGTCGACGAACGACGTGCCATCGGTACGACCAAGGATCGCGATCTCCCGGTCTGTTGCGGTATCCGTCCAGCCCCAGTTGTCGTTCATGCTGGTGCCACGTTTACCACCGATCGCGCTGATCGGCAGAAACGATGCGATCGACGTTGAACTGCACTCGAATTCACCCGCTTTGCCGTTCGCATCGTCGCACATGGTCTCTTTGCCGCGCATAGCTGCAAAGGTCTTTTGGGTCGTCGCCGGAAACAGCACCCCGCGCGACACCCAGGTCCCCGCGGCGTTTCGTGCCAGAAACATCACGCTGCCGGATTGTCCCGCGTCACCAGGCATTCCGATGGCCGCGTCACTGCCATTGACCGCGATCGCCTGTCCAAAAAGTGCGCCCGGCTCAACACCGGCCACCTCAAGTGCATTCACCCCAAGCCAGTCACCCTCGCGATTCGTGCGCATTCTGAAAACGCGACCCGTGTTGCGCTCCGCAGCCGGTGCTCCGGCCCAGATCTCGTCGCCCGCCATCGCAATGGTTTGCCCGAAACGTGACGAAGCATACTGTGGCGGCAGGAACGTTTGACGCTCCCTCCAAATCTCCGCGATCTCGCTGTATTCGAAGACACTGACGGTCCCGACGAACCCGCCACCCTGTCCGGGAATGTTCACGGCACCAGGTGAGCCGGAGACAAGCCTGGTCCCCTTGAGCGCGACGCTGCTACCGAAACGCGCATTGTCTGAACCTCGCGCCGGCATCACCCGCGCCTCCTGCATCCAGCGTCCAGCCGGACCGCGAGTAAAGACGTAGACTGCTCCTTTATTCGTGGAGCGTCCCGGGGCGCCAACCACAAGTCGGCCGCCGTCGAGCGCTATGGATGAACCAAAGCGCTCAAGCGTTTCGAGACTGTCCACCGTGAGAGACCCGTCAGCGGTCCAGGTGCCGTCTGCAGAGCGACGGTACATGTGCACGGCACCCGGGCCCTCGCCAGGGGCTCCGATATAGGCCACGTCGCCATCGATCAGCATCGCCGCGCCGAAGCTCCCACGAGCCGATCTCGCATAGGAAAAGAGTCGTCCGGCGGGATCCCACGCGCCTCGCGCGTTGCGCTTGAAGGTAAAGACGGAGCCTCGACCGCTGTCAGCCTGCGTCGGCTGGTCGATGGCCGCGATAAATGCAGCGTTCGCCGAAACAGCGATGGCGGCGCCGAACCCATCATTGGGGGCTGAGGCCTCGCTCCTAAGCGATCCGCTGGCTCGCCAACCGTTTGCACCCTTCGAATAGAGATGCACGGTGCCGGGTTCCCCTCGCCCTACGGGTTCGCCGACGAGCGCTTGTGTGCCGGAGATCGCCACAGAGGATCCGAAGAGGGGCATACGCTCTTCTGTCGGCGCCGGCCGCGTACTGTCGCCGGCGAAACCGATCGATCCCGACGTGAGAACTGCTGCTGCGAGGAGTGCGTGAACCATGGGAGTTTGGGGCTGGAGACTAAAATGAATATGCAACGTAAGTTACACCGGCTGACCGAAAGCAGAACACACTGATGCGACAGATCACCGCAGAAGTGGGACGAAGGGATGCGTTGGCGCGCCGGTCCGTTTAGGCCACGCCGACGGTGGTCGGGCTCAGCCGCGCGCCTCTGTGGTCAGCGACGCCCGCGACATTGGACAACGAATGCCTTCCAACAGCGGACCGCGGACGTGGTTTACACAGGCCTCACAAAGTGTCCACGTGTGAATTCGCCCCCCACGAGTTCCCTCGGCAACGGGACGTCCTTGGACTGTGCGATACCGGATTCTGCGCCGAGGCAGGCCTTGTACGCGCGCACGGTCGCATCGATTGGGTCACCGTCGACGTTGAAGAGAGCAACAAATCGGCGGATACCATGGTTGAGTAATCGAGGCACGAACTCAGAGCCCTCGATGGGTCGCGAATGCAGGAGACGGTTGCGGCAATCCGAGTCGGTAGCCACAGCAAAGGTGTAGCCGGCGGGGTCCGTGATGGCGACGTTGGTATGCTTCTGCACGCAGAGATCTCGGCAGGTCGTGGGCACGCGATCGAATGCTGCAGAGAGCACGCAGTGTTCGATCGTCATTCCTTCGGGTCGCCCGTAGAGCAGTACATCGAAGCCGACACCGTCCCATGGTGCGACGAGCTGACCAAGCTCATTCACCGTCAGTTCAACGGATGCCATGAGTCCCGTGACGCCGCGTGCAAAGTATTCAGCGGCGGTGTGGGGATTGAAGATGTTGAGTGCGTAATCCCCACGAACATCCCGGCCCTCTTGTGCGAGTTGCACAGCCAGTCCGGCGTGGCCCGTCAGAACAGGTAAATCAAGCCCCAGCCACTTCACGAGGGTGCGGCTGTCCTCGGGCCGGACGATCGTGGGCGTCCGCAGGCGCAGCGTGATCCCCATCGATCGGAGATCATCGCGCAGTGTACCGACTCGTTTTAACGACGGGGTGGGATGTCGCAGGAAGGGGTCCAGGACTACTTCGTCTGCACCCGCTGCGGCCGCCGACATGGCATCTTCGACGCGAAACACCTGCGCCACCAGCGTTAGCCCCTCGGGCGCGTCGCGATGGACGGCAGATGACGCGGGGGAAATGGGGCGCAGGACGGCTTCGACGATCGCCGCTGTGCGCGCCGCAGCCTGGATCTCGTGCTGTGATTCACGGCGCTCGGTCAGTTCCGCAACGGCCACAGTCCGCAGCTTATTAAGATCGCGCACCGGAAGAAAGAGCCCGTCCTGCAGTCCATCGAGCACGATCTCACCCAGGTGAAACGCGGTGCCACCGAGCCGCGAGAACTGCTCCCTCAGACGTGCGTAATGCAACGGCTGCCGGGCCGCTGGAGACAACGTGGCGTCGCTCATCACGGCCACTTGCTCGTCACCCGCGATCCAGATGGTTTTGAGTGGACCTCCGGCTGATCCGAACACGCGTACGTCCAGTCGTTGTGTGGCCAGAGCATGTTCATCAAGCTGCTCCCACGTTGCGCGAGCGTGGTTCAGCAGACTCGCTTCCGAGGTGCGCATTACACGCCATCCCGTCGGCACGGGTTCACGCGCAGCGACCGCTTGGTGCATCACGCCGTCCCGTGAGTGCATCGTGCGCACGCGATGCACGGTAAATCCGATGGACTTGGCTGTGGAACCCTCAGGGGGCTCGAAACCGAGACCGTCCTGGACTTCCACGGCAACGCGCGTCTCGATCAGGACGTCACCGCGCTCCATGCCAATGACTCGCCCGATCTCGTGGCCTCGATTATCGGGGAGGTCACGCGTGACGTATGAACGCCCGGCACGCCCGGTCAGCATGCCAGCCGTAAAGCCACGCGAGTAAATCTGTACGAGTGGACGGACTTCCTCGAACTCCGGCACGCTGCGCTCACCCTTTTCCAGGCGATCCAGAAAGCGGCGATATCCCTCCGTGACGGTGGCCACGTACTCAGGCTTCTTTTTGCGACCTTCGACCTTCAGACAACTGATGCCGGCGTCCGAGAGCTGGGCGAGGTGATCGTGCGCGGCGAGGTCCTTCGCTGAGATGAGGAACCCTCGATCGAGTTCTGCCCCGCTCTCTACGTCGGTCAGCACGTAGTCCTTACGACAGCTTTGTGCGCAGGAGCCGCGATTGGCGCTGCGCTCGGAAATCATGCCGGACATGAGGCACTGACCGCTGTACGAGATGCAGAGCGCGCCATGGACGAATGTTTCAAGACCGATGTTTTGCACCGACGCACGAATCGCACGAATGTCCTCGAGCGTATTCTCACGGGCCAACACCACGCGCTCGATGCCGAGCGCTTCCATGAAGCGCGCACCGCTGACATCATGAACGGTCAACTGTGTTGAACCGTGGATTTCGAACCCTGGGTACACTCGTTGAATAAGCCGCACGAGCCCGACGTCCTGCACGATGGCCGCATCGATCCCCCGGTCAATCGCCGCACCAAGCAGCTGCAGGGCATCCACCAGTTCGGATGGCTTGATGAGGACGTTGAGCGTGAGATACACGCGTGTGCCGCGGGCGTGCGCGATGGCGCAGGCGGTGCCGACTTCATCCAGCGTGAGCTGCGCTCCTTCGTCTCTCGCGTTGAACTGCTCAGCGCCCAGATACACGGCATCGGCGCCGTTGGCTACAGCGGCACGCACTGCATCCAGACTGCCCGCCGGGGCGAGAAGCTCTGGAATGATTCGGGGCATCATTCGCTACTCAACCGGTGCCGTCGATTCGTCGTCGGGTTTCCCCGCGAACCGCAGGATCCATGCGACAAACACCAGGACAATCCCGGCCACACGCAGCCAGCCGAGGTTGGTGCGCACTCCGGCACCAAAGAGCAGCGCCCCGGTTCCCGCGAGCACCAGTTTAATCTTCGTGAGCGAAGACATCCGTGACTGGTCAGGAGTTCGGAAGTTTCAGGGCGGCGCCTTCTTCGTCGGGCACGCTGAACTGCATACGAAGGAGCGCGGTCGAGAACACTTTACCCTGAGCGTCGGTTTTGAGCGACAGTGTGCCTCCGCCGTCGAGTGCCCCGTGCAGGAGAAAGTTCAACGCATGCAGGTTGGGGAGCTCGAACCGTTCAACGGGACCGTCGATCATACCCGTAAAATGTTCCGTGACGCGCTCCACGGAAAGCGTCCGCGCGATGAGCGGATACCATTCCGGTTGTTTGGCGATCACTCCGACATTGGCGGTATCACCTTTGTCGCCCGATCGGGCGTGCGCGATGTCCACAAGTCGTACGTTCATCGCAGAATCTCCACGTGCGGGGTGACAACTGTTTTATCAATCAGCGCGGGCCAATACGCAACGATCTCCTCGACTTTCGGGCGGCCGCCGGCGAATCCGGTGACGCTCGGCGGGCCGTTCAACACCAGCGGCGCAATCTCTCTGGCAAAACGTTCTACACTGGCGCGGTCCGGTGATCGCACGCCGACCCGGAGCTGCACTTCGGGGGCATCAGCGCCACCACCGCCCAGTTGTCCATGAGTGGACGACGCGCCGACGAACTCGGTGAGGATAGTATCAAACTTCAGGCCGAGTGCGTCGAGTCGCTTTCGCAAAATCTCGTCCGCGCGCTGCGCCTTTTTCAAGGCGTCCGGCCAGGAGTACACAAGCGTCCCGACGGCTTTATACCCGGCCCGATACGCGATGGAGACTTTGAGTTTGTCGGTGGCTTCGCGTCCCCGGATTCCGGATACATGCACACGATCCTCACCGGCGTCCTTCAGCTGAATGGACGTGAAGTCAGCGATGACGTCGGGCGTGATGTACGTGGTGGGATCTCCCATCTCGTACACCAGCTGTTCAGTCACGGTTGGGACAGAAATGCGCCCGCCGGTGCCGGGGTGCTTGATGACATCGAAGGTGCCATCCGGGGAAACTTCCACGATCGGATACCCGACGTTCGCCAGGTCCGGGATGTTTTCCCAGTCATAGAGGCAATTACCACCGGAACACTGCGCGCCACATTCAATGATGTGGCCGGCGATGATGCCGGCCGCGAGCAGATCCCAATCTGTTTCTCCCCATCCGAACTCGTGACGCAGCGGGGCCATGGTGAGTGCGGTATCTGTGGAGCGGCCCGTGATGACAATATTGGCGCCTTTGCCGAGTGCTTCGACGATCGGCTCCGAACCGATGTACGCGTTCGCGGCGATGACGCGGTCGCGTACCGCGGATAGTGGTTCACCCGTGTCCATGTTCAGCAGGGGGTGTCCCGCGGCAATAAGCTGATCGAGATCCTGAAGGAGATCATCGCCGGTCACCACGCCGAGGATGAGTTTGCCTCGCACGTTGCGGCTATCGGCGAGTGCCAGTACAGCGGCGGCGCAGGCCGGGGGATTCACGCCGCCGGCATTGGCGATGATTTTCACTCCCCGATTGGCCACGCCGTCGATGACGGAGTCGACGGCGCCGATGAAATCGCGTGCGTAGCCTAACGAGGGATCCCGTTCCTTCTGTTTCTGGACGATGGACATGGTGACTTCGGCCAGATAATCGAGCATCAGATAGTCGATCGGCCCTCCGTCCACCTGTCGTTTGGGGGCTTCGAGCCAATCGCCCCAGAAGCCCTGTCCCGACGCAACACGAACAACCTTCCTGGTCATCGAACAGCCTCGATTTGTGGTGGAAGCACGAAGGCCCCGATGTGCGGCCCCGGATTCCGCAGCGCAGTGCGCAGTGCCATGCTGAGCATGTCCCGGGTTTCGTGCGGATGAATGATCGCATCGACGTATCCGCGCGCGGCGGCGTATCGGGCATCGAGTTGCGCTTCGTAATCTGCGCGCATCTCTTCGACGGAGCCGACGACGTCGGCATCGGGTTGCTGGCCGGCTTTCTTCGCTGCATCGAGTGCGCGTCCATGTACGGCCTGTACAGCGGCTTCTCCTTCCATCACCCCCATACGACCGGAGGGCCACGACAGAATGAAATCCGGATCGAAGCCTTGTCCGGCCATGGCGTAGTATCCGGCGCCGGAGGCATGATTCACGGTCAGCACAAGTTTCGGGACGCGCGCACACGCCATGGCTTCAACAAAACGCGCGCCGGCGCGAATGATGCCGTCGTGTTCGGCTTCGGCACCGACCATAAATCCCGAGACATCCTGCACAAAAAGAATCGGAATGCCCTGCCGGTCACAGCGATCGATGAAGAAGGCGACTTTCTCGGCGCTTTCTGCATACAGGATGCCGCCAAAGCGTGGCCGCTCCCCGGCACGTCCTTTGATTAATCCGCGTTGGTTAGCGATAAGTCCGACGGGGATTCCGCGCAGTCTGATATCGGCGCAGATCATCTCCTTGGCGAGGTTGCCCTGAAACTCGTCAAAGGCTCCGTCGTCGGCGATGGCGCGCACGAGGTCATGCATGTCATAGGACATGCGATGATCGTTGGGGAGGAGGTCGTACAGCTGATCCAGCGAATCGTCCGGATCGGAATCGGTCAGAACGGAATCGGTTGTTACGGGGACATCGGGATCTGGTGCGGTGCCGGCAGGGCGCGCATCGTGAGTTCGGGGGGGCCCCCCGGCGCCATCGTCAGTTTGTCCCGGAAGACGGGCAATCAAGTCGCGGATCTTCGCGAGGCACGCGGTGTCGTCGTCCAGCGCATAATGAGCGACCGCACTGATTTCCGTGTGCGTCACTGCGCCGCCTAACGTCTCACCGTCAATGGTTTGTCCGGTCGCCCCTTTCACCAGATTGGGACCACCCAGGCCCATGAAAGACGTGCCCTTCACCATCAGAATCACATCGGACAACGCGGGCAGATACGCTCCACCAGCGATGCACTGCCCCATCACGGCAGCAATCTGCGGGATGCGCAGGTACCGCCGCATAATGGAATTGTAGTAAAACAGACGGGCGGCACCGTACTGGCCAGGGAACACACCACCTTGATACGGAAGATTCACGCCCGCGGAATCCACCAGATAAATGATCGGTACGCGACAGCGCATCGCGACTTCCTGTGCGCGCAACATCTTCTTGATCGTCTCCGGCCACCACGATCCCGCCTTCACCGTCGCGTCATTCGCCACGACCACCACCTCCCGGCCCTCGACCATACAGATGGCGGTAATCACCCCTGCCCCAGGTGCCTGCCCCTCGTATTGATCGTACGCCACCAGCAATCCCAGTTCAAGCATCAAAGAGCCCGGATCACGTAATGCGTCGACGCGTTCACGAGCGGTCAGCTTTCCCTGGTTGTGTTGTTTTGCTGCCTTCTCGGGCCCCCCGCCTTGCCGCAGCCGCTCCTGGAGTTCCAGAACTTCGGCGCTCAGAGTTCGCAAACGTGATGTCACACGACCTGCTGCTTTTCTGCGAACCACTGCTTAATAAATGCGACGAGATCTCCGGTCGAAGTGCCGGGGCCGAAGAGTTCGCCAATCCCCTGTGTCTTGAGGATTTCAACGTCCTCACGCGGAATAATTCCTCCGCCGGTGATCAGAATATCCTCTCGCCCGGCGTCGACGAGCAGCTGCCGCACACGCGGAAAGAGCGTGAGGTGGGCACCGCTGAGTATCGACAGTCCCACCACGTCAACATCTTCCTGAATCGCAGCCGTCGCGATCATTTCAGGCGTTTGGTGGAGCCCGGTATAGATCACTTCCATACCCGCGTCGCGCAGCGCCGCCGCCACCACCTTTGCACCGCGATCGTGTCCATCCAACCCCGGCTTGGCTATCAATATTCGTATCGGTCGACTCATAAGCTCCGGCAGGTATTAAAAGAAGACAGGTTCACGGTAGGCGCCAAACACCTCTTCCATCGCGTGACGAATCTCGAACAGTGTGGCATACGCCCGCGCGCAGTCGAGAATGTACGGGATGAGGTTCTCCGTCGTGCCAGCCGCGGCCTGCAGCGCAGCAAGGCGTGCCTCAACGAGTGCTGCATCGCGCGTCGCGCGCATTTCCGTCATGCGGGTTCGCTGTTCACGATCCGCCTCCTCACCGATCCGCAGTGTGGGGATCTCCAACTCATCGTCGTCCGACTGAAAGGCATTCACACCAACAATCACGCGGCGTTGTTGTTCAATCTCCCATTGCTGGCGCGCCGCGCTCTCGGCGATCTTGCGCTGAAACCATCCCTGTTCAATGCCGGACACGACCCCGCCGATTTCTTCGATCTGGGCGAACAGATCCTCCGCTTCCTTTTCGAGCCTGTCCGTGAGCGCTTCAACGTACCACGAACCGCCGAGTGGATCGCTCACGTTGGGCACACCGGTTTCGTACGCCAGAATCTGTTGCGTGCGCAACGCCACCTGCACCGCAGCCTCCGTTGGCAGGGCCAACGTTTCATCCATCGAGTTGGTATGGAGCGACTGCGTGCCCCCGAGCACGGCGGCAAGCGCCTGGTAACCAACGCGCGCGACGTTGTTCACGGGCTGCTGCGCCGTGAGCGTTACACCGGCCGTCTGTGAATGAAAGCGCAACATCCACGACCGGGGATCCTTCGCGCCGTACACTTCCTTCATGCGTCGCGCCCAGATGCGGCGGGCCGCGCGCAGCTTAGCGATCTCTTCGAAAAAATCGTTGTGAATGTCGAAGAAGAAGGATAGGCGGGGAGCAAACGAATCCACGTCGAGGCCGCGATCGCGTCCGCGCTCCACGTAGGTAAATCCGTTGGCCAGTGTAAACGCGAGTTCCTGGGCAGCGGTGCTTCCTGCCTCGCGAATGTGGTATCCTGAAATCGACACCGTATTCCATTGCGGGGCGTTTTTCGCACCCCATTCAAAGAGATCCACGATCAGTCGCAGGGCGGGCTCAATGGGATAACACCACGCATGCTGCGCCATGTACTCTTTCAGTATGTCATTCTGCACGGTCCCGCGCAGCTTGTCCGCGCTGATACCCTTACGTTCAGCTGCGGCGACGTAGAAGCAGAACAGAATGACCGCCGGACCGTTGATGGTCATCGACGTTGACACCTCGTCGAGCGGGATGCCGTCGAACAGCGTCTCCATGTCGGCAAGACTGGAGATCGCCACGCCGGTCTTACCCACTTCACCCTCCGACCTGGGATGGTCGGAGTCGTAGCCCATCAGGGTGGGAAAATCAAAGGCGGTTGAGAGACCCGTCTGTCCCTCGTCGAGCAGGAACTTGAACCGTTCGTTGGTCTGCTGCGCGGTACCAAATCCGGCAAACTGGCGCATGGTCCACAAGCGTCCCCGATAACCCGTCGGATGAATGCCGCGCGTATAGGGATAGGTACCGGGAAGCGGTGTGTCCGTGGAGGCGCGAGGTGCGTCGAGTGTGGTGTACGTCGGATTGACCTCGAACCCGGAATTGGTAAACGCAATGTCGCGGAGTTCACCTTTGGCGTAGCGCGCGCGCCACTCCGCCACCTCTGCACGCAGCCTTGCCAATTCTTCCGTATGTTCTGACGTCACCTCGCCCAGCTCGGGAATTGATGTCATGACTGATTACTCCTCAGAAGTGCGGACGCCCGACGAAGCAGCTCATCGGCCACAGAAAATGGCGTAAGGTCTCCCGATTCGATACGGGCCACCTGCGCACTGAGATACGCCTTGATTTCAGGATCCTGCCAGACGCGGCGACGAAGCCGATGCTCAGCAACCTCGATGACCTGTTCGCGCCAGCGCGCATGGCGCCGACGGATCAACTCGCCGCTTTGCTCAAGATAACGTGCGTGACGGTCCAGAGCCTCAGCCAGGGTATCGATGCCCTCTCCCTTTGCCGCCGCGGTCCTCAGCACCGGAGGCACCCACGCTTCGACCTGCTCGGTGGATGCCGCGCTGCGTGCCGCCTTACCCGGGTTGTTGAAGGCCTTCAAGTCGATGCCATGATGCGCCGGCACGTTGCGAATGCTCAGCCCGGCGCGGAGCCCGAGCATCAACTCGATGTCATTGCGAAGCCGGTCGGCGCCGGGCCGATCGGCCTTGTTGACCGTAAATACGTCAGCGACTTCCATGAGCCCCGCTTTGAGCGTCTGAATCGAATCCCCTGATTCCGGCACAAGGACCACCAGCGTGGTGTCCGCAACGCGCGCGATATCCAGCTCGCTCTGCCCAACGCCGACGGTCTCCATCAGGATGCGATCAAAACCGAATGCGTCGAGCACATCGGCAACAACCCTCGTCGCCGACGAAAGCCCTCCGAGGGAACCGCGCGTCGCCAATGAACGAATGAACACGCCGGCGTCGAGCGCCACGCTCTCCATGCGTATCCGGTCACCGAGCAGCGCGCCTCCAGTGAAAGGAGACGTGGGATCTACGGCGATCACGCCGACCCGCAGGCCCTGCGATCGGTACAGCTGAATCAATTGTGTTGTCAGCGTGCTTTTGCCGGCCCCGGGCGGTCCCGTGATCCCGATGCGCCGCGCGCGCCCAAGGCGCGTATGCCAGCGCGACAGCAACGTGTCAAACCCCTCTCTTTGATTTTCGACAATGCTGACTGCGCGCGCGAGGGCGGCGGGCTTCCCCGCGTCAAAATCTTCAAGGAGCCGCTCGTGCATCAGGGTCCGTCCTGCACCCTGGGTCCAGCCGCCGGACCGGGCGCGGGTGCTGGCTCCGGCTCGTCGTGTTCGTCCCGGATATCGCCGACCAACTCCTCCAGCAAATCCTCCAGAGTGACGATGCCCTCGAGCCGCCCCTGAGGGTCGCGAACGATGGCGAAGTGTCTCCGCACGCGCAACATGTCCACGAGCAGATCGTTACATCGCACGTCGCCGTGCACGATATGCACAGGACGTACGGTGAGACCGGCGGCTTCCACGTCAGCGAACACATCCAGCGCGTGCAGCACTCCCTCGATCCCGTCAAGCGAATCTCGAAACACCGGCACCCGACTGTACCCGCTGGTCGCCAGCTGCATGCGCAGCTCTGTGAGCGGCGTAACAGCGTTTAGCGCAAAGACCTGATCACGCGGGGTCATCACGCTGCGCACGACCTTCTCCTCGAAGTGCACAACGCCTTCGATGATGGCGATTTCCGATGCGTCGCCGACCCCTTCAAGCGCTCCTTCGCGAAGCAACACTTCCAGAGCATCACTGTCAGTCGCCTGCGGCTCGCTTTTTTCGCGCGCCGCTTCGCCTGTTGCCACGCGCACCAGCCACAGGATGGGCATAAGCGGCAGTTGAATAAGCCGCAGGACGGGCACCAGCGGTGGAATGATAAACCGTGCCCAGCGTCGTGCGATGGCCCGCGGAATCAGCTGCCCGAAAATGAGCAGCATCAGGGCATAAATTACGACGGCGACTGCCACCATGAGTGCGTCGGGGGGCAGGATGGTGCCCATGTAGACGCCCGTAAGGAACACCGTGAGGGCCACCGCCGTGGTCGCTGCCAGCACCAGGCGTTGCGGCCGCTCCAGATAGAGGGCCATCAGCGGCGCTCCATTCAGCCGTTGCTCAACCCAGTGTCGCAACCAAATGCGACTGACGGATCGTACGGCGGTTGCGGTGGCGGTCAGGCACGCTACAATCCCCAATGAAATGAACAGCGGCATGAGGTTGCTCATCATTGGATACGTCCTCGGGTCGCCGCCGCATCGTCATCGAGCCGCTCGAAATACACGCGCTGCACCCGGCGCCGTACCACTCGCTCCACGACCAGCTGGAATCCGGCGTATGTCATGCGCTCACCAGCCATGGGCACTCGTCCCAGGAGTTCGTAGATGAGGCCGGCGACGGTGGTCACGTCATCGTGGTGCATGTCGCGTCGCACGAGCTCCGAGAGTTCATCAAGCGTCATGCGTCCGGTCACCCAATAGCGCAGGCCAGCTTCCTGTTCAATGCCCCCTTCATCCTCGTCATTCTCATCGCGAATTTCGCCGACGATCTCCTCGAGCACGTCTTCAATAGTTAATAAACCGGCGGTCCCGCCGAACTCATCGGCGACGATCGCGATGTGTGTGCCGCTGGTCTGAAAATCGCGGAGCTGCGCGTCGGCACTCTTCCCGTCGGGGATGAATACGGCGGCGCGCAGCATCTGCGTCCAGTCGTCTGGCACCTCGTCGCGGATGACGGTTTGCACCAGATCCTTGGCATACAACACACCGATAATGTTGTCGACGGTGCCTTCGAAGACGGGCAGGCGCGAATGTTCGGAGCTGCGCACACGGTCCACGACTTCGGACCAGGGCGCATCCCGATCGATCGCCACCATATCCACCCTCGGCACCATCAGATCCCCGACTGTGGTCTGGGACAGTCGGAACACTCCGTTCAGCAACCCTTGCTGATCGGCGCTGACGTCGGCCTCAACCGCCACCACCTGCTTGAACTGTTCAGCTGCTGCCTCTTTATCTTCCTCATCGGGCGGCAGCGATGGCACAAGACGCAGCAGGAACCGGTCGATCGCACCGCCGAGCCAGACGATCGGGGTCAGCACCCGTTCCACCGCCCCGACAAATGGCAGGAGTGCCTCTGCCGTGCCGGCGCCTCGCGCCGCACCGAGGCTGCGTGCTACGGATTCGCTGATCACGACCATCAAGAGCCCCGCTCCCAGACCGATCACGATGCCTTCCTGCGCACTGCGCGAGCCGAGCTGGAAAATCACGGCGACGCAGAACCCGACGGCGAGTTGGGAAACCACGCGCGCGAACGCGAGTGCGCGATGCGCACGTTCGCGCCGACCCTGCAGCTGAACAAGCGCCGGATGCATGCGATCCGTGACGTTCAGGGACAGGACGGCCCCATCAGCTGCGGCGCACGTTGCGGCCGTCACCGCCGCGATCGCGAGGGTAATCCAGGCGGAAATCATCACCATATCCCCTCACGCTTTGCCGCGTCGAGAATTCGCTCCTGCCGTCTCCACATAGGCGACTTTATCCGTTCCTCATCATCGGGATGTGTCCAACCCAGTGCATGCAGGGTGCCGTGCACGACAAGTCGCGCAACTTCTTCCCGTACGGATCCGCCGAACCTGTCAGCACTCTGCCGCGCCACGTGTGGTGCAATAAAGATGTCCGCGACGGCCGGTGTATTTGCGGCGGCACCGGGTCGGTGCTGCAGCGTCACGATGTCGGTGGCTGTGGCGTCTCCCTGATAGGTCCGATGCAACGCGCTGATACGCCGCGTGGTCACGAACGCAATCGAAAGAACCGCGGCTGGCACTCCTTCGGCGCGGAGCGCAAACGACGCCAGGCGCACAATGCGCTCACGTGCGAGCGGAACCCGTACCCCCGCAAAGGAGACATCGACTACGACAGGCGGTGCGGAAACCCGCCCGATCGAGGTTCGGACACGCGTGGCTCGGTGAGGCATCACTTAGCTGGACGCATCCGCTTCGTATGCGCGAATAATGTCGCGCACAAGGCGATGACGTACGACGTCGCTTTCGGTCAGATAGTGTACGCCGATTCCTTCGATACCGGCAAGAATCCGTTCGATCTGCAACAGGCCTGATTCCTCACGCTTCGGAAGATCAATCTGTGTCTTGTCACCAGTGATCACCGTGCGAGAGTTCAATCCGAGTCGCGTCAGGAACATCTTCATCTGCGCGTTGGTCGCATTCTGTGCCTCGTCCAGTATGACGAACGCGTCGGACAACGTGCGCCCGCGCATGTACGCGAGCGGCGCTATTTCAATCACCCGCGTCTCAAGCGCACGCTGCATCCGTTCGGGAGGCATCATGTCTTCGAGTGCGTCGTACAGGGGGCGCAGATAGGGATCGACTTTTGCCTGCAAGTCACCAGGCAGAAATCCTAACGATTCGCCCGCTTCCACCGCCGGCCGTGCAAGCACGATACGTTTCACCCGCTTGCGTGATAAGGCGTCCACCGCCGCCGCAACCGCCAGATACGTTTTGCCGGTTCCGGCAGGACCTATCCCAATCACGATGTCGTTCTCGGCGATACATCGCAGGTAATCAGCCTGTCCCTGGGTCTTCGGCTGAATGATACGACGAACGCCGGGCAGTGCGATGCGCACGTCGGCCGTCTCCCCCGTGTCGCGTGACGCGTCGAGACTGAGGCGCAGGACATCGTCGGCATCAACCATGATGCGCTGGCGTGCCGCGTCGATCATTCGTTCAGCTATGGTCGCGGCGCGATCCACGGCGTTGGGAGAGCCGGAGATGGTGAGGGTGTCGCCTCGTAACGAAACGCGAACTCCGGCCACGCGGGAAAGCTCGTTCAGGTTGGCATCATTCACGCCCGCCAGAAGCAGCAGGTCGGCACCTTCGACGCTCAGCCGTCGGGTCGTGGGATCGTCGATCAAGGAACTCATATGGTGCGAATGTGGAGAGCGTTCAGATCACGTGCGGCCACCACCGTCGGGGCCCCTTCGAACAGCGCACGTGCGGCGGTTGTTTTGGGAAACGCAATGACATCACGGAGCGACGACGCACCAGCCAGCAACATGGCGATGCGATCAACTCCGAGTGCAAACCCACCATGCGGTGGAGCGCCCGACGCCAGGCCATCAAGCAGGAAGCCGAAGCGACGGCGCTGTTCGTCACCCGCAATTCCGAGGAGTCCGAAGATCGCGGACTGCAGCTCGGGATCTGTGATTCGAATGGAGCCGCTACCGAGTTCGTTGCCATTGTACACGGCATCGTAATGCTGCGCGCGCACGCGCCCGGGGTCACTCGCGAGGAATGCGCGATCATCCGGATGAGGTGCGGTAAAGGGATGATGAGCCGGAACGTGCGCACCGGTTGCCGCGTCATGCTCAAACAGCGGAAAATCGACGATCCAGCAAAATGCATGCTCGGATGTCTTCACGGTCCCCGCGCGACGCACGACGAGTGATCGGACGGCGTGCAGGGCGGGCGAGGTGACACTGTCGGGCCCAACCACCGCAAGCAACAGGTCGCCGACGTCAGCACTCACACCAGACAGTGCCGTGTCGCCGAGGGCCTTCACTCCCTGCCCTTCCCAGCCGGATTCGACGCGCCGTGCCCAGATTAATCCTCCGGCGCCGGCATCCTTCGCCGCGGCGGCGAACCCATCAATTTCCTTCCGCGACGCGTCGGCCGCCCCGCTCACTCGGAGCCCGCGGAGACGCCCGCCGCTGGCCACGGAGACGGCCTCACGCACGAACGGCGCCGCATCAGCTCCCACATGTGCGGTAAAATCCTCGATGGTGAGCGCATAGCGCAAATCCGGCTTGTCGATGCCGTACTGCTCCATGGCCTCGTGCCACGTGAGCCGCCGAAACGGTCGCGGGATCGTGTGGCCGGCCACCTGCCACAGGTCGCACAGCACTTCTTCCACGACGCGTTGGACGTCCCTGGCGCTGACAAAGCTCGCCTCCAGATCAATCTGAGTAAACTCCGGCTGCCGATCGGCACGGAGGTCCTCGTCCCTGAAACAGCGCGCGATCTGAAAATACCGGTCCATGCCGGCCACCATCAGCAGCTGTTTATAAATCTGCGGAGATTGAGGGAGCGCATAAAACTCGCCTGGATGCACACGACTCGGAACGAGGTAGTCCCGTGCGCCTTCGGGTGTCGGCTTCGTGAGAATCGGCGTTTCAATCTCGAGAAAGCCATGACGAGACAGCGTGGCGCGCGACTGCTGCAGTAAGTTGTGCCGCAAAACAAGATTGGCCTGCAGCTCCGGTCGCCGCAGATCAAGCACCCTGTGCTTGAGCCTGAGCTCTTCCGCCGCCAGCGCATCTCCCTTGTTCCTGGCGACCGGAATCGTGGGAATCGTGGCAGGGCCTGCTACCGCGAGCGACAGGGCCTGCACCTCAACGTCACCCGTAGCGAGGTCGCTGTTGCGGCCGTCGACGGGCCGCGCGACCACCGTTCCTTCGACCAGCACTACCATTTCCGGAGTCAACGTGGTGGCCAGCGTGTGCACAGGCACTGGAGTGGTCTTCGGATCGAAGGACACTTGCACTAAGCCGGCACGGTCGCGCAGGTCGAGGAAAATAAGTCCGCCCAGATCGCGCGTGCGATGCACCCAACCGCCCAACCGCACCACAGATCCGACGTGCTCAGCACGCAGTGACCCACAGAGATGTGATCGGTATTCAGTTTCCAGCAGATCCTGCTCTGTCACGCAACAAGCTCCCGGCGTTGAGACGCCATGTTAAACAACCAGATTGCAGCTGCCGCAGCGACCGCGTCGGTTCCCCAGTCAGCCCAATCTGCGGATCGGGCCGGAATCCACCGCTGATGCCATTCGTCCGCGGCGGCGAAAAGCACTATCCCGATCCAGGCCGTAAAGCTTCGCAGATGGTGCTTCGGCACGAGCGCCGACGCGGTCAACCAGCCGAGTATGCCGTAGAGCAGCGCATGCACGACCTTGTCTGCGCCCGGAATACTGGGAGCCCCCTGCAGGGCACTGCCCGGTACCGATGTCAGGATGAGAATCACAAGCGCCCACCCGATGACGTACTTCCATTGCCTGATCAACGCGTTGCCGCGCTCTGCGCGCCCGTCCAGATGGTGTCCGGCGAGCGAAGGATTGATTTCAGGCAAATTGGGACGAGCAGTCTGGGTCGGGAAGATGGCATGGTTCCTTCACAATCTAACCGCGGAGCGTGAGGGGCAGGAAGCGATGTGCTGGAGGGTCGCGGTCGCCCCACGAGGCATAAGTGACTGAGACACAGTATCTTGCATGCTTCCAGTTCCCCAGCCCATATCGTGGTGTCACCGGACTCAAAAGTTATCCTGCTGGACCTCACTCCTACTGAGCTCGAGGCCGAACTCTCGCGATTCATGCGCGATCGGGGGGAACCGGCGTATCGCACCGGCCAGATCGTGCAAAAGCTCTGGCAGCAGCCGGTCGAAGCATTCGACGACATGACCGACCTGCCCAAGTCGCTACGAGCCGCGCTCGGCGCCGCATACCGCATCCCGAATCTTGAGCTCTCGTCGCATCAGGTCTCAACGGACGGCACCGAGAAGTTCCTTTTTCGTCTTCACGACGGTCAGGCGGTCGAGACCGTCGCGATACCCGACGGCGATCGACTGACGCTGTGCATCTCGTCTCAGGCTGGCTGTGCGCTGCAATGTACGTTCTGTGCAACCGGTGCGATGGGCTTCGCGCGCAACCTCGCACCCCACGAAATTGCCGGCCAGGTCAGGGCGCTTGCCATGCTGTCGCCGCCGCGCCGGGCCACGAACGTGGTGTTCATGGGCATGGGTGAACCATTAATGAACTGGGCGGCCGTAGACGTCGCGCTCACCCTGCTTAACGATCCGCGCGGTCTGGGAATCGGTTCCCGCCACATTACGATTTCCACTGTGGGGATACTTCCCGGGATTATCGCCTTGAGTGAGCGGCCGGAGCAGTTTCGACTGGCCATCTCGATCCACGCGCCGAACGACGAACTCCGGCATACCTTGATGCCAATCAACACCAAATATCCGCTTGACGAGGTGATTGATGCGGCGCGTGCCTTCGATCGCCGCGTGACCCTTGAATACGTGATGCTTGGGGGTGTCAACGACGGTCCTGAGCACGCGACGGAGTTGGCGTCGCTGGCTCGCGATTGCGCCGCCTTTGTCAATCTGATCCCGCTGCATCCGGGCGGAGCCGGTGACTTCACTCCAACGCCCGCGAAGCACATTCGAGCCTTTGCTCAGTGGCTGGGACGCCACGGCGTGGAGGTCGCGATTCGACGAAGCCGAGGCAAGGATATCAGCGCCGCCTGCGGGCAGCTACGGGTAGAACGTCTTCGGCGGCAACCGCCAGTGCGCTCCGAGCACGATCGTCAGGTCGACAAAGAGGCTGGTGTCGGGCCGCACGTCGATTCGCGCACCGCCTAACGCATCACTGGCCCACTCCGCCCACTCGGGATGGTTGGTGCGATCGAAAATGAGCACGCTGTCCTGCCGTTCGCTCACGCCGGTGTACCGCACGACATCAAAGCCCTTGTCGCGAAGATACAGCGTGGTCTGCCGTGCCAGGCCGCGCACGTCCGATGCGTTCAGCACCTCAACGCGTATGCGCACGTCAGCGGGTACCGTCCGTGACACCGACTCCGGCAATGCGTCGGGAATGATCCCACCATCGGGGGTCGTGGACAACAGCCACGCCAGCGCGACGCCACCGAGTACAACGGAGGCGGCCACCATGAATGCTTTTATCGGACGCGATTCCACAATGCCACGGTCTCTCTGAAAATTTTCTTTCCTTCGCGCAAGGTCCACTCAAGTCTCATGCGCACGACCTGCCTGAAGACACCTTCAAAATCATCGGGCACCCGCTCTGCCATAAACGCACGATCGCGAACCATAAAGCTGCGACCCGGTTCAAGGAAGTCCGCCATAAAAAGAGCCTGCCCTGTGCGGCTCCAATCAGGGTTCCCCAGCGTGTGCCATTGAATGGCCAACAGCACATCGTCGCGCCGTTCCCCATCGAGCCGCAGCTGAGCCGCTGCGGCGGGACCGTGCAACACGGTTTCGGGCAGGGGCGCGTGCTGCGTCAGGCTCTTGAGGTGTTCAATCGGTGCATCCCGCAGCGCGTCGTGCCAGCAGCCGGCGTCGCGCCATGCCTGCCGTTCGTCAGCGGGCACATTCATTTGCACTGCCCACTGTTCCAGCACCGCGGTGACGCGTTCAATGTGGGCACGTCGCCGTTCGCTTACCTGTGCCCATGACGGCAGGCGGCATGGTGGTGCGGAGTCAGTCATCGGTGATCCATCTCGGTAAGTTTGCGGGCGAGGAGTCCCAGCGATGTGGCGAGGTCGCGCAAATCGTGCGAGGCCTCTTCCAGTGCTGCCAGCGCAGAAGCCTGCGAGGCCGCGGCTTTTGCGACTTCGAGTGCTCCGCTTTTGTTGGAGGACGAAATTTCCGCCAGTCGTACGGCGCGATCACGCATGCCGTCCACTTCATGCTCCTGCCCACGTGCGACTTCTGCGATACGGCGCAGCCATGCCGCGGCGTCGTCACTCGCATCAAGAATTTGGACGAGCGCGTTCTGGGCCGAACCGGAGAGTGACCCGACATCCCGTACCAATGTCTGGCCGCGTTCCATTTGTTGTGTGGCGCGCTCCATCTGCGACGCCAGCGACCCCACCAGCACATTGGCATCCTCGGACGCACGGCCGCTCTGCTCAGCCAGCTTACGGATTTCCTCAGCGACCACTGCAAAGCCCTTGCCATGTTCACTGGCGCGCGCAGCCTCGATGGCCGCATTCAGCGCCAGCAGATTCGTTTGTTCAGCCAGATCCTTCAGTACCGCCAGAAAGTCGGTGACACGAGCAGCCTGACGCCCCACCTCATCAAGCACGACAGTACTTTCATCGACGAATCCGCGCGCTGCATCCAGTTGCTCAATCGCAGTGCCAATGGTGGAGCGGTGCTGATCGGCGAGGGTGCGCGCGCGGCCGCTGGACGTGGCCGCTTCTCTCGCGTCCCGGGCGATACTTGCTGCGCTGCCATGTAATGCCTCCGCCGCGGTCTGGTTTAACGCAAGTTGCTCGCTCTCGTCCGTGACGGCGCGCGTGATGTCGCCCACCAGTCGCGCCACCGACTCCGCATCCGATCGCAGCTGACGCGCGCTCCCCGACAAGGCAAGGACCTGTCGCTCCAGTCGTGTGACGGCGTCCACCAGCGGACGCCGGAGGTTGGTCAATTGCATGCTCGTTGCCACGTGGCCGGCGATCCGATCGACGATCGCACGTTCCTTGGCACCGAACATACGCCGCTTGTGATGCGTGAGCTCAATCAGTCCGACAATGCGACCGCCAAAGCGGAGCGGTGCGATCAGGAGGCTGCCGGACAGGCCCGACGTGGCGGCGACGCGCGCATCGCTGGCAAGATCTGCAACGATCGTCGTCAAGCCGTCCGCGAGCACCGTGCGACGCACGGGATCCGCGAAGTCCGGGCGATGGAGGCGTTGCTCATCGTATCCGTGCGCATCGGAGTACAGCGCACGCAACGACTGGTCCGAGGTGGCATGGATCCGGAACGACTGCCAATCGACGAGTCGGTTCGCCAGCTGAGCAATGCGCGCGAACGCCTCCTCCGGCGCCGCCTCGCTTCGCACCACCTGCTCGATGGCCTGAATCTTCGTGAGTTCCTCGGCGTCGATGGCTTCTTCGATGATGCGGACGAAGAGCAAGGCGCTGAACCCCATGGCCACAAGCACGCCGATCCATCCCGCTCGGCTCACGTGCACAATCGTGAAGACGATAATAAAGGTGGCTGCCCCGCTCGCGGCCGCGGCAATAATTTCGTACCGCAGAATCATCGAGTGTTCGTCGGGATGCAGCCGCATTCTCGCCAGAAGCGAGAAGTATTGCATGGCGCGACCCAGCGTAAAATATGCGAGACAGAACAGTGCCAGCGCGGGCACCATATCTGCACTGAGCCCACCGCTTACCGCGGCGTCCGTACGCAAGGCGATGACCGCGTAGAGACCGTACGCTGCGGTCAGCGCGAGGATTTCGCGACCACTGTTAATCAGCGCATGCCACAGCGCCTTGCCCGCGAGCAACGTGTCGGCGACCACAATGCCCAGCGCGACGCTGAGTGCTGCGACAGGAAGGCCCGCTGCCAGTGCACCGACGAGCGCCACCACCGCGGTACCGGTCAACTGGGAATATTTGGTTAGAGCCACGGGGCGCGCCCGCAGCGCAACCGTGGTCACAGCGAGCACGAGTGCAGGTCCCAGATGACTCAGCCACGCCCGATCCGTCCAAAGGAGTGCGACCACTGTGGCAAGGCCGAGCGCCGCGTAGGCCTTGGTGATTCGGGCAACCATCAGGCTGCGAGCTCGTCCAGTGTGCGTCGGAATTGAGCGGTGAGCGCGGCAGCTGCGGCCGTACTCTCTTCAGCTGCGCGCACAAGTGCGCTCCCCACAACAACTCCGTCAGCCAGCATCCCGATCTCACGGACCTGTTCTACCGTACTGACGCCGAACCCCGCACAGATCGGGAGTGTCGTCGCCGCGCGGGCCCGGCGCATCGCATCGGGAAATGCATCCGAAGTGTCTTGTTGGACGCCGGTCACACCGGTCCGACTGATCAGATAAACAAAGCCTCGCCCATGCTGCGTAATCGCCTCCATTCGTGGTGTGGGCGTCGTGACGGACACCAGCCGGATGAAGTCCAGCGGGCCACTCCCGAACCAGGCTTCGCGCTCAGGGTCGGCGCCGACGGGCAGGTCGGTAACCAGCACGCCATGTGCACCTGCACGTGCGGCGTCATTCAGCGCCTCTGGGCCCGCCGCCAGCAGCGGATTCAGGTAGCTGAACAAAACAACCGGCACCGGCAGCTTCGCACGTTCGATCAGTGCCAGAGTTCCACGAAACCCGATGCCATGTTCCAGAGCACGTTGCGACGCATGTTGAATCACGGGTCCGTCGGCCATCGGATCCGAGAAGGGCACTCCGACTTCGATGACATCTGCACCGGCGTCCGCGATCGCGCGGAGGACGTCAATGGAGCGATCGGGGTCCGGAAAGCCGGCGGTCATGTACGCGACGAGGAGTTTGCGACCGGCGGCCTGCGATGCGCGGAGCCTCTCGTGCAGTCCGTCAGACAAAGTAGTCACCAACGCGAATGCCGTATCGAGCGGGATCGTCCGTCTTAATAATCGTGCGGAGATAGGATCCGGCTTCGCCACGTTCGCTCAGGTCCGTGAGAAACCCGGGGTAGAGGACGTTGCCTCGGTCGTCGCTGACAATGCGCACGATCGGCCGTGACAGCGCTTCGGGTCGCGGGTTGGACGCATGCACGAGCGCCAACTCAAAGGTGTCGAGCACGACCAGCGTGCCGACCGGAAATATCCCCAGCAGATTAATGAAGCCTTTGACCACAACCGGATCAAAGCCCCGGCGCGGGCTATCACGCATGCCTGCCAGCACGGCAGCGGGCGACATCGGCTCCGTCTGATATGGCCGTCGGGAGGTCGCGGCATCAAACCCATCGGCAACGGCCACGATGCGCGAAAAAATGCTCTGGGCTCTGGGCCTGATGGATTTCGGATACCCGGTCAAATCAATCTTCATGTGGTGTTCAAACGCGACAAGCATGGCACGATAGGGCAACTCCTGCTGCCCGCGCATGTGAAACAGCGCAAGCACGCCCAGCCACGGATGTGCAGCCAGCCAGCGCCAGTCGTCGTCCGTGAGTCCGGTCTTCTTGTTCAGGACCTCCAACGGCACACGCGACTTACCGATGTCATGAAACAGCGCCGCAAGTCCAAGATCATAAAGCTGCAGCTTCCCGAGTCCAAGGCGGCGACCGAGTGCCACGGAAAAAATGCAGACGTTGACCGAGTGCGTAAACGTGTACTCATCGTAATCCCGAATCGTGGTCAGGCCGAGCAGCGACGTTTCCTCGTTGAGGATCTGATCCACGATGGATTGCACGACACGTTTGATCTTCTTGATACTGGGCGCCTGACCCATCCGCACGGAATTGATCACATCCTTCGTCACCGCCACGGACTGTGCGTACGTCCGCTTAGCCGCTTCCTTTGAACGCTGCTGGAAATCGGAATCGTCTGCCGCAGCCACGAGCGGTCCCAGATCAAAGACGCGGACTTTGGCGGCCTCAAGTTTTTCCAGCAGCTCACCGACCGTGCCTTCTTCGCCGGATTTCTGCTGCGCCATCAACAACGACAGAAACACCAGCCAGTCACGCGTCGCGGCTGGTTCAATAAGCCGGAGTGAACCGATACCGGCGGTTCTCAACAGTGTCAGCAGGTGACTGAACGAAGCGTAATTGTCCAGATCGAGCCGAAGGCGGGTCGAATTGACAAAGATGTACTCGTTCGACGCGCGCAGCTCCAGCTCCCGTTCGCCACCGAATATTGTTCCGGCGACTGAACGCAGCTCTTCCAATGCGTTGCTTACTGCCTCGTTCTCCGGAGGGTACAGCCGGATCACGCGAATCGCGCCGTACAGCGACGTGACCAACTGCCTGCCGGCCCGTCGCAGGAACGAATCTCCACCCACATCGGCTGCGGCGCTGCCAGCGGACGGCGTATGGCGTGGACTGGTCATGATCCCCCGGGGCCCGAGGGACGCATTGCACGGTTGACGGCGTTTCGAACCAGAATTTCCTTGTCGCCTAACGCCCGCACCAGCGACGCCGAAGCCGTCGCGGTGCCGATTCTCCCGAGTGCCATCGCCGCGCAGGCCCGCAACTCCGGATCTTCGCGCTTCCCGAACAGCCCCTTGCCATTCAGCAAACCGTCAAGCACTGCGACCCCGGCATCACCGCACATCGAACCAAACGCTTCGAACACCGCCATTTTCTCAGTGAGATCGGCGCTGTTGACCTTGCCTTTGACGATCATCACTTCGACGCGGGTCAGGGCCGGTCGATGCAGTTTAGTAGCAAAGGCCTTGAGCGCCGAAACGCGAACGTCGCGAGACGGGTCATCAAGTACCTTTTCCAGCTGCTGCAACGCACCGGGAGTGGCGATTTCCGCCAGTGCCTGGACGGCGGCGAGCTTCAGCTCGGCGTCGGGCTGTACGAGCAGTCGTGGCAGCGCCGTGACCGCCGCCGCGGCCTTCATGGCACCGGAACGGCGCACGGCTTCAATTGCTACGTCGCGCGTGGATGAACCGATGAGACGAACGAGTTCAGATGTGTTGGATTCAGCCAGCCGTGCCGCGGCCGACTCCAACTGAGCGCGCACTCTGGCGTCGGTTGTTTTGTTCAACCACTGAAGCACGGTACCGAGCGCCGGCCCGCGCAGCTGATCGAAGAGCGCGTTGAGCGCCGCTTGCGGTGGCGGCTCGACGGACTCGTCGATGGACTGCAGGAGCTGCGTCAGCGCCTCGGGTTCGCTCAGCCGGTCTGCCAGGGAGAGCAGGCGTGGGCG
>JBGTBX010000193.1:0-2795 GCA_041749115.1 Gemmatimonadaceae bacterium
GGAATTTCCTTCTTCAGGCGGAAGTGGCGGAGGTGGCTGAATCAGCCAGTCGATCGCCGCGCTGCCCGTCAGGCGCGCAACTGAGCGCTCAGAATCGCCATGTGGGTTGAGCAGAAAAAGCCCGCGCCCAGGCAACGTGCATCGATCTCACAATTTTAAAACGTCCACTCATCGTTTAGACCGGAGTCTGTCCTTCATCAGCCAGTTCCGGAACGTTGAAGATCTGCGCCACCATGGGTCGCAGAGCATCGGCGGCGGCGTTGTAACCGCCGAGTAGCTGCTCGATTGGCCGACTGACGATGGTCCGAAACGGGCGCTTGCCCGCTGGGGTTTCTGTCAGCCGCACAAATGTTTCCGCAACCTCTTCAGGGCCCGGGGCACTGGGCGTGCTGATGGCGGTCTGAAAGACGCCGAGGACGCGGTCCGCATACTCTGCGCTCGTTCCATAGTCGGCAAGCCGCGCGTGGTCCGCGGGCTCGACCAGCCGATCGAAAATCGCTGTGCGGTAAATACCCGGTTCTACCAGAACCGAATCGATGCCGAATGGGCGCAACTCGAATCGGTACGCGTCGGCAACTGCCTCCAACGCGTACTTGCTGGCGCAGTACGCTGCCATCGCAGGAACGGTGACACGGCCAGCTCCGGAGCTGACGTGAATGAGCAGGCCGCTGCGCTGACGACGCATTACTGGGAGCACAGCGCGATTCACTCGGATTACTCCGTATAAATTGACATCGAACAGGTTTGAGAACTGCTCCGGCGTGTACGCCTCGGTGACGCCGATGCCTGCGACGCCGGCATTGTTGATCACGACGTCCAGACGACCGGCGCGGGCCAGGGCTTCCTCTACGGCCGCGCCAACCGATCGGTCATCCGTCACGTCCAGCTCTAGCACGTCGACCGAAAGCCCGTCTGTGCGCGCCATGCGCTCAATTGACTGGCGGTGCTCGGAGTTGCGTCCGAGACTCTCGCGTATGGTTGCAAAGACGTGATAGCCCCGGCGAGCGAATCTTTCGGCGGCTTCGCGCCCAAATCCTGTACTGGCACCCGTGATAAAGACGACACCTTTCATAAGGACTCCACTCCAGTGTTCCTTTTGCCCGTAGCGGTTCCTATTGCGCTCGAGCCATGGTGCTGCGGGCCGACCGCCGTTGCCGGACTGATGTTTTGATTCACACGAAACAGGTTCGACGGGTCAAAGACTGCTTTCAGCCGTGCGAGACGTTCGTAATTCTCGCCGTACGCCTCGCGCAGGCGACTACTCTCGTCGTATCCGAGGATGTTGCCGTACACACGCCCTGCCGACCAGGGCTGCACCGCTGACCAGAGTTCCCGCGCCCATGCCACGTGCGGCGCAGCATCGTCGCCCGGGTCCCACGAGGCGATCGCAATACAGTGGAAGAGCTGACCGCGAATACTGAACGCGGTGGCGTCGCGCGGCACTCTCGTTGGCGCACCATGCACGTGTTCGAGCAGCATCAACGAATAGGGCGACGTCGAGCGTTGAGCGTAATCGGCGAGCACAGCAGCCGCTTCGTCGGGGACATCCCGCAGAAAGCTGGACTTCCAGTAGTTGTGCCGTCCGTACGGCACCGCCGCGTCGAGCATCGTCTGAACTGCGACGTATGGTTGCGGCTGCACAGTGTCGAATAGTGGCGAGCCGAACGCCCGTACGGGCGCCAAGCGGCGCTCGCCCTCGGCAAGGTCGCCACACCACACCGGCAGCAGCGCGCAGACACGATCACCCGTGGGCAGGCTCATCGACGCTGCATACAGCGTCAGTTCGTCGGGCGTAGAGGACACGAAGTCGCGATAGAAGGCGAGTAGCTGCGGCAAGCGATTCAGCGGATGGGCGATCACGCCCGACAGCAGCTGCGCCACATCGTGCAAGCGATATTCGAACGACGTGACGACCCCAAAGTTCCCACCGCCCCCACGGAGGGCCCAGAACAGGTCCGGGTTCTCCTCCTCCGACGCGGTCACGAGGCGACCATCGGCGAGCGCGACATCGGCCGACAGCAGATTGTCAATCGTGTAACCGTAGCGGCTCATCAGCCATCCGAAGCCGCCGCCAAGCGTCAGTCCCGCGATTCCCGTAGTCGACACGGCGCCGCCGGTCGTGGCGAGCCCGTGGGACTGCGTGTTCCTGTCGAACTCTCCCCACGTGACTCCGCCCTGCGCTCGGGCGGTCTTGCGAGCCCCGTCTACGTCGACAGCCTTCATGCGGGACAAATCGATGGTAAGACCACCGTCGCAGATCGCCAGGCCCGCAATGTTGTGACCACCACCACGGATTGATAACAGCAAATCATGCTCCCTCGCGAATGCGACGGCGTACTGCACGTCTTCGCGTCGGGTGCAGCGCGCAATCAGCGCCGGGCGGCGATCGATCATCGCATTCCAGATCTGGCGTGCCGCGTCGTATTCGCGATCGCCTGGCGTCAGGAGTTCTCCGTGGAGCTGCTCTCGGAAGCGCGTGACGACGCGCGGGGCAACTGTTTCACCTGTCCGGCTGACGAGTGATTCCATATGTTCTCCTGAGTTCGCAGGGTAGCCACGGCAACGAGCTGCGTTCTTCGTGAAGTCGATACATTTTGTTTGCGCGTTTCTTCCGAACGCGGTCGCGTCACGCCGCACTCTCGTAGGCGCACCATGCGCGTGTTTCCAGCAGCATCAACAAATAGGGCGACGTCGTTGGTGAGTCAGTTTGAACATCGGGCCAGAAAATCGTGGACGCCGGCATCATTTCACCCCCGGTGAACCATCGCATCACCCCGGCAGGAATGCTTCCGAGG
>JBGTBX010000194.1:0-3180 GCA_041749115.1 Gemmatimonadaceae bacterium
TATCCACTCATCCCAGGAAGGCCGATATCCAGCAGCCCGACATCGGGGCAATCCGTTGCGACGGCCGCCAGGGCCGCGGGTCCGTCATGTGCTATGGCCACGTGGCACCCGAGCATTTCGAGAGCGTCGGCCATCATCTCGGCGGCGTCCATGCTGTCTTCGACAAGTAACACCTTCAGGCCGGCAGTCGTGGGCTGCGACCGCTGCGGGGCCGGGGGAGCGTCTTGGACTGCGTCCAGCGCCGGGAGGCGCACCACAAACTCGCTGCCCATCCCTACGCCCTCGCTCTTCGCCTCCACGCGCCCTTCATGCAGCTCAATCAAACGCCGCACGATTGTCAGCCCGAGGCCCAGACCGCCCCCCTCACGGTCGGGACCCCGAGGGGCCTGCCTGAACAGGTCGAAGACGTTCGGCAGCAGGCCGGTTGGGATGCCGATGCCGTTGTCACGCACGCGTACCACCGCCTCCTCGTCGTCCCGCGCGAGGGACACGTCGATGCGACCACCGAGGTTGGTGTACTTGGCGGCATTGGTGAAAAGGTTCGAGAAGCATTGTCCCAAGCGCACCGGGTCTGCCATCACGTAGATGCGCTCCGCTGGTTGGGACACCGAGACGACATGCTTGCGAAGAGCGAAAAGCCGTTGGGCAACCTCCAAGGCCTGTTGCAGCTCCGTGCCCAGGTCCACGCGTGTCCTCTGAAGGGTGATCCTGCCCTCGTTGATGCGCGCAAGGTCCAACAGATCGTCCAGCATTTGCTTCATGTGTCGCGCCTGACGGGTCGCGACTTCCAAGGCTCCTTTCCGTGTCGCAGGGTCCGCCGGGCCTTCTTGAAGGAGAAACAGCGCCGTGGAAATGGCGCCGAGGGGATTGCGCAGTTCATGGCCGAGCATCGCCAGGAACTCATCTTTCGAGCGGTCGGTTTGCGTCAGACGATCAGCGTAGGCTTGCAGGGTCTGCTGAACACGGACGAATTCACCAGCGGCCACGCGGACCATCTCGTTGACGTATTGGATGATCACCCCTCGGTCGCGCGTATCGAGAAGATCGTCTGGCTCCAATGCCTCCAGAACGACTTCCTGAAGAATGTGAAACTCGAGGATCAGTTCTTCCAGTGAATACGTGGTTTGGTTCGCCCGCTCCTTGCCATGAACGGTCAGATACGCCAGGTCCCTTGCTGCGGTTCTGGGGTCTGTCCGGTCGCCAAGAACTTTCGCCATCACTTCAAGCATCTGAGCGAGGCTATCGCGAAGAACGACTTCTGCCGACCTCGCCGCCGGGGAGACCTCACCGCGTACGCGGTCGTCCCACCGCTGCAAGATGGCCGGTAACAGATCGAGAAGCCGCTTGGCCGCAAGATTCTCAGACATGGGGCGAGCCGCTTAGCGTCTCCCAATAATGTTGAAATGAAACGGCCATCAATCAAGGCTTCACGCAACCTGGCGCAGGAACCTTGCGCTATGGTCGGCGTACGCCGGCTCGGGCTGGGGAATCGGACTGCCTTGCTGACCGCGATGACGAGTTAGGGTGCGACGCCAGGCGAAACCGGCGCGTCCTTCGCCAGTGGCAGGTCGATGATGAAGACGCAGCCTTTATCCGGGATGTTGCGAATGTGGATGTCCCCCCCGTGCGCCCTGACGGCTTTTCGGGCAATCGAGAGCCCCAGTCCGAGGCCCGTCCGGTCGCGCCCGCGACGCTTGCCGAAGGATTGGAACGGGTCGCCTTCGCTGTCGGGAATGCCACCGCATTCGTCTTCCACCTCAATCAAGAGGCGCGCGTCCCCGCCCAGCCGTGCCCGGAGGACTACGCGTCCACCCGGGAGCGTGTATTTGAAGGCATTGTTCAAGAGATTGGTCACCGCCGACCCGAGCAGCTGCGGGTCTGCGGTCACCGCCCATCCAGGATCGCCAGGCTCGATCGCGAATTGCAGTCCGCGGGACTCAGCGTGCAGGCCGCCAGCGATTCCGATGTCATTGAGGAACGGTTTTACCGACAGGCGCTCGCGTCGCTGCTGATTGGCGGCAATTCGAATATCGGACAGCGTGCTGTCGACGAGGTCGCGCAGCCCCATCAGGCTTCGGCCCAGCACCGCCCCGGTACTGCCGTTGATCGCGACGGTGCCCCGCTTCAGCGTCTGATATGCAAGGATCGCGGTATTGAGCAGATCGCGCGTCTCGTGAGCCACGTGTCCCGAGCGCTCGGACTCCTCGACTGACCTCGATTCGGCGGTGATGCGGGCATGCTCCGTCACCGCCTCCGCGATCGCAGTGTCGAGACAGGCATTCAGGGTCCTGAATTCGTCGGTGGTAATGGGGGCATTCTGTTCGATGGCGATCTCGGTCACGGCCTGACAGATGTCACCATAGTCGTGGACGACCTGAGACACACTAAACCCCAAGGCCAGCAGTTCGCCCCCGTGGAGCGTCGCGCTGGAGCCGATCGCACCCTGCGAACGTGTCGTGCCGGTTGATTCCGATCGGAGCGTCTCCGAGAGTTGGGTGAGAAAAAGCGGCACGCCGTTCTCGAGTTCTTGGGCCGACGCGGCAGGCCATGGCCGTGCCGTCAGTTTCTCCCTTGCCCTCGTAATGATTGCATCGCGATACGTGGTGATGAACTCGTACAGCATGGCATCCTCGTCCCATTACGGCCCACCTGGCCTCCTCTTTCGCGACGGCGGGGTGGCAGTCCTCAGTATGACGAATTCCGCTTTGACCGCTGTTCAGTGTGGCACACGTCGGCTTTTCCGAACCTGCGTCGGAGTCGTCTATGGTTGAGTTGGTTCGGGTCGCGCTGGTCCCCAAGGCACTGATCCGGGACAACAGGCTCGGCTGAAGAGTCTCGCGGGGGGTTCTGCATGCTCGTCGTCGGCGGACTCGGGACGTCTTTGTGCCCCGGCGTGTCGCTCGTGGCCGACACGTTCCTGCCGACCCCCTCGCACGTCCTCGAGATGCGCGGCCACGCCCACGGCCGATGCTCCAGCACCGTCGCGGGCACCTTCACCCTTCGCCGCAGATGACGCATGCAGCACGCCGCACGTGCAGACATCAGAACTGAAAATAGATGAACTCCGACCCCCCGAAGTTCCCGAACAGCATCGTCAGATAGAACGTGGCGGCGTAGACGGAATAGCGCACGAGGGGCGGCAGCTTCGGCACGATCAGAAGATCGTCCTGCCACGCCTCG